>NZ_AMXF01000086.1 GCF_000310225.1 Thauera phenylacetica B4P
GGCGTTTCTGGGCGGCGCCGCGGGCGCAGGCGGCAGCCCGCCGCTCGCCGGCCTGCCCGGGCTGCCGCGCACACCGCTCAGCAGCTTGCCCATCATCTGCGGGGACACTACCGACTCGCCCTGGGCCGCGGTCTTGATCGCCGACACGAGGGTCTCGGCCTGGATGTTCTTCAGCAGGTAGCCGCAGGCCCCCGCCCGTAGCGTCTCGATGAGATCGTCCGCGTCCTCCGAGACGGTCAGCATCAGCACGCGCGTCTCGGGCGCCTCCTCCAGCAGCAGGCGGGCCGCCTCGCGCCCGGAGAGCCCGGGCATGTTGTTGTCGAGCAGCACCACGTCCGGCCGCAGCTGGCCGGCGAGGCGGATGCCCTCGCGCCCGTCGCCGGCCTCGCCGACGACCTCGAAGCAGGCATAGCTCTGCAGCAGCGAGCGGATGCCGCTGCGGAACAGGGTGTGATCGTCCACCAGCAGGACGCGGATCTTGTCTTCGGCCATCAGGCTTCCACCTCGTTGGTTCGCGGCAGCTCCAGGCGGATCTCGGTGCCGCGCCCGGGCGAGGACCGTACCGCGAAGCGTCCACCGATCCGCATCGCGCGCTCGCGCATGATCTGCAGCCCGATATGCGCCTCCCCGTCGGTAGCGTCGCGGTCCTCGGCGAAACCGATCCCGTCGTCGCGCACGGTCACCGCCAGCCCGTCGCGGCCGCGCCGCACGCTCACCGACACCGTGCTCGCGCCCGCGTGCTTGCGCACGTTGGAGAGCGCCTCCTGGACGATGTAGAGCACCTGGGTCTCGGCCTCGGGGTCGAGCGGCGCGCCGTCACCCTGCACGTCGAGGTCGGTGGCGATGCCGGTCTGCTCGGCGAGCCGGCGCAGTGCTGCAGCGATCGCCGCGTCGAGGTCCTGCTGCTCGACCCGGGTGCGGAAGTGCACCAGCAGCTCGCGCACGTCCTCGTAGCTCTCCTGGATGCCGCGGCGCAACATCTCCACCGTCGTGCGCACATCCTCGGCGCGCTGCTCGGCGAGCGCGCGCTCGAGCATCTGCACCTGCAGGTTGAGGAAGGCCAGGCCCTGCGCGATCGAATCGTGCAGCTCGCGCGCGAGCAGGTTGCGCTCCTCGGAGACCGCGAGCTCGCGCTCGCGCGCGTGCAGGCGCTGGTTCTCGATCGCGATGCCGAGCTGCTGCCCCAGGGTCTCGAGCAGCTGGCGGTCGGCGTCGCCGATCGGCTGCGCATGGTCGAAGTACAGGTTAAAGACGCCGAGCGCACGCTTGCTGGCGGTGATCGAGGTGGCCGAGACCGTGCGGAAGCCGGCGCGCTGGCAGGCGTCGCGGGTGACGGCGAGCGAGGCGTTGCGCACGTCGAGGGTCAGCGAGAGCCCACTGCCCTGCGCCGCCTCGCCGCACACGCATTCGCCGCAGGCGAGCACCTCCTCGCGGTCGAGGAAATCCTCGCCCAACCCGTCATGAACGATCATGCACAGGTTGCGCGACTCGAGGTCGAGCAGGCGCGCCGAGCTGGCGCTCGCGCCCAGCGTCTTCTGCACGCGCTCGAGGAAGCCCTTGCACAGCGTGTCGACGTCGTTGGGCTCGCGCAGGAAGGCGACGACGTCGTAGAGGATCTCGAGCTCGCGGTTCTTCTCTTCCAGGCTGCGCGTCTTGGCGGCGACGCGCTCCTCGAGCGTGTCGTAGACGTTCTGCAGGTGGGCGGCCATGCGGTTGAAGCCGGCCGAGAGCTCGCCGAACTCGTCCGGGGCCAACACCGGCACGCGGGCGTCGAAGTCTTCCTGCCCCATGCGCTTGACGCCCTCGTGGAGCTCGAACACCGGGCGGATCACGGTGAGGAAGAAGAAGCGCAGCAGCAGGATGGTGCCGATCACCGCGAGGGCGACGAGGATCACCTGCGAGGTGCGCAGGATGTTGGTGTTGCGCGCGTAGCTCTGCTCCATGCGCAGCACGAGCTCGTTGATCGAGTCGACGCAGGCCTCGGCGGCGGCGTCGAACTCGAGCCCGCGCAGGTGCAGGTTCTGCGCGCTGGGGTCGGCGACGATCGAACTAAGGATCGGGCGGCTGCGCTTCGCCCAGTTCTCGGCCATCTCGGCCAGGTCTTCGGGGATCCCGTCCTCGCGCGGCACGAAGAGCGGGCGCGAAGGATCTCCACGGCGCAGCACGGAGAGGACGGCGTCGAAATCGTCGATCCGCTTCTGCAGGTCGGCGGCGAACGCGCTGCGGTCGATCTTCTCGACGTCCGCGCGCGCGAGGTGATGGGCGAGGCGATACACCCGCATCCGCAGGCTGCCGGCATCGTTGATCGCCGCCGCCGCACCCTCCAGGTGCCAGGAGATGAACAGGGTCAGCGCGATCGCGGCGAGCGCCACGAGGAAGAAGCCGAGCAGCATGCCGGTGATCTTGACCGACAGGCCCGAGCCGCGGATGAACATGAGAATCGGTGCTTTCTTGCGCATCCGCGCAAGCTAGGGGCAAAAGGACCGAAAGGCAAGGCCGGCGGCCGTAGTGGCCGCCCGCCCTGCCCTTCGCTTCAGCCTCAGGCCAGGCGGCGCTTGGTCCGGACGATCTGGTAGGCGCGCGTCAGGTAGCTGAACGGCGCGGTCAGGATGTGCACCAGGCGGGTGAAGGGGAACACCAGGAACACCGTCATGCCGAAGAAGATGTGAGCACGGAAGATCGGATCGACCTTCGTCATCAGCTCGGGCTGCGGGTTCAGCAGCAGGATGCTCTTGACCCACTCGGCCAGCGCCAGCATCACGGCCGGATCACCCTTGACGGCGTGGCCGACCGAGAACGGCACGGTCAGCAAGCCGAGGATCAGCGTCGCCATCAGCCAGGTGATGATGAACACGTCGCTGCGGCGGCTGTTCACCCGCACGCGCGGGTTGTACATGCGGCGGTACCACAGCATCGCCCCACCGACCAGGCACATGATGCCGAAGATCACGCCGGCGATGATCGCGATCCACTGGTGCGCCAGATCGGAGATCCCCAGGCCCAGCCACAGGCCGTGCGGCAGCACGAGGCCGGCGAAGTGGCCGAAGAAGATCATGATGATGCCGACGTGGAACAGGTTGCTCGCCAGCATCATGCCCTGCTTGGACAGGAGCTGCGACGAATCGGTCTTCCAGGTGTACTGCTCGTTGTCGTAACGGATCCAGCTGCCGATCACGAACACGGTCAGTGCAATGTAGGGATAGACCCCGAAAAACAGGTTGGTCAGGGACATTGTCTTCTCCTCAGGCGGCCATGCGGGCCAGCGAGCTGTGGTTTTCGATCACGCGAACGAGCGCCGCATAGGGGCTCCCCGCCTTTTCCAGGTTGGTCGCGAGCAAGTTGAACACCTTCACCGCGTCAGTCAGGAACACGCGCGCCTCGGTCTCCTCGAGTTGCGACACGAACTCCATCATCATCGGCAGGTAGTCCGGGATCTCGTGTTCGTCGTGCTGCAGTCCGTAGGACTTGTAGAACTCCGACAGGTCGATCAGTGCCGGACCACGGTTCTTGTCGTCGCCGAACACGTGGTGGGTCAGGTGCAGGCTGTGCTCCGGGGTGAGGTCGAAGGTCTTGACGAAACGGCCTTCGAGCTCGGTCTGGTCCTGAGCGAGCATCCAGTCGATGAAACCGGCGATGCTCTCGTGCTCAACCTCGGTGAACACCTGGTCGGTGTCCACCGAGCGCACCAGACCCCGAGCGCCGCCCTGCTCCGAAACCGCGGCGCGCAGGTCGCCGACGATCTCGCCGCCCGGATAGTCGAGCAGCATGGCAAGCAGCTTGTAGGTCTGCATGGTTCAGTCTCCTCAGTAGCGTTCGCCGGTGACGTCGTGCAGCTCGTCGGCGTGCGGGACCGGCTTGCGCGGTTCCATCGACTCCTTGCGGCGCTCGGGGAACAGCGAGTTCGGCGAGATGCCGACCGACGAGGCGCTGCCGAAGCTGAAGCCCGCCTGGCCCTGGAAGCCGTGGTAGTCCTCGAGGCGCATCTCTTCCTTGGAGGTCGGGATCACGAAGCGGTCTTCGTAGTTCGCGATCGCCAGGTAGCGATACATCTCCTTGGCCATGTCCTCGGTCATGCCCACCGCGTCGAGCGCGCGCGTGTCGGGCGTGCCCTCGACGTGCACCGAGCGCTGGTAGGAACGCATCGCGATCATGCGGTTGAGCGCGTCGACGATCGGCTGCTCCTTGCCGGCGGTCATCAGGTTGGCCAGGTACTTGACCGGCAGGCGCATCGCCGAAGCCTTAGGGATCACGCCGTCGGCCTCGGTCGGCAGCGCCTTCTGGTCGATCTGCGACTGCACCGGCGAGAGCGGCGGCACGTACCAGATCATCGGCAGCGTGCGGTACTCGGGGTGCAGCGGGAAGGCGATCTTCCACTGCACGGCCATCTTGTAGATCGGCGACTTCTGCGCGGCGAGGATCCAGTCGTCGGTGATGCCGTCCTTCTTGGCCTGCTCGATCACGGCCGGGTCGAAGGGATCGACGAACATGTCCAGGTGCTCCTGGTACAGGTCCTGGACGTTGTCGGCGCTGGCCGCGGCCGAGATCTTGTCGGCGTCGTACAGGATGATGCCGTTGTAGCGGATGCGACCGACGCAGGACTCCGAACAGACGGTCGGCATGCCGTTCTCGACGCGCGGGTAGCAGCCCACGCACTTCTCGGCCTTGGACGACTCCCAGTTGAAGAACACCTTCTTGTACGGGCAGCCCGAGATGCACATCCGCCAGCCGCGGCAGCGGTCCTGGTCGGCCAGCACGATGCCGTCTTCCTCGCGCTTGTAGAGCGCGCCGGACGGGCACGAGGCCACGCACGCCGGGTTGATGCAGTGGTTGCAGATCCGCGGCAGGTACATGTGGAAGGTGTTTTCAAACTGCTTGTACATTTCCTTCTCCATGTTGGAGAAGTTCTTGTCACGAGCACGGGAGGCGAACTCGCCGGCGAGGTCGTCTTCCCAGTTCGGGCCCCAGGTGATCTTGTCCATCTTCTCGCCGGTGATCTGCGAGACCGGACGCGCGGTCGGCGCGGCCTCGGACAGCGGCGCGTTCTGCAGACGGGCGTAGTCGTAGGTGAAGGGCTCGTAGTAGTCGTCGATCTCGGGCAGGTTCGGGTTGGAGAAGATCTGCACGATCTTCTTCAGGCGACCGCCGGCCTTGAGCTCGAGTTTGCCGTTGAGCTTGGTCCAGCCGCCCTTCCACTTGTCCTGGTTCTCCCACTCCTTCGGGTAACCGATGCCGGGCTTGGACTCGACGTTGTTGAACCAGGCGTACTCGACGCCCTTACGGTTGGTCCACACGTTCTTGCAGGTCACGGAGCAGGTGTGGCAACCGATGCACTTGTCGAGGTTGAACACCATCGCGAATTGCGCGCGGATTTTCATTTATTTCTCCTGAATCTCTGGTCTCGAGTCGGCGCTTACTTCTTGCCGATGCCCACGGGGTTGCGCTGGGCTTCGCGTTCGGGCGTGAGCGGACGCTCCAGCCAGTCGATGTCCTGGTCCTCGATCTTGTGGATGACCACAACCTCGTCACGCTGGCAACCGACGGTGCCGTAGTAGTTGAAGCTGTAGGCCAGTTGCGCATAGCCGCCGACCATGTTGGTGGGCTTGACGATGACGCGGGTGACCGAGTTCAGGATGCCGCCACGCTTGCCGGTGGTGTTCGAGCCGGGCACGTTCACGTTCTTTTCCTGGGCGTGGTACATGATCGCCATGCCACGCGGGATGCGCTGCGAGACCACCGCTCGGGCCACCGTGGCGCCGTTGGCGTTGATCGCCTCGACCCAGTCGTTGTCCTTGATGCCGATGGTCGCGGCCTCTTCCTCGGACAGCCAGACGTACGGGCCGCCGCGGAACAGGTTCAGCATGCGCAGGTTGTCCTGGTAGCTGGAGTGGATGCCCCACTTCGAGTGCGGGGTGATCCACGACAGGGTCAGGTGCGGCTTGTTGCGCACGCTGTCGGGCACCTTCTCGTGGGCCTTGAGGTCGACCGGCGGCTTGTAGGTGCAGAAGCCTTCGCCGAAGTCGAGGAACCACTCGTGGTCCTGGTAGAAGTGCGCACGACCGGTCAGGGTACGGAACGGGATGTGCTCGTGGATGTTGGTGTAGCCCGCGGTGTAGGACACGGTCTCCGACTCGATGCCGGACCAGGTGGGCGCGGTGATGATCTTGCGCGGCTGGGCGACGATGTCGCGGAAGGTGATCTTGTCCTCGTGGCGGCCGGCGTACAGGTGGTGGTGGTCGATGCCGGTCTTCTTCGACAGCGCCGTCCAGGACTTGTGGGCCACCTCGCCGTTGGTTTCCGGCGCCATGCGCATGACCGAGTCGCAGACGTAGATGTCTTCCTCGAGCGAGGGCATGCCCTTCGAGACGCCCTCGACCTGCACCGGGTAGTTGCACTTCTTGAGCTCTTCGTACTCCTGGGTGGTATCCCAGTCGATGCCCTTGACGTTGTTGCCCAGCTTGAGCATCAGCGGGCCGAGCGCGATGTACTTGTTGTAGATCTGCGCGTAGTCGCGTTCGACGAGCTTGAGCATCGGCATGGTCTTGCCCGGGATCGGGTCGCACTCGCCGTGCTTCCAGTCCTTGCCCACGCCCATCGGGGTGGCGAGCTCGGTCGGCGAGTCGTGCTGCATCGGCAGCGCGACCACGTCCTTGCGGGTGCCCAGGTGCTTGGCGCCCAGCGCGGTGAAGGTCTTCGCCAGGGTGCGGAAGATCTGCCAGTCGGACTTCGACTCCCAGCCCGGGGTCACCGCCTCACCCAGCGGGTGGATGAAGGGGTGCATGTCGGTGGTGTTGAGGTCGTTCTTCTCGTACCAGGTTGCGGTCGGCAGGATGATGTCCGAGTAGGCGCCGGTGGAGTTGAGGCGGAAGTTGATGTCCACCATCAGGTCGAGCTTGCCGGTGGGGCCGTGCTCGTGCCACTTCACTTCCTTGCAGTTGTTGCCCGCGCCGCCTTCCTGCATCACGCCGTTCTGCGCGCCCAGCAGGTGCTTGAGGAAGTACTCGTGGCCCTTGGCCGAAGAACCGATCAGGTTGGCGCGCCACACGATCAGGTTGCGCGGCCAGTTCTCCTCGGCGTCCGGGTCGGCGAAGGACACGTCGAGCGCGCCCGACTTGAGCTGGTCGACCACGTACTTCGACACGCTCGCCTCGTCGGTCGCACCGGCACGGGCGGCCTCCTCGGCCAGTTCGATCGGGTTGCGGTTGAAGTGCGGGGCGGACGGCAGCCAGCCCATGCGCACCGCCTTGACGTTGTAGTCGGCCAGCGACGAACCCTTGTTGCGGCACGGACCCGCCGGCGACAGCAGCGAGTCGGCGTCCACCGTCTCGTAGCGCCACTGGTCGGTGTGGAAGTACCAGAACGAGGTCGAGTTCATGTGGCGCGGCGGACGCTGCCAGTCGAGCGCGAAGGCGATCGGCGCCCAGCCGGCCTGCGGACGCAGCTTCTCCTGGCCCACGTAGTGCGCCCAGCCACCACCGGTCTGACCCACGCAGCCGCACATGTGCAGCAGGTTCATGATCGAGCGGTAGGCGAGGTCGTTGTGGTACCAGTGGTTGATCGCCGCGCCCATGATCACCATGGACTTGCCCTTGGTCTTCGAGGCGTTCTCGGCGAACTCGCGGCCGGTGCGCTCGAGGTCGGCGGCCTTCACGCCGGTCTGCTTGGCAGCCCAGGCCGGGGTGTAGGCGACGTTGGCGTCGTCGTAGGACGAGGCCACGTTGGCGCCGCCGAGGCCGCGGTCGATACCGTACTGCGCGACCTGCATGTCGAACACCGAGGTTACGAAGGCTTCCTCGCCGTTGGCGAGCTTCAGGCGACGGGCCGGCACGTTGCGATACAGCAGCGCGGGCTCGCCCTGCACGAAGTGCGGGAAGCCGACCGACACGACCTCGTCCTGGCTGCCGATGCAGGTAAGCTCGGCTTCGGTCTCGGCCTGGTCGGCGCCGGCCTTCTCGAGCAGGTTCCACTTGCCGTCCTCGCCCCAGCGGAAGCCGATCGAGCCGTTGGGCGCAATGAAGCGGCCGCTCTTCTTGTCGAAGACGATGGTCTTCCACTCGGGGTTGTTGGCCTCGCCGAGGTTGTTGTCGAAGTCCGAGGCACGCAGGTTGCGGTCGGAGACGTAGCCCTCGCCATACTTGCGCAGCACGACCTGCATCGGCAGGTCGGTGTACTTGCGCGCGTACTCGGTGAAGTACGGGTCCTGCTTCTCGACCAGGAACTCCTTCAGCGCGACGTGGCCCATGGCCAGGAAGGCGGCGGCGTCGGTGCCCTGCTTGACGGGCATCCACAGGTCGGCGAACTTGACGTACTCGGCGTAGTCCGGCGCCATCGACACGATCTTGGTGCCCTTGTAGCGCACTTCGGTGGCGAAGTGGGCGTCCGGGGTACGGGTCATCGGCAGGTTGGCGCCGGTGATGATCAGGTAGGTCGAGTTGTACCAGTCGGCGGCCTCGGGCACGTCGGTCTGCTCGCCCCAGGTCTGCGGCGACGCGGCGGGCAGGTCGCAATACCAGTCGTAGAACGAGCCGCAGGCGGCGCCGATCAGCGACAGGTAACGCGCGCCGGCGGCGTACGAGATCATCGACATCGCGGGAATCGGCGAGAAACCGTAGATCCGGTCCGGGCCCCACTTCTTGATCGTGTACACGTTGGCCGCGGCGACGATCTCGGTGACCTCGTCCCAGTTGGTGCGGACGAAGCCGCCCAGGCCACGCACGTGCACGTACTTCTCGCGCTTGGAGGGATCCTTCTGGATCGCCTCCCAGGCCTCGACGGGGTCACGGCCGGCCTTGCGCTCGGCGCGGTACAGGTCGAGCAGGCGGCCGCGGATCATCGGGTACTTGATGCGGTGCGGCGAGTACAGGTACCACGAGAACGAGGCACCACGCTGGCAGCCGCGCGGCTCGTGGTTGGGCAGGTCCTCGCGGGTGCGCGGGTAGTCGGTCTGCTGCATCTCGAACGACACCAGGCCGTTCTTGACGAAGATCTTCCACGAACAGCCGCCGGTGCAGTTCACACCGTGGGTGGAGCGCACCACCTTGTCGTGGCGCCAGCGGTTGCGGTAGGCATCCTCCCAGTTGCGGTCTTCATTGGTGACGATACCGTGTCCGTTCGAGAAGGTCTCCTTGACCTTGTCGAAAAACCTCAGGCGATCGAGAAAATGACTCATGGTTTGCTCCTCTCAAGTCGTCGCTTCGTTCGTCAAGCGCGATCGGTAAAAGTCTGGTTGAAAAAGGGAATCCGTAGGTCGGGCGGGAATCAGGGGTTCTGGATGTACGCGTCCTTGCGCAGGTAGAACCACCAGTTGAGGACCACGCACAGGGCGTAGAACACTGCGAAGCCGTACATCGCGTACTCGGGCGTGCCGGCCTTGATCTGGCCGCCGATCACCACCGGGGCGATGAAGGAGCCGTAGGCCGCCACCGCCGAGGTCCAGCCCAGCACCGGGCCGCGCTCGTCCTTGTCGAACACGTAGCCCACGGTGCGGAAGGTCGAGCCGTTGCCGATGCCCGAGGCCGCGAACAGCAGCACGAACAGGGCCATGAACATGAAGAAGTACTCTTCCGGCGTGGCCGAGTGGTAGGCCAGGAACATCACGTAGCCGGTCACCGCGGAGGCGATCACGAGCACGATCGAGATCCACTGCGTCACGATCGAGCCGCCCAGCTTGTCCGAGATCCAGCCACCCACCGGGCGGATCAGCGCGCCGACGAAGGGGCCGATCCAGGCGAACATCAGCGCCGACGGGGCGTTCGGGTTCTTCGCATGCACCCAGGCCTGGGTGGCCGGGTCGAACACGTGGGTGTTGCCGAAGATCACCGTGATCGACAGCGGCAGCGCCATCGAGAAGCCGATGAAGGAGCCGAAGGTCACCACGTAGAGCGCGGTCATCGACCAGGTGTGCTTGTTGCGGAAGATCGCGAACTGCTTGTCGAGGTTGGTCTTCATCTCGCCGCTGGCGGCGAACTTCATGCCGTACAGGGTGCCGAGGATGACCAGCGGCAGCATGATCCACATCCCGCCACCCGAGAGCACGCCGAGGCCGCTCGGCAGGTAGAGGTAGAGGCCGACCGCCGAGACCACCAGGGCGATGCCGTAGAACAGCACGATCTTGCCCAGCGCGGAGCCGGTGGAGCCGATGTTGGGCGACACGGTGAGCAGGTTGTTCATGCCGAACCAGCCGACGACCGCGAGCGGCACCAGCAGCAGCAGCCACACGAAGCCGGCGTTCTGCACGTAGGTGGGCGTGCCGGCGGCGATCTTGCCGATCAGCGTGGCCGAATCCTTGACCAGCGGGATCGCATCGCCGCCGAGCGCACCGAACACGCCCATGGTCATCACCGCCGGGATCAGCAGCTGCGAGGTGGTCACGCCGAAGTTGCCCAGGCCGGCGTTGAGGCCGAGCGCGGTGCCCTGCAGGCGCTTGGGGAAGAAGGTGGAGATGTTGGCCATCGAGCAGGCGAAGTTGCCGCCGCCCATGCCCGACAGCAGCGCCATGAGCTGGAACACCCACAGCGGCGTCTCCAGGCTCTGCAGCGCGATGCCGGTGCCCACCGCGGGGACCATCAGCAGCGCGGTGGTCAGCCACACCGTGTTGCGGCCGCCGCAGATGCGGATGAAGAAGGAGGCCGGGATGCGCGTGGTGGCGCCCGACAGGCCGGCGATCGCGGCGAGCGAGAAGAGCTGGTCGGGCGTGAAGGGGAAGCCCGCGTTGGCCATCTGCACCGTGATGATCCCCCACATCAGCCACACGGCGAAGCCGCACAGCAGGCTGGGGATGGAGATCCACAGGTTGCGGTTGGCGATCCGCGAGCCCTTCTCCTTCCAGAAGGCCTCGTCCTCGGGGCGCCAATCGACGAGGTCGACGCTGCTGGTGACCGCCGGGCTCGGCGCCGCGGCATTGCTTGCTTGCATGAAACCCACTCCTCGTTGTCTTGCGAATCAGGCCTTGGACGAGTCGACCGCGGTCTCGTGACCGTCGAACATGTCGACACGACGGACTTCCGTCAGGTACATCCAGATCAGGGAAACCCAGGTCACGCCGTAGAGCAGCATGAAGGCGCTCGAGCGCACGCCGGTGAGGTCGACCAGAGCGCCGAACATGATCGGCAGCAGGAAGCCGCCCATGCCGCCCACCAGGCCGACGATGCCGGAGACCGCACCGATCTCCTTGGGGAACTCGTTGGAGATGTACTTGAACACCGAGGCCTTGCCGAAGGCGAAGGCGATGCCGACGATGAAGAGCAGGAAGGTGAACACCCAGACGTTGAGGTGGATGCTGAAGGTGCGCGGCCCCTCCACCGTCTGCACGGTGAATTCGGTGTTCGGGTAGGAGAGCAGGAACAGGCAGATCCACGACGCCCACATCACCCACCAGGTGACCTTGTGCGCGCCGTAGCGGTCGGACAGCCAGCCGCCCACCGCGCGCAGCACGCCGCCGGGCAGCGAGAAGCAGGCCGCGAGCAGGGCCGCCGTCTGGATGCCCATGCCGAACTCGTTGACGTAGTACTTGGTGAGCCACAGCGACAGGCCGACATAGCCGCCGAACACGATCGAGTAGTACTGGCAGTACTTCCAGACGCGCGGATCCTTGAGCACGCGCAGCTGGTCGCGGAAGGTCACCGAGGAGTGCACCCGGTGCTCGGGGTCGTCATAGGTGAAGAACCAGAACGCGATCGCGGTGATCAGCATCGCCACGGCATAGACCTGCGGCACCATCTCCCAGCCGAACATCACCACCAGCGTGGGGGCGACGAACTTGGTGACCGCGGCGCCGGAGTTGCCGGCACCGAATACGCCCATGGCGAAGCCCTGGTTCTGACGCTCGAACCAGCGTGCGCAGTAGGCGATGCCGACCGAGAAGGAGCCGCCGGCAAAGCCGACGAAGAGGCCGGCAACGAGGAACTGCCAGTATTCGGTGGCGTGGCCGATGAGGTAGATCGGCAGCACGGTGCACAGCATCAGCACGAAGAAGACGATGCGGCCGCCGAACTTGTCGGTGAGCATGCCGAGCGGCAGGCGGATCAGCGAGCCGGTCAGCACCGGAGTGGCCGCGAGCAGGCCGAACTGGGTCTCGTTGAGGGCGAGGACTTCCTTGATCGGGATGCCGATCACAGCGAACAGCATCCAGACAGCGAAACAGACGGTGAAAGCGGTGGTGCTCATCACGAGCACGGACATCTGCTGAAACTTGCGAGTAGCCATTTCCCACTGCGCTCCGGAAAGGTCCGACGTTCACGATTTTTCCGGAGTGAGGATAGGCTCGGGCGGCGCCCCGCACCATTCGCCAAAAGCACGGGATGGGCAGCGCCGAAGGAGGCCCGGACTAGTCCTTAGTGACTAGCCCGGATGAGCCCGGAGGGGTAGGGCCGCCTCGTCGTGCGTCAGCAGACGGGCGAGCTGCGCGCGGTTGCGCACCCGGATGCGGCGGCCGCTCACCGTGAGCACGCCCTCCTCCACCAGGTTGCGCAGCACCCGCGAGAGGGTCTCGGGGGTCAGGTTGAGCAGGGAGGCGATCGTCTTCTTGGGCGCGGGCAGCACGATGCAGCCGTCGCCGCGCGCACCGCGCTCGAGCTGTTCGAGCAGGTAGCTCGCCACGCGCACCGCCGCGGGGCCGCCGACGGTGCTGCCGATCGCGTCGATCAGGCGCTGGATACGGGCGCACACCGCGACCAGCATGCGGTTGGAGAGCGAATTGTCCATCGCCACCGCCGCCAGCACGCGCTCGCGCGGCACATGCACCAGCACCACCGCGCCCACCGCCTGCGTCCAAGTGCGGTAGCACTCGCCAGTGAACACCCCGATCTCGCCGAACATGCCGCCCGGCTCGAAGAGTTCGACCACCTTGTCCTTGCCCTCGGGCCCGCTCACCATCAGGCGCACCGCGCCGTTGCAGACGAAGAACAGGCCGGTGGGCGGCGAGCCGCGCTCGAAGACCGAGGCCGACGAGGACAGGCGCACGAACTCCGCGCCACGCGCGAGCTCGTCGAGCACCTCGGCCCCGCTGCCGAGCAGGATCGGCATGCGCCCCAGGGCATCGCGCGGCGATGCCGCCTTGCGCGCGAGCGCAGGACGCACGCACGGCTCCTCCGCATGAGTCAGGACGATCGTGGACACGGTTATCGTTTTTCCGCCGACAGGAGTCGCGGCGGATTCACCTCCGATTCCATCCTAGACCCTGAAAAGGCCCATGGCCATCGGCCGATCGACGGAGCGCTACGCCGAAAGAACTAGCTCCCGTCGCCCCGGGTCGCCCGGATGGGGGACGGCGCGGGAGGTGGAGGGTCCACGCCGCCGACCGCGAGCCTTGCGGCAAGAACGTTCAGGAGCTGCAGGACAGCATCGAGCAGCCGGGACGATCGCGCGCCCAGTCCGGCCGCCGCGCGGCGAAGCGCTCGCGCCCGGGCTGCTCCTCGTAGGGTCGGCGCAGCACCTCGAGCAGGGTCTCGAGTTCCGCGGTGTCGCCTGCCTCGGCGGCGTCGATCGCCTGCTGCGCGAGGTAGTTGCGCGGCACGTAGAGCGGGTTGACGCGGTTCATCGCCGCGCGCCGCGCCGCGGCCGGCTGGCCCTCGACGAGCACGCGCGCGCCGTGCTCGCGCAGCCAGTCGAGCAGCTCGGCCTCCACCGCGGCGCGGCGCGCCGGGTCGTAGAAGGCCTCGGCGAGCGGCTCCAGCGCCGGCGCCGCCGGATCAACCTCGGCGAGGCGGCGGAAGAACAGGCTCATGTCCACCTCGCCAGCCGCGAGCAGGCGGTGCAGGCGCTCGAGCAGGCCGTCGTCGCCCTTCTGCCCGACGCGCCATTCGGCCAAGCCGAGCTTGGCGCGCATCATGTCGCGGTAGCTCGTATCGTGGACATCGGCGTAGGCAGCAAGCGCGCGCTCGAGTGGCTCGACCTCGCGCACCACCGGGTAGATCGCGTTGGCGAGCTGCCACAGGTTCCAGTGCGCGATGAAGGGCTGGTTGCCGAAGCGGTAGCGGCGCCCGCCGGCGTCGGTGGTGTTGGGCGTCCACTCCGGGTCGAAGTCGTCCACCCAGCCGTAGGGGCCGTAGTCGATGGTGAGGCCGAGGATGGACATGTTGTCGGTGTTCATGACCCCATGCACGAAGCCCACCCGCATCCAGTGCGCCACCAGCACCGCGGTGCGCCGGCACACCTCGTCGAACCAGCGGACGCGCCGCGCCGCCGCGTCGGGCTCGCCGGCCAGCTCGGGGAAATCGCGTTCGATGGTGAAGTCGATCAGGCGCTCGAGCAGCGCCTCCTCGCCGCGCGAGGCGAAGATCTCGAAGTTGCCGAAGCGGATGAAGGACGGCGCCACCCGGCACACCACCGCGCCCGGCTCGGGTCGGGGGTTGCCGTCGTAGAGCATGTCGCGCACCACGGTCTCGCCGGTGCCCACCAGGCTCAGCGCGCGCGTGGTGGGTACGCCGAGGTGGTGCATCGCCTCGCTGCACAGGAACTCGCGCAGCGAGGAGCGCAGCACCGCGCGGCCGTCGGCGAAGCGCGAATAGGGCGTCGGCCCGGCGCCCTTCAGCTGCAGCTCCCAGCGCTCGCCGCGCGCGTTGATCGACTCGCCCAGCGTGATCGCGCGCCCGTCGCCGAGCTGCCCCGCCCAGTTGCCGAACTGGTGGCCGCCGTAGCACGCGGCGTAGGGCTCCATGCCGGGCAGCAGGCCATTGCCGCCGAAGACGCGGGCGAACTCGGCGCTGCGCACGTCGCCCTCGTCCACGCCGAGGATCTCCGCCACCTCGCGCGACCACGCCAGCACGTGCGGCGCCTTCACCGGCGAGGGCATCACGCGCGAGTAGCACGCGCCATGGACCGGGCGGACGTGGTTGTCGGGCTCGGGATCGGCGGGCAGCTCGCGCACGAAGCGGTTGTCGAAGCGAAGCGCTCTCATCGGGGAATCCTCTTCATGGTCGGCCCGGCGGATGCGGGCCAGGGGGCGCTCAGGCGCGGCGCGGGTCGAAGGCGTCGCGCACCACGTCGGCGAACAGGTTGGCCGCCAGGACGAGCACGAACATGAACACGAAGGCCGCGGCCAACGACCACCAGACCATCGGCTCGCGCGCGAGTTCGGCGCGCGCCATGTTGATCATGGTGCCGAAGCTGATCGTCGACGGATCAACGCCGATGCCGACATAGGACAGCACCGCCTCCGCCAGCACCAGCCCGGAGAAGTCCATCACCAGCGCGATCAGCACGATGTGCATCAGGTTGGGCAGGATGTGGCGGCGCAGGATCACCGGGGTGCGCACTCCGAAGGCGCGCGCCGCCTGCACGTAGTCGAGCTCGCGCAGCTTCAAGGTCTCACCGCGCAGCAGGCGCGCCAGCCCGGTCCAGCTGGTGATGCCCAGGATGAAGCACAGCGCCAGCAGGCGCGCGTCCGAGCGCTCGGCCGCGGTGTCGAACCACTGCGGGTTGGTGTCGATGACCACCTGCATCATCAGCACCGCGGCGGCGATCAGCAGCACGCCGGGGATGGCGTTGAGCACGGTGTAGACATATTGCACGGCGTCATCCACCCAGCCGCCGAGGTAGCCCGCGGCGATGCCGAGCGCGACCGCGAAGGGCATCATCACCAGCGTGGTGAGGGTGCCGATCACCAGCGCGGTGCGCACGCTCTTGAGCGCCAAGTAGAGCACATCCTGCCCCACCTTGTCGGTGCCGAGCACGTGGTAGAGCGGCGCCAGCTCGACGCACACCGCCGCCACCGCGAGCAGCACCGCCAGCGTCACCAGCGCCGCGCGCCAGGCCAGCACGGTACGCCCGGCGAGCATCGCCCCCGCCACCTCCCCCCAGCGCAGCCCGCTGCCGCGCCACACCAGGCTGGCGAGCACGAGGAAGGCGAGCAGCCACGCGAGCGCCGCCTGCGCGAGCGCGCTCACCAGCCGCAGCGCCACGTCGCCGCCGCGCGCGGCGG
>NZ_AMXF01000087.1 GCF_000310225.1 Thauera phenylacetica B4P
GGGGGTGCGCCGGCTGTGCTGGGCGGACGTGCCGGCGGCGGGCGCGGTGGCCGAGGGCGCGCGGGCGCTCGCCCTGCCGGTGCCGCAGAGCGGCGAATACGTCACCGAGCTCAACCTCGCCGGCAAGGCCTGGGTGGCGGCCTGGGCCGAGCGCCTGCAGGCGGGCGCCCTGCTGCTGATCGACTACGGCTATCCGCGCGCCGAGTACTACCCGCCCTCGCGCTCGGGCGGCACCCTGCTGTGCTACTACCGCCACCACGCCCACGGCGACCCCTTCCTGTGGCCGGGGCTCAACGACATCACCGCCTTCGTGGACTTTACCGCGGTGGCCGAGGCCGGCTTCGAGGCCGGGCTGGACGTGCAGGGTTACACCACGCAGGCGCAGTTCCTCTTCAACTGCGGCGTGCTGGAGTGCCTGGAGCGGCGCGGCGCGCGCGAGAGCGCGGACTACATCCGCGCCGCGCGCGCGGTGCAGCGCCTGACCGCGCCGCAGGAGATGGGCGAGCTCTTCAAGGTGATCGCGCTCTCGCGCGCGATCGACGGGCCGCTGCTGGGCTTCGTGCGCGGAGACCGCACGCACGCCCTCTGAGGCCGCCCGCGGGCGACTACAGCGCGCGCTCGGCCAGCCAGTCGGCGATCCGCATCGCGGCGATCTCCCAGTCGCGCTCGAGCATCATGCCGTGGCCCATGCCGCGGAGGATCTCGGCCTGGCGACCGTAGGTCATGCCGGTCATGTGCACCTGGTCGGGCGGGATCAGGGCGTCATGCTCGGCGCCCAGGATCAGCATCGGCACGCGGTGCATGCGCGCAGGCTGCGGCAGGTTGAACAGCGACATGTCCCAGATCGCGCGGTGCGACTCGGGCTGGCTCAGGCGGTAGTAGCGCTGCAGGTCGTCGGCCGCCACCGGCTGGTGGAAGAGCGCCTCGCGCAGGCTGTCGATGTCCATGTCGTTGCCCGACATGATGCGGTTGAGGTCGGAGAGCAGGTGCGGGCGCTTGAACATGAGGCCGAAGGCCGAGCCCATGAGGCCTTGCGGCGGCACCGCGGACATCAGCACCGCGGCGGGGGCGTCGTACTGCTCCAGGTATTTCTGCACCACCATCCCGCCCATCGAGTGGCCGACCAGCACCGGCGGAGCCGGCAGGCGGGCGGCCACCTCGGCGACGTCGCGCACGTAGTCGTCGATCGAGTAGGAGTCGAGATGCTCGCGCTGGCGGCTGCGGCCGTGGCCCGAGAGCGACACGGCGTAAGCCGGCCAGCCGCGGCGGGCGAACCAGGGCAGGAAGTGTTCTTCCCAGCACCACGCCGACACGTAGGCGCCGTGGACGAAGAGGAGGGGGTGGTCATGGGTGGCGCGCTCGGGTGCGTGGCACAGCACCTCGAGTTCGCCGAAGCGGGTTGCGTTCATGCGGGGTCCTTGTCCAGGGCCTTCACGGCAGCCACGCGGGCGGCGTGCAAGGCCTGAGGAATCAGCGATTTGTCGCTGCATTCGGTTGCGATTCTACCGGCATCGACGGCGCGCACGGCCTGCAGCGCGGCCTGCCAGCGTGACAGGGGTCTCCATTCCGATGCGTTTTCCGCGCCGCGGCCGCGGCCGGCGTGATCGCAGGCGGCCGCCTGCAGCATCAGGAGGAAGCGCTGCGGGCGGCGCAGGCCGTCGCAGCGCTCGATCAGCTTGACCATGGTCTCGGCGCGCAGCTCGGCGGCGCGCGCCAGGATGCCGTGCTCGCGCGCCACCATCTCGGCGAGGTCGCGGCAGTCGGCGGGGGCCTTCAGGCGCTCCGACACCTCGCGCGCGCGGCGCGCGCTCGCGGCCTCGTGGCCGTAGTGGTGCGGGAGCAGGTGGGCGGGCGTGTCGCCCTTGCCGAGGTCGTGCAGCAGGCAGGCCCAGCGCACCGCGAGCGGCTCGCCCGCGGCGGCGGCGTGGTCGATCACCATCAGCACGTGCTCGCCGGTGTCGATCTCGGGGTGGTGCTGCTCGGGCTGCGGCACGCCGAACAGGCGGTCGAGCTCGGGCACCAGGCGCGCGAGTGCGCCGCAGGCGCGCAGCACGCGGATCATGCGCGCGGGGCGCGCCTCCATGAGCCCGCGCGCGAGCTCCTGCCAGACGCGCTCGGCGACCAGGTGGTCGACCTCGCCGGCCGCGACCATGGAGCGCATCAGCGTGAGCGTCTCGGGCGCCAGCTCGAAGTCGGTGAAGCGGGCCGAGAAGCGCGCCACGCGCAGGATGCGCAGCGGGTCCTCGGCGAAGGCGGGCGAGACGTGGCGGAAGACGCGCGCGGCGAGGTCGCGGCGGCCGCCGTAGGGGTCGATCAGGCGGCCGTCCTCGGCGCGCGCGATCGCGTTGATGGTGAGGTCGCGGCGCAGCAGGTCCTCTTCGAGCGTGACCTCGGGCGAGGCGTGGCAGACGAAGCCGGTGTAGCCGTGGCCGGACTTGCGCTCCGTGCGCGCGAGCGCGTATTCCTCGTTGGTGTGCGGATGCAGGAAGACCGGGAAGTCGCGACCGACCGGGCGGAAGCCGCGCGTGAGCATCTCGTCGGGCGTGCTGCCGACCACCACCCAGTCACGATCCTTCACCGGCAGGCCGAGTAGGGCGTCGCGCACCGCCCCGCCCACGACATAGGCCTGCATCAGCCGTAGAGGTCCTCTTCCGCGATCGACTCGGTCTCGGCACGCGCTGCCGCCGCCCACTCCCGCATGTGCGGGTTGGCGAGCAGGGTGGCGAGGTATTCGCCGGCCGCGCCCTCGGGCTTCACCGCGTAGGTCTGGAAGCGGAAGGCGACCGGCGCGAAGGCGGCGTCGGCGAGGCTGAAGCGACCGAAGAGGTAGGGGCCCTCGGCGCCGAAGCGCGCGCGGCAGTCGTTCCAGATCGCCACGATGCGTGCGATGTCGGCGTCGACCTCGGGGCTGTGGCCGAAGCCGGTGTAGTCCTTGCGCACGTTCATCGGCATGCGGCTGCGCAGGTTCTGGAAGCCGGAGTGCATCTCGGCGGTGACCGAGCGCGCCATCGCGCGCGCGACCGGGTCGGCGGGCAGCAGGCCGGGACGCTTCTCGGCGAGGTATTCGCCGATCGCGAGCGAGTCCCACACCACCACGCCGTGGTCGTTCAGGCAGGGCACCTTGCCCGCGGGCGAGTGCGACAGGATGCGCTCGCGGCTACCCGGGATGAACAGCGAGATGCGGATCTCCTCGAAGGTGAAGCCGCCCTCGCGCGCGGCCAGCCAGGCGCGCAGGGACCAGGAGGAATAGTTCTTGTTGCCGATGATCAGCTTCATCGCGGACTCCGTCAGGGGTTGTTCTTCAGCGTCGCGCGTGGCGGCGGAAGGGGTAGTAGTGGGCGCGCGGCGCAGCCTTGCCGAGCCAGGCCGGGGCCACGGTCTCGAGCGCGGTCGGGCTCATGCCGAAGGGTTGCGGGCTGCCGGTGGCGATGTTGTCGACCTTCATCGAGCGCACGTTGTCGCGGCTCATCAGCGGCTGGGGCGCGAGTTCCATCATGCGCGCCTGCAGCATCGCGAGCTTCTCGGAGAGCGGATAGATCGGGCGCGGCTTGCCGACCAGGGCGGAGACGTACTCGACGAGCTGGCGCAGCGTGTAGACCGTGGGGCCAGCGAGCTGGAAGGTCTGCCCGGCGGCGTCCTCGCGGGTCAGGCCCTGCCACACCGCCTCGGCGACGTCCTCGACATACACCGGCTGGAAGCGCGTACCCGCGCCGGCCAGCGGCAGCACCGGGAACATGCGTGCGAGGTCGGCGAAGAGGTTGAGGAAGCTGTCGCCGCGGCCGAACACCACCGAGGGCTGCAGGATGGTCCACGCGATCTCGGGCGAGCCGGTGCGGATCGCGGTCTCGCCGGCGGCCTTGGAGCGCTGGTATTCGGAGGGGCCGTCGGAGTAGGCGCCGAGCGCGCTGATGTGGATCAGCTTCGGGACGTGCGCCGTGCGACAGGCGGCGACGATCTTCTGCGGCAGCTCGACGTGGGCGCGCGCGAAGTCGGGCCCGTAGGGCTTGCCCGGGCGCGAGTGCAGGACGCCGACGGTGTTCACCACCGCGTCGGCGCCCTCGAACAGGCGCGCGAGCACGGCGACGTCATGCACGTTGCCTTCCACCACCTCGGCGTTGGGCAGCAGCAGCACGTGGCCGGCGCGGCTGCGACGGCGGGTGGGGATGAGGACCTTGACGCCTTCCTTGCAGAGGCGATTGGCGATGGCGCTGCCGATAAAGCCGGAGCCGCCGACGATGACGACGCGTTTCGGGTTCATGTTTCGACTGGACCGTGCTGTTGCTGTGGTTGGAATGGAGTGCCGCACCCGGAAGCTTACTCGCTGGCCGCCCCGGGCGCGATCGTGCCGAGCCGCGCCTTGAGCGATTGCGGCTGTTTTTCGAGCATCGCGGAGTAGATCACCGCGTTGGCGAGCACCTTCTTGACGTAGTCGCGAGTCTCGTCGAAGGGGATCGTCTCGGTGTAGATCGCGCCTTCGAGCGGCGCCGCGTCGCGCCAGCGCCGCGCGCGCCCGGGGCCGGCGTTGTAGCCGGCGCTGGCGAGCACGGGGTGGGCGTCGAGCCCCTCCATGATCAGGCGCATGTAGCTGGTGCCGAGGAGCACGTTGGTCTCGGGGTCGGTGAGCAGGCGCTGGCTGTAGCCGGCGAGGCCGATGCGGTCGGCCACCCACTTGCCGGTGGCGGGCATGACCTGCATGAGGCCCTGCGCGCCGACGCTGGAGCGCGCCGGGATCACGAAGCGGCTCTCCTGGCGCATGAGGCCGTACACCCAGCCGAGGTCGAGGCCCTGCGCGCGCACCTGGGGTTCGATGAGGTCGCGGTAGGGCGTCAGGAAGCGCAGCTCGAAGTTGCTGCGCGGGTTGGCCAGCTCGGCGGTGTTGATCGCGCGGTCGTAGAGCTCGTTGCGCAGCGCGAGGTGGGCGGCGGCGAGGCGGAACTGCTCGTCGCGCTCGCGCACGCCCCACACCCACTCGCGCAGCGCCTCGGTGCGCAGCTCGAGGCGGTAGAGCGCGAGCGCGCGTTGCAGGCCCGGGTCGCGCTCGGCCTCCTCGAGCTTGGCGCGCGGCAGCGGCGCGGTGGCGGGTGGCGGCGGGAAGGCCTCGCCGAGCTCCTCGCGCGCGAGCATGCCGTAGAAGTGCGGCTCGGCGGCGATGCGCACATAGAGCGACTCGGCGGCGTCGCGGCGGCCGGCAGCGGCCTCGGCGCGGCCCAGCCAGTAGATCCAGTCGGCGGTCTCGCGCTCTTCGGCGGGCATGGCCTCGATCGCCGCGCGCACCGCGCGCCAGTCGCCGATGCGCAGCGCCGCCCGCACCCGCCAGGCGCGCTGCTGGGCGGTGGTCTCGATGTCGCCGGCGGCGGCGTAGAGCGCGCTCGCCTCGGGCAGGCGGTCGAGCGCGGCGTGCATGCCGAGCGCCAGGTGGGCGTAGTTGCGTTCGGCGGCGCTGAGGCGGTCCTGGATGCGCAGCAGGCGCAGGCGCGCGGCGGAGACGTCCTCGCGCGCCAGACGCACGAGCGCGGCGAGCGCGAGCTCGCGGCCGGCGCGCGTCACCGCGAAGTTGGGCGGCAGGCGGTCGAGCCAGGGCGCGGGCGAGCGGATCGCCTGCCCCAGGTCGGCGGCGACGGGTGCGCTGGCAGCGGGCAGCAGGGACAGGCTGGCGAGCGCGGCCTCGGGCTTGCGGGTGTCGATCTGGCGACGGATCCGCCACCACACGCGCTCCTCGTCCACCGCGCCGGCGTCGACCGCCGCACGCAGCGGCGTGTCGCAGGCCGCGTCGGCGTCGACGAGCGTGTCCCACTCGCGCGCGAGCTCGGCGAAGACGCTGCGATCGCCGCTCAGCACGCGCGCGCTCCAGGCGTTGCAGCGCAGCTCGGCGTCGGGGTTGCGCAGGTCGGCGTATGCGTCGAGGAAGCCGCTCCAGTCGTTGTCCCGGGCGAGGCGGCGCAGCCAGTCGGCGCGCAGGCGCTCGGCGAGGTTGGAGCCGGCCTCCTCGGAGAAGAAGGCCTGCAGGGCCGCGACCGGCACGGGTTCGTCGGCGCGCGCGAGGCGGTTGATCAGCAGCCAGTAGCGCGGATAGGCGTCGAGCGGATGGGCCTCGCGCACGGCGGCGAGGCGTTCGAGGGTGTCGCGGTCGCCCTTGCGCAGCGCCTCGCGAGCGGCGACGATACGTTCGTCCCCGGACTCGCCGCCGACCTGCGCGAACGCGCCGGCGGGGGCGAGGAACGTCGCGGCCGTGAGCGCCGCAACCAGTGCCTTCTTCATGCCAGGTGATGCCTCCGTTTGACCGGCAACCATACCATATCGAAGATGAATTCCGCCCCCTTGTCCCACGATCCGGCCGCGCGTCGCAAGCGCATGCGCGAACATGCGCTCGAATTGCGCGAGCGCCTGCCTGCCGAGCGCCGCGAGCGCCTTTCCGCCGCGATCGGCGCGCATCTCGACTCCCTGCTCGGACGGCTGCAGCCGCGCCGGCTGGCCTTCTGCTGGCCTTACCGCGCCGAACCCGACCTGCGCCCCTGGGTGCAGGCCTGGCTCGCGGCCGCGCCCGGGCGGGTGGCGGCCCTGCCGGTGGTGCTCGAGCGGCATGCGCCGATGGTGTTCCGCGCATGGACGCCGGGCGTGCCGATGCCGCTCGACCGCCACGGCATCCCTCATCCGGCGGACGGCGAGGCGGTCGAGCCCGAGCTGGTGCTGATCCCGCTCAACGCCTTCGATGATCGCGGCTACCGCCTCGGCTACGGCGGCGGCTACTTCGACCGCACGCTGGCGGTGCTGCGCACCGTGGCGGTGGGCGTGGGCTTCGAGGTCGGGCGCGTACCCGACACCCTGCCGCAGCAGTTCGATCGCCCGATGGACTGGCTGGTGACCGAGGCGGGGGTGGCGAAGCCGCGCGCCTGAGCGGCGGCCTCAGCACCCTCGCGGCCGCACGCGGGGCTCAGCTCCCGGACAGGAACATGCGATAGGCGGGGTTGTCGGTCTCGGCCACGTAGTCGTAGCCGAGGCGCTGCAGGAAGGCGTCGAAGGCCTCCTTGTCGCTCGGCGGGACCTGCATGCCGACCAGCACGCGGCCGAAGTCGGAGCCGTGGTTGCGGTAGTGGAACAGCGAGATGTTCCAGTCCGAGCGCAAGTTGGAGAGGAAATTCATCAGCGCGCCGGGGCGCTCGGGGAAGACGAAGCGGTACACCACCTCGTTCTCGGCCTGCGGCGCGCGCCCGCCCACCATGTAGCGCACGTGCGACTTGGCCATCTCGTCGTCGGTGAGGTCGAGCGCGGGCAGCTCGTGGCGCTCGAGCATCTCGACCAGGCGCCCGGCCTCGTTGCGGTTGTGCACGGTGACGCCGACGAAGATGTGGGCGCGCTCGGCGTCGGCGTAGCGGTAGTTGAACTCGGTGATGTTGCGGTTGCCGAGCACGCTGATGAATTTGCGGAAGGAGCCCGGCTTCTCGGGGATGGTCACCGCGAGCACGGCCTCGCGCTGCTCGCCGAGCTCGGCACGCTCGGCGACGAAGCGCAGGCGGTCGAAGTTCATGTTGGCGCCCGAGGCCACCGCGACGAGGCTCTTGTCGCGCAGCTTGTTGCGGCGGGCATACTCCTTGGCGCCGGCGACGGCGAGCGCGCCGGCCGGCTCGAGGATGGAGCGGGTGTCCTCGAAGACGTCCTTGATCGCGGCGCAGATCGCGTCGTTGTCGACCACGATCATCTCGTCCACATATTGCTGGCACAGGCGGAAGGTCTCGAGGCCGACCTCCTTGACCGCGGCGCCGTCGGCGAAGATGCCGACCTGCTCGAGCGCGATGCGCTTGCCCGCGGCGAGCGAGCGCGTCATCGCGTCGGCGTCCACCGCCTCGACGCCGATGATCTTCGTCTCCGGGCGCAGGCGCTTGATGTAGGCCGCCACGCCGGCGATCAGCCCGCCGCCGCCGACGCAGCAGAACACCGCATGGATCGGCTTCGGGTGGGCGCGCAGGATCTCCATGCCCACGGTGCCCTGGCCGGCGATCACGTCGGGGTCGTCGAAGGGGTGGACGAAGGTGAGCTTCTCGGTCTTCTCGAGCTCGAGCGCGTGGGCGTAGGCGTCGGAGTAGGATTCGCCGGCGAGCACCACCTCGCCGCCACGCGCCTTCACCGCGTCGATCTTGATCGCCGGGGTGGTGCTCGGCATCACGATCACCGCGCGCACGCCAAGCCTGGCCGCCGACAGCGCCACGCCCTGGGCGTGGTTCCCGGCCGAGGCGCAGATCACGCCGCGCTTCAAGGCCTGCGGCGACAGGTTCGCCATCTTGTTGTAGGCGCCGCGGATCTTGAAGCTGAACACCGGCTGCATGTCCTCGCGCTTGAAGTAGATCCGGTTGTGCACGCGCGCCGACAGGTTGGCGGCGAGGTCGAGCGGGGTCTCGACGGCGACGTCGTACACCTGCGCGTTGAGGATGCGTTCCAGGTAATCGGGTGTGGAGCTCATGGCCGGCCAGTGGGCTGCTGCAAAGCGATCGAGCGTAACAGCCGGCGGCGGCGTGCCGCAAGTGCGCGCGCTTCAGTCCGCGCGCTGGGCACCTTCGGCGTGCAGCGCGCGCGCCTGGCGGTCGATGAACTCCTGGGTGGAGTCGATGCCGCGCAGCTTGAGGATCTTCGAGCGCACCGCGGCCTCGAGCAGCACCGCGAGGTTGCGTCCGGCGGCCACCGGCAACACCACGCGGGCGATCTTGACGCCGAGGATGTCCTGCGTCTCCTGCTGCAGCGGCAGCCGGCAGGGGTCGTCGGGGCCGGGCTGGCGGCGGTCGAGGTGGCAGATCAGGCGCAGGCGCATCTTCCGCCGGCACGCGGTCTCGCCGAAGATGGTGCGGATGTTGATGAGGCCGAGGCCGCGCACCTCGATGAAATCCTGCAGCATCTCGGGGCAGCGGCCCTCGAGCACCGTGGGCGCGATGCGCGACAGCTCGACCACGTCGTCGGCGACCAGGCCGTGACCGCGCGAGATCAGCTCGAGGCCGAGCTCGGACTTGCCCGCGCCGGAGTCGCCGGTGATCATCACGCCCAGCCCGAGCACGTCCATGAACACGCCGTGCAGCGAGACCTTGTCGGCGAGCTCGCGCGACAGGTAGAGGCGGAGCTGGTCGATCACGCTCGCCGAGGGGTGGCGCGCGGTGAACAGCGCGACGTCGTGCGCCTCGCAGATGCCGTGGAGGATGTTGGGGATCTCGCAGCCGTCGGCGACGATGATCGCGGGCGGGTGCGCGGAGAGGATCTCGTTGAGGTGGTGGGCGACCTTCTCGTTCGCCTGGCGCTGCGCCCACGCGAGCTCCGCGGCGCCGAGCACCTGCAGCCGGGTGGGGTGGATCAGGTTGAGGTGGCCGACGAGGTCGGCCGGCCAGATGCGCTCTTCGGCGACCGAAAGGCGTGCGCCGATCGGTCCGCTGACGTGGACGAGGCTCAGGCTGTCGCGGTGGGCCTCATACAGCCGGGTCAGGCTGGTTTGCCGCATCGGCGCCCCAATTCACGAACAGGCTGTGGATCTGCGCGGCATCCGCGGCGCCGTGCAGGGTCTCGCGGAACTCGCGGTCGCTGAACATCTGCGCGAGCTCGGAGAGCAGCTGCAGGTGGGTTTCGTTGGCCTGCTCGGGCACCAGCAGCACGAACAGCATGTCGACCGGGCGGCCGTCGGGCGCGTCGAACTGCACCGGCGTGGCCAGGCGCAGGAAGGCGCCGGCGGCGTCCTTGAGCCCCTTGATGCGGCCGTGCGGGATGGCGATGCCCTGGCCCAGCCCGGTCGAGCCGAGGCGCTCGCGGGTGAACAGGCTGTCGAATACGGTGCTGCGGGCGATGCCCTGGTTGTTCTCGAACAGCAGGCCGGCCTGCTCGAAGACGCGCTTCTTGCTGCTCGCGTCGAGATCGACAACCACGTTGGAAAGCGGCAGGAGTTGGGATATCAGGCTCATTCGCAGGTGGGCTCGCGCACTCTTCCGTCAGCGGCCGCCAAGGGGGCGGGAATCCGGTCCGGGGCGTGTGCGGCCGCGCTTCGTGAAAACGCGCGCATTATAACCACACCCCGGACGGGGGAGCTTCAAGCCGGTCTTCAGGCCTCCGGGACCTGGTGCTTGAGCGACTCGTGGTTATGCTCGGACTGCTTCTGCTTGTACTTCTGAACCTGACGGTCGAGCTTGTCGGTCATCGAATCGATCGCCGCGTAGAGGTCGGCATCGTCGCTCTCGACGAAGATGTCCTTGCCGCGCACGTGCAGCGTCACCTCGGCCTTCTGCTTGAGCTTCTCGACCGACAGGATGACGGTGACGCTGGTGACGTTGTCGAAGTGGCGGATGACGCGATCGAGCTTGGAGGTCACGTATTCGCGGATGGCGGGGGTGACTTCGACGTGGCGCCCGGTGATGTTCAGATTCATGGATGACTCCTGTTGTTGTCAGAGGGATTTGCGCAGGCTGACCGGCGGGATGTTGAGGGATTCGCGGTACTTGGCGATCGTGCGCCGTGCGACGACGATTCCCTGCTGGCCGAGGATTTCGGCGATCCTGGCGTCGGACAGCGGCTTCTTGCTGTCCTCCGCGTCCACCAGCTGGCGAATCAGTGCGCGAATCGCCGTGGAGGAAGCCGCACCGCCGGTGTCGGTCGCGACATGGCTGCCGAAAAAGTACTTGAGCTCGAAGACTCCGCGCGGCGTCGACATGTACTTCTGCGTGGTGACGCGCGAGACGGTGGATTCGTGCAGCTCGAGCTGGTCTGCGATCTCCCTTAGGGTGAGTGGCCGCATCGCCACATCCCCATGATCGAAGAACTGTCGTTGCTGGTCAACGATGGCCTGGGAGACGCGCAGGATGGTGTCGAAGCGCTGCTGGACGTTCTTGATCAGCCAGCGCGCCTCCTGCAGCTGCCCGCCCAGGCCGCCGCCCTGCGCGCGGTTCTGCTGCAGCAGGTTGGCGTACAGGCGGTTGATGCGCAGGCGGGGCATGGCCTCCTGGTTGAGGCTCACGGTCCATTGACCGCGCAGCTTGCGCACGACGACGTCGGGCAGCACATAGCGCGTCTCGGCGGTGGAGTAGCGCGAGCCGGGGTGCGGGTCGAGGCTGCAGATCAGCGCCTGGGCCTCGCGCAGGGCCTCGTCGTCGCAGCCGGTGAGCTTGCGGATGCGGGCGAAGTTGCGCTCGGCGAGCAGCTCGAGGTGGCTGGTGACGATCTCGAGCGCGAGCGGGCGGATGGCGCTCTCGGGTAGCGCCAGCAGCTGCAGGGCGAGGCACTCCTGCGGGCTGCGCGCGCCGATCCCCGCCGGCTCGAGGCTCTGCACGTGGCGCAGGGCGATGGCGAGCTCGTCGAGCTCGACCTCGGCGCCCTGCGGCAGCAGTTCGAGAAGCTCTTCCAGAGGCTGGTGCAGGTAGCCGTCGTCGTCGAGCGCCTCGATCAGGAAGCGCACCAGCGCGCGGTCGCGGTCGGACAGGGGCGACAGCGCGATCTGCTCGTCGAGGTGCTCGCGCAGGGATACACCGGCGGCCTGGATGTCCTGGTAGTCGCCGTCGTCGTCGTCCTCGCTGCGGCTGGAGGCGCCCTGGCCCACGTTGGACCAGTCGATGCTGTCGTCTTCGCTGCTGCCTTCGCCGCCCTCGTGCGTGATCGACTCGCCCGCAGGTTCGGCGGCGGGCTCGGGGGCCGCCTCGCGCTCGGGCGCGTTACCGGGGGGTGGGACGGGGGCGTAGTCGCCGCCGTCGCCGTCCTCGCGTTCCAGCATCGGGTTCTCGAGCAGCACGCGCTCGATCTCCTGGTTCAGCTCGATCGTCGACAGCTGCAGCAGCTTGATCGACTGCTGCAGCTGCGGCGTCAGCGTGAGGTGCTGGGAGAGCTTGAGCTGGAGGCTGGGTTTCATCGCGATCGGCCGGAGGGCGGGCTCACAGGCGGAAGTGCTCGCCGAGATACACCTGGCGCACGCGCTCGTTCTCGATGATCTCGGCCGGCTGCCCGCTCGCCAGCACGCGGCCTTCGCTGATGATGTAGGCGCGGTCGCAGATGCCCAGGGTCTCGCGCACGTTGTGGTCGGTGATCAGCACGCCGATGCCGCGCTCCTTGAGGAAGCGGATGATTTTCTGGATGTCGAGCACCGCGATCGGGTCGACCCCCGCGAAGGGCTCGTCGAGCAGGATCAGCCGCGGGTCGGTGGCGAGCGCGCGGGCGATCTCGCAGCGCCGGCGCTCGCCGCCCGAGAGCGAGATGGCCGTGTTGTCGCGCAGGTGATGGATTCCGAGCTCCATCAGCAGCTCCTCGAGGCGCTCCTCGACCTGCCGGCGCTCGAGCCCCTGCAGCTCGAGCACGGCGCGGATGTTCTCGGCCACGCTGAGCTTGCGGAACACGCTCATCTCCTGCGGCAGGTAGGACAGGCCCAGCCGCGCGCGGGCGTGGATCGGCAGGTGGGTGAGGTCGGTGCCGTCGAGCGCGATCTGGCCGCCGTCGGCGCGCACCAGGCCCACGATCATGTAGAAGCAGGTGGTCTTGCCGGCGCCGTTGGGGCCGAGCAGGCCGACGACCTCGCCCGAGCCGACCTCGAAGCCGACGTCGTGCACGACGGTGCGCGCCTTGTAGCGCTTTTGCAGGCCGGCGACCTTAAGCAGAGTCATCGTAGGGCTCTTTCAACAGCTTGCGGATCAGCTCGGAGGCGAACCCCCGGGTTTGCAGGAAGCGCGCCTGGCGCGCCCATTCGCGCGCATCGGCGGGCGGGGTGGCGAAGCGGGCGCGCAGCACGGCGCGTGCCCGTTCGGCCTCTGATTCTACGCACTCGCCGGCGAGCGCCTCGTCGATCCGGTCACGGTCGATGCCGCGGCGCGCGAGCTCGTTGCGCAGCCGCGCGGCGCCGAAGCGTGTCGCCTTGCTGCGCACGAAAGCCTCGGCGTAGCGCTCGTCGGACTGCAGGCCGAGCTCGCGCATGCGCTCGATCACCGCTTCGATCTCGGCCGGTTCGCCGTGGGGGGCGAGCTTGCGCGCCAGCTCGGCGCGCGAGTGATCGCGCCGGGCGAGATGGCGGAGCGCACGTTCGCGCAGGCTCGGCTCGCCCATGTCGTCGTCGCCGGGTTCAGGCCTCGGCCGGCGCGGGAGCGGACGCGGCGGCGGGCGGCAGCTCGGGCAGGCCGACCGCGACCCGCACCCGGTTCTCGATCTCGCGGGCGAGCATCGGGTTGGCGCGCAGGAACTCGCGCGAGTTGTCCTTGCCCTGGCCGATCTTGTCGCCCTTGTAGGCGTACCAGGCGCCCGACTTGTCGACGATCTTGTGGTCCACGCCGAGGTCGATGATCTCGCCCTCGCGCGAGATGCCCTCGCCGTAGAGGATGTCGAAGTGGGCCTCCTTGAACGGCGGCGAGACCTTGTTCTTGACCACCTTGACGCGGGTCTCGGAGCCGACGACCTCGTCGCCCTTCTTGATCGTGCCGGTGCGGCGGATGTCCATGCGCACCGAGGCGTAGAACTTGAGCGCGTTACCGCCGGTCGTGGTCTCGGGGCTGCCGAACATCACGCCGATCTTCATGCGGATCTGATTGATGAAGATCACCAGGGTGTTGGTGCGCTTGATGTTGGCGGTGAGCTTGCGCAGCGCCTGCGACATCAGGCGGGCCTGCAGGCCGGGGAGCTGGTCGCCCATCTCGCCCTCGATCTCGGCCTTGGGCGTGAGCGCGGCGACCGAGTCGATGACGACGATGTCCACGCCGCCCGAGCGCACCAGCATGTCGGCGATCTCGAGCGCCTGCTCGCCGGTGTCGGGCTGCGAGATCAGCAGGTCCTCGATGTTGACCCCGAGCTTCTCGGCGTAGCCGACGTCGAGCGCGTGCTCGGCATCGATGAAGGCCGCGGTGCCGCCGATCTTCTGCATCTCGGCGATGACCTGCAGGGTCAGCGTGGTCTTGCCGGAGGATTCGGGGCCGTAGATCTCGACCACCCGGCCGCGCGGCAGGCCGCCGAGGCCGAGCGCGATGTCGAGCCCGAGCGAGCCGGTGGAGACGGTCTGGATGTCGCGCTCGATGCTGCCGTCGCCCATGCGCATGATCGAACCCTTGCCGAACTGCTTTTCGATCTGCGACAGCGCAGCGGCGAGGGCCTTGGCCTTGTTTTCGTCCATGGAGGTGCGTCCTGTTTGATTGCCCGATTATGGCACAAAGATTGCAGACATGCGGGGTGCAGGTCCGATGCCGTAAGTGTAGAGCCTGTATGCAATTACAGCAAATATGCCGAGCAAGTTCTTGCGGAAGGCCGTGGGACTCTTTGTACGGGATGTCCCGCGCGCAAGCCGCTGGCGTGTCCGGCCTGCAGTCCTGCGCAGCCTCAGGCGCAGCGCTCGAGCACGCCCTGCAGCGCGAGGCGCACCGTCTGTCGGCGCACCGCGTTGCGGTCTCCGGCCAGATGCACCGTGGTCGTCGCGGTGGGGGCACCGCGCCGCGCCCAGGCGAGGCAGACCGTGCCGACGGGCTTTGCCGCGCTGCCGCCGCCCGGACCGGCGACGCCGGACACGGCCACCGCGAGGTCGGCGCGGCTCTGGTCGAGCGCGCCTGCCGCCATCTCGCCCACGGTGGCTTCGCTGACCGCGCCGTGGGTGTCGAGGGTGTCGTCGCGCACGCCGAGCATGTCGGCCTTGGCGGCGTTCGAATAGGTCACGAAGCCGCGGTCGAACCAGCCCGAGCTGCCCGCGATCGCGGTGACGGCCTCGGCGATCCAGCCGCCGGTGCAGGACTCCGCGGTGGCCAGCCAGAGCCCGCGGGCGGCGAGGGCTTCGCCCACGCGGCGCGCGAGGGTGTCGAGTTCGGGGTCGGTCATGGTTTCTCAGCTCCCCAGCAGATGGACCAGCACCGCGAGCACCAGAAGGGTGTAGCCGGCGGCGACGATGTCGTCGAACATGACCCCGAAGCCGCCCTTGAAGCTGCGGTCGGCCCAGCGCACCGGGGGCGGCTTGGCGATATCGAAGAAGCGGAACAGGGCCACCGCCACCACCTGCCACAGCAGCCCGGCGGGGGTAAACAGCAGCACGAGCCAGATCGCCACCATCTCGTCCCAGACGATGCCGCCGTGGTCCGGCACGCCGAGCGCGCGCCCGGTGCGTTCGGCGGCGAGCACGCCGGCGAGGAAGAAGCTGGCGAGCAGGGCGAGGAAGACGAACTCCGACACCGGAGTGCGGATCAGCGGGTAGAGCGCCCAGCCGAGCAGGGTGCCGACCGTGCCGGGTGCCCATGGCGACAGCCCGGCCCCGAAGCCCAGCGAGATGAAGTGGGCGGGGTGGCTCAGGAGCAGGCGGGCGGTGGGGCGCATGGTCGTGTCGAAGGGTGGGCCGGGTCGGATCTCAGGCGAAGTGATCGTAGCCGTACGCGGCCGGTGCCGCCAGTGCGCCGTCGGCTTCGCGCAGCAGCAGTCGCTCGCGTTCGCGGGTGAACTGGCCGATGCGATGCAGCGGGAGCGCGAGTCGGGCGGACAAGGCCTCGATCGCGCCCCGGTGCCGCGGCGCAGCCGTGAACAGCAGCTCGTAGTCGTCGCCACCGGCGAGCAGGCAGCGCCGGCACAGCGCGGCGTCGGCGCCGCTGGCGGCGAGCGCGGCCATCGGCAGCGCCGCGGCGTCGACGATGGCGCCAGTGCCGGAGCACTCCAGGAGGTGGCGCAGGTCGCCGAGCAGGCCGTCGGAGACGTCCAGCATCGCGCTCGCCAGGCCGCGCAGCGCGATGCCGAGCTCGACGCGCGGCTGCGGGCGCTGCAGGGCGTCGACGAACTCGGCGCGCTGGGGCGCGTGCAGCGCGGCCTCCCCGCGCAAGGCCGCGAACCCGAGCGCGGCGCGGCCG
>NZ_AMXF01000088.1 GCF_000310225.1 Thauera phenylacetica B4P
CGCGCGCGCGCGCTGACTCCTGCGGCGCCGGCCGCGCACCGCGAGCCGTCCCGCACGCACGGCACCTCCCGGCGCCGCCTCGCCTCTTCCCGCGGCCGTCCTGCCGCCCTCCCGGATCCGCACGCCATGCCCGTCACCCGCAAATCCGCCGCCACTCCGCCCAGCCACGCGGACACGGCCGCACCCGCTGCCAAGCGCGTCCGTCGCAGCCGCAAGCCCGCGTCCGCGAGCAAGCTCTTCGTGCTCGACACCAACGTGCTGATGCACGACCCCACCAGCCTGTACCGCTTCGAGGAGCACGACCTCTACGTGCCGATCATGACGCTGGAGGAGCTCGACAACAACAAGAAGGGCACCAGCGAGGTGGCGCGCAACGCCCGCCAGGCCAGCCGCATGCTCGACGAGATCGTGTGCGCCTCGGAGAACGGCATCGCCGCCGGCATCGCGCTCGAGGGCCCCTCGCGCGGCCTGGCGACCGGGCGCCTGCACCTGCAGACCGAGGCGATCGAGATCCGCCTGCCGCCCGCGCTGCCCACCGCGCGCGGCGACAACCAGATCCTCGCCGTGGTGATGTTCCTGGTCGACAAGCACCCGGGGCGGGACGTCATCCTGGTGTCGAAAGACATCAACATGCGCATCAAGGCGCGCGCGCTCGGCCTGGCCGCGCAGGACTACTTCAACGACAAGGTGCTCGAGGACAGCGACCTGCTGTACACCGGCACCCGCGAGCTGCCCGCCGACTTCTGGGACAGCCACGCGCGCGGCATGCAGTCGTGGAAGGAGGAAGGCCGCACCTACTATCGCGTCAGCGGCCCGGTCGCCGCCGAGATGCTGGTGAACGAGTTCGTCTACCAGGACGGCGACAGCCCGCTGCAGGCCTGGGTCAAGGAGAAGGAAGGTCGCGGCGCCCTCATCGAGACCCTCACCGACTACAGCCACCACAAGAACAACGTGTGGGGCATCACCGCGCGCAACCGCGAGCAGAACTTCGCGCTCAACCTGCTGATGAACCCCGAGATCGACTTCGTCACCCTGCTCGGCCAGGCCGGCACCGGGAAGACCCTGCTCACGCTCGCCGCCGGGCTCACTCAGGTGCTGGAGTCGAAGCGCTACAGCGAGATCATCATGACCCGCGTCACCGTGCCGGTGGGCGAGGACATCGGCTTCCTGCCCGGCACCGAGGAAGAGAAGATGGCGCCGTGGATGGGCGCGCTCGAGGACAACCTCGACGTGCTCAACGGCACCGCCGGCGAAGGCGGCGACTGGGGCCGCGCGGCCACCCGCGACCTCATCCGCAGCCGCATCAAGATCAAGAGCCTGAACTTCATGCGCGGGCGCACCTTCCTCAACAAGTTCCTCATCATCGACGAGGCGCAGAACCTCACGCCCAAGCAGATGAAGACCCTGATCACCCGCGCCGGCCCCGGCACCAAGGTGATCTGCATGGGCAACATCGCGCAGATCGACACGCCCTACCTCACCGAGGGCTCCTCGGGCCTCACCTTCGTCGTCGACCGTTTCAAGGGCTGGCCCCACTCCGGCCACATCACCCTGCAGCGCGGCGAACGCTCCCGCCTCGCCGACCACGCCGCCGAGGTGCTCTGAAGCACGCGCCGGCCGGAGCGCCAGCAGGCGCGAGCGCGACGGCCCGACGTGCGGCCACGCCGGCCACCACGCCACCGCCCCTTCACGACCGCCCCTCGCGCCTGCGGTGCGCTCGCCTATAATGGGCGGATCGCTTCGATCACGGTCTGCCCATGAGCAACGACGCCACCACCCTGCTGGTGGGAGCCAGCACGGACTTCCTGCGCAACTTCTCGCCCTTCAACCGCATGGAGGCCGAGGCGCTCGCCTTTCTTGCCGAGCGCGCGGTGCTGGCCTTCCACGCCCGCGGCAACGAGATCCTGACGCCCGAGTCGGGCGTGCCGACGCACTTCTACATCGTCCAGCGCGGCAAGATCCAGGCCCGCCAGGCCGGGCAGGCCACGGTCACCGAATACACCAGCCTCACCCTGGGGGCGGGCGAGTGCTTCCCGATCGGCGCGATCTCCGCGCGCCGCCCCTCGACCAACGCCTACGTGGCGGTCGAGGACAGCTTCTGCTTCCAGATCAGCGCCGACGAGTTCCTGCACCTGATGCAGATCAGCCCGGTGTTCCACCTGTTCTGCACGCAATACATCGCCAGCCTGCTCAGCCAGTCGCGCCAGCAGCTGCAGAGCAGCTTCGCCCAGCGCGCCGCCGAGCAGCAGACCATGACCACGGCGCTGGGAAAGCTGATCAAGCAGGAGCCGGTCTTCGTCACGCCCGACACGCCCACCCGCAGCGCGCTCGAGCGCATGTCCGAGCTGCACCTCGGCTGCATGGTGGTCGTCGACGCGGAGCGCCACCCGGTCGGCATCCTGACCCAGAGCGACCTGCTGCCGCGCGTGATCCTCGCCGGCTTCGACCTCGCGCGCCCGATCGGCGAGCTGATGACCGCCAACCCGCACCAGCTGCCGGCGAGCGCCTCGGCCTACGACGCCGCCCTCGAGATGGCCACGCACGGCGTGCGCCACCTGCTGGTGGTCGACTCCGACAGCGTGCTGCTCGGCGTGGTCTCCGAGCGCGACCTGTTCTCACTGCAGCGCATCAGCCTGCGCCAGATCCGCGCAGGCATCGACAACGCCGCCGACATCGCGGCCCTGCAGCGCGCGAGCAAGGACATCCGCCAGCTCGCGCTGAACCTCATCGCCCAGGGCATCGGCGCCGAGCAGCTCACCCTGTTCATCTCGGCGCTCAACGACGCCCTCACCCGCCGCATCATCACCCTGGCGCGCGAGCGCCACGACCTGGTGGGAATCGACTTCGCCTGGTTCGCCTTCGGCTCCGAGGGCCGCCACGAGCAGACGCTGTCGACCGACCAGGACAACGGGATCATCTTCCGCTGCGCGGACGCGAAGCAGCTCAAGGAGACGCGCGCCCGCCTGGTCGAGTTCGCGCGCACGGTCAACGAAGACCTCGCCGCCTGCGGCTTCCCGCTGTGCAAGGGCAACATCATGGCGAGCAATCCCGAGCTCTGCCTGACCCTCGACGAGTGGAAGTCGCGCTTCGGCGACTGGATCCGCGAGCCCGACCCGCAGGCCCTGCTCAACGCCTCGATCTTCTTCGATTTCCGCGTGCTCTACGGCAACGAACGCTTCGGTGATCAGTTGCGCAGCGCGCTCAACAGGGGCGCCAAGGGCAACAGCGCCTTCCTGCGCATGATGGCCGCCAACGCACTCAAGGTCATGCCCCCGCTCGGACGCATCCGCGACTTCGTGGTCGAAGACGACGGCACCATCGACCTGAAGAAGTCCGGCGCCCGCCTCTTCGTCGACGTGGCCCGCATCCTCGCGCTGCGCACCGGCGTGGAGTCGAGCAGCACGGTGCAGCGCCTGCGCCAGGGCAGCACCAAGATCGGCATGAGCCCGGAGGAGGTCTCGGCCATCATCGACGGCTTCAACTTCATCCAGCTGCTGCGCCTGCGCTCGCAGCACCTCGAGACCGAGCACGACTCCGCCGACGACAACCGCATCGACCCCGAATCGCTCAACGAACTCGACCGCCGCATCCTCAAGGAAGCCTTCCGCCAGGCGCGCAAGCTCCAGCTGCGGCTCAAACTCGACTACCAACTATGAGCTGGCTCTCCCGCCTCAAGATCGCCCGCGGCAACCAGCCGCCGCTCAGCGCCGAAGCCGAGCGTGCGCTCGAAGCCTGGCATGCGCTCGCCGAATCCGCGCACGAGCAGCCGCATTTCGAGTCGCGCTACGTCGTACTCAACACCGAGGCCACCGGCCTCGACCTCGAGCGCGACCGCCTGCTCGCCGTCGGCGCCATCGCCATCGATGGTGGCCTGCTGCACCCGCGGGATGCCTATCACGCCCAGCTCGAGCCCTCGCCCGGAGACGCACTCGCCGGCCTGCTCGGCTTCGTCGGCCGCAGCCCGCTGGTGGTCTTCAACGCCACCTTCAACCGCACGATCCTCGAGCGCGCCTTCGTGAAACAGCTCGGCTTCACGCCCGAGTTCCTGTGGATCGATCTCTACTTCCTGCTGCCCTCGCTGTTCCCCGAGCGGCTGGAACGCCCCGGTCGGCTCGCCGACTGGATGGCGGCCTTCGAGATCGAGACCTTCCAGCGCCACCACGCCCTCGGCGACGCCTGGGCGATCGCGCAGCTCTTTCTCGCGGCACAGTCGCGCGCGCTCTCGCTCGCGGTGACCAATCCACGCGCGCTCGCCGAGCACGCCCAGGCCTACCGGCAGAAGCTCAAGGTCTGAAGCCGTATGCCGTTAGAAAGCGGAATGCCTGCGCCCGAGCGGCGGAGATTTCCCTTTACACCGGACGACGCGATGCGTATATTTCGGCGAATGTTTTTCCGGCCCCCCCTCCTCACCCTGCTCGCCGCGCTCGCGCTCGCCCATCCGGTGCAGGCCGCGGAGCCGGTCGCGGTGCCGATCGAACGCGCCGACAAGACGCCGTCGACCTTCGACGAGTACACCTCGGCGGCCGAGCAACTGGTCGATGAGGCGCTGTCCTATCTCGGCATCCGCTACCGCTTCGGCGGCACCTCGCCGGCGACCGGCTTCGACTGCAGCGGGCTGGTCCTCAACGTCTTCCGTAATGCCGTCGGCCTCGACCTTCCGCGTACCGCCAGCGAGATGGCCAGCCTGGGCGACAAGATCGGCAAGCACGACCTGAAGCCGGGCGACCTGGTGTTCTTCAACACGATGCGCCGCACCTTCTCGCACGTCGGGATCTACCTCGGCGACGGCAAGTTCGTGCATGCCCCGTCGAGCGGCGGCAAGGTCCGCGTCGAGAACATCTCCACGGCCTACTGGGCGAAGCGCTTCAACGGCGCACGCCGCCTCGTCGATGACGACTCCTTCGGCCTGAGCGCACAGGTGATGGGCGCGCGCTGAAGCCCACCCTGGCGATCAAGACGCAGAGGCCCGGCATGACCGGGCCTCTGCTTTTTCTGCCGAACGCGCCGCGCTCAGCGACGCCCGCTACGGGTCTTCTCACAGCGCTGCGGACAAGCCGCGCAGCGCGAACCCATCTGGCGATCGAGCGCCTGCTGCAGCGCGCAGGTCGAACGCCGGCAGCACACCACCTGCACGCCCTGCTTGCCCGCGGCCTCGCGAAAGCGCTGCATGACGTTGTGACCGAGGAAATCGGTGAACAGGATCACCACCCCGATCCCGCTCGGCAAGGGCGCGCTGCGGCGCTGGTGCGTCGTGTCGCGGCCGCTGACGTGGGCGGCGATGCGGATGCCGAAGTTGTTCAGGACGTCCGGGATGTTGCCGAGGCGGTCGGCACCGACGAGCAGCGCATTCATGGAATCTCCTTGTTGAGAACTCTTCTCAACAATAATGCAGCGAATGCGAGCTATTTGCAACTGCGAATCTTTATCGTTACTATCGCTCCACCGAAAACACACCAAGGTTCGCAAACCATGAGCAAGAAAGTCCTCCTCGCCTCGCTGATCGCCGCCTTCGGCCTCACCGGCACCGCGACCGCCGCCGAGCTGAACGTCTACTCCGCCCGCCACTACCAGACGGACGAAGAGCTCTACGGCAACTTCACCAAGCAGACCGGGATCAAGATCAACCGCATCGAGGCGAAGGAAGACGAACTGCTCGAGCGCATCCGCAACGAGGGCGCCAACAGCCCGGCCGACATCTTCGTCACGGTCGATGCCTCGCGCCTCGCCAAGGCCGACGAACTCGGCATCTTCGAGCCGGTGAAGTCCGCCGGGCTCGAGGCCCGCATCCCCGCCCACCTGCGCGCACCGAACTGGTTTTCGTACTCGACCCGGGCGCGGGTGATCGTCTACAACCCGGACATGGTGAAGGCCGAGCAGGTCCAGACTTACGAGCAGCTCGCCGACCCCGCGCTCAAGGGCCAGGTGTGCACCCGCTCGGGCAGCCACCCCTACAACCTGTCGCTCGGCGCCGCGATGATCAAGCACAACGGCGCCGAAGCCACGGAGAACTGGGCCAAGGGCATCGTCGCCAACTTCGCCCGCGCGCCGAAGGGCGGCGACACCGACCAGATCCGCGCCGTCGCCGCGGGCGAGTGCGGCGTGGCGATCGCCAACAGCTACTACCTGGCCCGCCTGATGAACTCGGACAAGCGCGAGGATCAGGCCGTGGTCGCGAAGATCAAGGCGGTGTGGCCGAACCAGGCGAGCTGGGGCACCCACATCAACGTGTCGGGCGCCGGCATGCTCAAGCACGCCCCCAACAAGGAGGCGGCGGTCAAGTTCCTCGAATACCTGGCGTCCGACCAGGCACAGGAATACTTCGCCAACGGCAACAACGAATGGCCGGCGGTGCCGAGCGTGAAGGTGGACAACGCCGCGCTGAACAAGCTCGGCGAGTTCAAGGCCGACACCCTTCCGATCGGCGAGCTCGCCGACACGGTGGCCGAAGCCCAGCGCATCTTCGACCGCGCCGGCTACCGCTGAGCGGTCGTCCCCGCGGCCGCCGCCTCGCCGGCGGTCGCGGGACAAGGCTCTTCCATCGCGGTGGCGCCGGACACCGCCGCGGCAGCTTCCTTGCGGCTGCTCGCGACGTCCTCGTTGCCGACCTCCGCGGGCACGGAGACCTCCATGGCCGGCTCGCCAGCCGCGACAGGGGCGAGCACCACGCGGTTGCGCCCGGCGTGCTTGGCCGCGTACAAGGCCTCGTCGGCGCGCGCATAGGCAGCCTCGTAGCCTTCGTCGCGCGCATCCAGCATGGTCGCACCGATGCTCATCGAGTAGTGCAGCGGCCCCGACTCGATGCGGGCGGGCGAATCCGCCACCACCCTGCGCAGCCGGTCCGCCACGCGCACGGCGCCGAGCGCATCGATGCAGGGCAGCAGGATCGCGAACTCCTCGCCACCCAGGCGCGCGAACACGTCGGCCTCGCGCAGCTGCGCGCTCACCGTCGCGGTGAAGTGGCGCAGCACCTCGTCCCCCGCGGCGTGGCCGTGGGTGTCGTTGATGCGCTTGAAGAAGTCGAGGTCCATCAGCAGCAGCGCCGCCGGCGCCTGGTTGCGGCGCACGCGGCCGAGCTCTCCACGCACCACCTCGACGAAGTGACGGCGATTCCACAGGCCGGTGAGCGGGTCGCTGGTGGCCAGCTGCAGCAGGCTCTCTTCCATGGCCTTGCGCTGGGAGATGTCCTGGTGGATGCCGACCATGCGCAGCGCCTCCCCGCCCTCGCCGCGATCGAGCACGCGGCCGGCGGCGAGCACCCAGATCCAGTGCCCGCTCTTGTGCTTGAGACGGTATTCCGCGCGGTAGGCGTCCTTGGTGCCGCGCAGGTGGGGCTCGAGCGAGTCGCGGATGTCGTACCAGTCGTCCGGATGCACCAGGGACTCCCAGGTCGACACATTCCCTGCCAACTCGTCGGAGGTGTAGCCGAGCATCCGGCACCACACCGGACTGAAGCTCGCGCGCCCACTCGGGACGTCCCAGTCCCACAGGCCGAGCTCGGCGCCTTCGAGGGCGAGCATCAGGCGACGTTCGCGCTCGGCGATCTGCTCGCGCACTCGACGCCGCTCGGTGAAGTCGCGGCTGACGCGGATCTCGCCGAGCTGCCTGCCCTCGGCATCGAAATAAGGCGTGCGCAGGGTGTCGAGCAGACGCAGGGTCCCGTCCGCCGCCTCCAGCCACTCCTCGTGGTTCTCGGCCCGGCTCACGGTCTCCTTGCCGGCCTCGGCGAGCGGCAGGCGGCCGGCGAACACCTCGCCGTCGCTGCGCCCCACCAGGGCGACCTCGCGGATGCCGTAGGCCTGGGCGAAGGCCTTGTTGCAGCCCAGGTAACGTCCCTCGCGGTCGCGGAACGCGACCAGGTCGGGAACCGAGTCGATCAGCCCGCGCAGCAGCGCGCGTTCGGCCGCGAGCGCGCGCTGCGGCGCGCGCACGCCGGAGACGAACACCGCGCGATAGATCATCGCGAACGCCGCCACCTTGTAGGCGTGGCCGAGCACGTTGTAGACATCGGCGACCGCGGCGTAGCGCGCGAAGTGCAGCTCGGCGAGCGCCATCGTCACGGCGGCGGCGGCCAGCCAGCCACCGACGGCTTCGCCATCGCCCAGCGCGCGGCGCCCAAGCAGCACGGCGGCGCCGAGGTAGAGCAGCGCAAGCCCGCCCTCCAGCGCGCTCTTGAGCGGCGTGACACCCTGCCCTTCGACGAAGGTCGCCGGCAAGACCTGCGGCTGCATCACGACGACCCAGCTCCAGCCCAGGGTGACGCCGATCGCGCCGAGCACGGCCCAGGCCGCGGGAGGCCCGCCGCCTTCGCGCTCGGGGAGCAGCGCGTGCGCGAGCAGCCCGAGCGCGCCGAGCAGGCGCGCCATCAACCAGAAGCCGATCGCCTTCTCCGCGCTGTTGGGCGTGAAGAAAGGCGGCATGCCGGGATAGGACATCAGATGGGCGAAATCGAGCAGTCCGGCGCCAAGGCAGGCGGCGCCCAGCCAGACCAGCCGGCCGCCGCGCGCGCCGCGGCGCAGGTTCCAGCCCAGCGCGAACACCATGCCGGCGACCACGATCGAGAAGATCTCCAACCCGGAATGCAGCGGCAGATAATCGCGCGCATCGGCGAACAGATTCACCGGGGGCAGGAAGATGCTGAGGACGAAGCACACCGCGAGCAGGGCCGTGGCCTGCAGCGGGTAGCGGAAGCGGCGCAGCAGCGAGGTCGGCAAGATCAGCGCGCCTCTCGCCGAGGGTGCTTGCCGCCGCGCGGCCCGTAGCCGCAAGTCACGAAGAGGACCACGTCCATCCGGAGCGGACTGCAGCGTGGAGTGGCGCGGGCGGGGGACTCGAACATCGCGTAATTATGCATGATCGGCTCGCAGCGACCGCGCCCGCAGCGCACCCCGTGTACATTATTTCGCGCCCGCAGGCACGCCGATCAGCCCTCGCGGCGGCGCACGCGCAGGATCTGGCGCGAAATCCAGAACATCGGCAGCAGGCCGACCGCGACGATGATCAGCGCCGCGGTCGAGGCCTCGGCAAGGCGCTCGTCGGCCGCGAGGGTGTGCGCCTGTGTCGCCAGGGTGTCGAAGTTGAACGGCCGGATCACCAGCGTGGCGGGCAGCTCCTTCATGACATCGACGAACACCAGCAGGCCGGCGGTGAGCAGGCTGCCGCGCAGCATCGGCATGTGCACCCGGCGCAGCGTCGACCACTTGCCGAAGCCGAGGCTGCGCGAGGCGTCGTCCATGCTGGAGGTGATCTTGCCCAGACTGGACTCCACCGTCTGCAGCGCCACCGCGAGGAAGCGCGCGAGGTAGGCATAGATCAGCGCGGCGATGCCACCCGTGAGCAGGAGCCCCGGGTTCGTCCCCCACAATGCCTCCCAGCCCTGGGCGAGCCAGCGGTCAACCCGGGTCAGCGGAATCAGCACGCCCACCGCGATCACCGAACCGGGCACCGCGTAACCCAGGCCGACGATGCGGTTGAGCACCTGCGGCAGGCGGGAGCGTGCCAGGCGCGCCGCGTAGGCGAGCAGCACCGCGAGCAGCACCGCGAGCACCGCGGTGATCGCCGCGAGCACGAAGCTGTTCTGCGCCAGCTCGACGAAGCGCGCGCCGAACTGCGCGTCTCCATCGAGGAAGGCCATGTGCAGCAGCAACCCCGCCGGCAGCAGGAAGCCGAGCAGCAGCGGCATGAAGCAGGCGAAAGCGGCAAGCAGGCCGAGCGCCAGGGGCAGGCGCAGACGCACCGGCATCGCCACCTGGCGCGAAGTGTTGTTGAAACGCGCGCGCCCGCGCGACATGCGCTCCAGGGTCAGCACCAGGATCACGAAGGCGAGCAGCGCCGCCGACAGCTGCGCGGCGGCGATGCGGTCGCCGAGCGAGAACCAGGCGCGATAGATTCCGGTAGTGAAGGTCTGCACGCCGAAGTAGGAAACGGTGCCGAAGTCGGCCAGCGTCTCCATCAGCGCGAGCGCGGTGCCGGCCACCACCGCCGGGCGCGCCAGCGGCAGCGAGACGCGGAAGAACGAGCCCCACGGCCCGAGGCCAAGCGTGCGCCCGGCCTCGAGCATGCCGCCCGCGCGCTCCAGGAAGGCAGAGCGCGCGATCATGTACACGTAGGGATAGAGCACGAACATGAACATCGCCACCGCGCCACCCACCGTGCGTACGTCCGGGAACCAGTAGTCGCCGCGCCGCCACTCGAAGGTCTCGCGCAGCCAGCCCTGCAACGGACCGACGAACTGGAGGAAATCGGTGTACACATAGGCCATCACATAGGCCGGCATCGCCAGCGGCAGCACCAGCGCCCACTCGAAGAAGCGCCGCCCGGGAAAGTCCAGCATGGTGGTCAGCCAGGCCGAGGTCACGCCGATCGAGGACACCCCCAGACCCACGCCGATGCACAACACCACGGTGTTGAAGACGAACTCGCCGAGCACCGTGTCGGCCAGGTGCGACCAGGTCGCGCCGGTGTCGCCGGCGAGCACGTTGGAGAACACCGACAGCACCGGCGCCGCGATCAGCGCGGCCACCACGACCGCCGCCACCGACAGCGAAGAAAACCGAATGCGCATCGCGCCCTGCCCTGCCCTCGAATCCATGCCGTTCCCATGTTTTCGCCCTCGGCGCCGGAAATCGGCCCGCGCGGACGGAGCAAATTATAATTGATCGCATTTGGAACACCGGGGTGCAATAATTCCCCACGTCCACCGGCACCCGACGACCGCGATGTCCCACCTCGACCTTTCCCGCATAGACCTCGCCTTCGGCAGCCAGCTCGTGGTCCGCCAGCTCTCCCTGCAGCTCGAGAAGGGCCGCATCGGCTGCCTGCTCGGGCCCTCCGGCTGCGGCAAGACCACCGTGCTGCGCTGCATCGCCGGCTTCGAACGCCTGGCGGCCGGCGAGATCCGCCTCGACGGCGAGGTGGTCAGCACGCCGCGCCACATGCTGCCGCCCGAGCGCCGGCGCATCGGCATGGTGTTCCAGGACTATGCGCTCTTCCCGCACCTGTCGGTGGCGGACAACATCGGCTTCGGCCTGCGCCGCGACAGCGCCGCCGTGCGCAACGCGCGGGTGGACGAGCTCCTTGCGCTGGTCGGCCTCGCCGGCCAGGGCCGCAAGTATCCGCACGAGATGTCGGGCGGCCAGCAGCAACGCGTCGCGCTTGCGCGCGCGCTCGCCCCCAAGCCCAGCCTGCTGCTGCTCGACGAGCCCTTCTCCAACCTCGACGTCGAGCTGCGCGAACGCCTGTCCTACGAGGTGCGCGAGATCATCAAGGCCACCGACACCACCGCGATCCTGGTCACCCACGACCAGCACGAGGCCTTCGCGGTGGCCGACGAGATCGGCATCATGCATGAGGGCCGCATCCAGCAGTGGGATACGCCCTACAACCTCTACCACCGCCCGGCCAACCGCTTCGTCGCCGACTTCATCGGCCAGGGCGCCTTCCTGCGCGGCAAGGTGCTCGACGACCACCGCGTGCAGATCGAGCTCGGCGTGCTCGACAGCGCGCAGCCGCTGGTGTGCTGCGCCGACTGCGCGGGCTGCGTGCACGGGAGCCCGGTCGATGTACTGCTGCGCCCCGACGATCTCGTGCACGACGACGCCAGCCCCTTGCGTGCCGAGGTGGTGCACAAGGCCTTCCGCGGCGCCGACATCCTGTACACCCTGCGCCTGGCGGGCGGCGCGCGCGTGCTCTCGCTGGTGCCCAGCCACCACAACCACGCCATCGGCGAGCGCATCGGCATCCGCCTCGACGTCGACCACGTCGTCACCTTTTCCGACGAGCGCGCCGACGAGTGTGCACCGACGCACCCCGCAGCGGCGCTGGCATGATCCCCTGGCTGGGCGCGGAGCCGGGCTTCCCGCCCGACGAGCGCGCGCTACGCGAGCCGAACGGGCTGCTCGCGGCCGGCGGCGCGCTGACCCCGGCCTGGCTGCTCGCCGCCTACCGGCGCGGCATCTTCCCCTGGTTCAGCGAGGGCGAGCCCATCCTGTGGTGGACGCCCGATCCCCGCCTGGTGCTCGTGCCCGACGAGCTCCACGTCAGCCATTCCCTGCGCAAGACGCTGCGCCGGCGCCGCTTCGAGGTGAAGGCCGACACCGCCTTCGCCGCGGTGCTGCGCGCCTGCGCCGCACCGCGCGCGGGCGGGCCAGGCACCTGGATCACCCCCGCGATGCGCACCGCCTACCTGCACATGCACGAACTGGGCTGGGCGCACAGTGTCGAATGCTGGCGAGACGGACGGCTGGTCGGCGGGCTCTACGGCATGGCGATCGGTCACGTCTTCTTCGGCGAGTCGATGTTCGCGCGCGAGACCGATGCCTCCAAGGTGGCACTCGCCCACCTCGCGCGGCTGCTCGCCGAGCGCGGCTATGGCATGATCGACTGCCAGATGACCACCGCCCACCTGCTCTCGCTCGGCGCGCGCGAAGTGCCGCGGGCACGCTTCACCGCCGCCCTGCGACAGTGGGTGCACGACGGGCCGCCACCGCAGCGCTGGGCGGAGGACGCGATGCGGGACTTCGACTGGCACTGACACGGGACGGCGAGCAGCACGACGGACGCGATGAAATCGGACTACCCCTACGCCCTCATCCAGTTCTACGCCACGGCACCCTACGCCTGCTCCTACCTGGCCGGACGCAGCGCGCGCTCGCAGGTCGCCACCCCGGGCCACCTCATCGATCCGCAGGTCTATAGCGAGCTGGTGCGACGCGGCTTTCGCCGCAGCGGCGTATTCACCTACCGCCCCTACTGCGACCACTGCCAGGCCTGCGTGCCGGTGCGCATCCCGGTCGAGCGCTTCCAGCCCGACCGCAGCCAGCGCCGCGCGTGGACGCGCCACGCCGACCTGATGCCGATCGAGCGCCCGCTCGAGTTCGTCGAGGAGCACTACCAGCTCTACCAGCGCTACCAGACCGCCCGCCACGCCGGCGGCGGCATGGATCTCGACAACCGCGAGCAGTACGCGCACTTCCTGCTGCAGAGCCATGTGGACACCCGGCTGGTGGAGTTCCGCAGCCACGGCAGCCTGCGCATGGTGAGCGTGATCGACCGCCTCACCGACGGGCTGTCGAGCGTGTATACGTTCTACGATCCCGAACCGACGCGCAGCGCCTTCGGGACCTGGGGCGTGCTCTGGCAGGTCGAGGCCTGCCGGGTGCTCGGGCTGCCGCACGTGTATCTGGGCTACTGGATCGGGGAGAGCCCGAAGATGGCCTACAAGGCGCGCTTCCGCCCGCTCGAGGCGCTGATCGACGGCGAATGGCAGCCCTTTCCGGGCGATTTCGCCTGAGCCGGGCGCCCGTCGGCCAGCTCGACTCGCTACAATCTCGCGATGCTCTACGAACTCGCCCGCCCCCTCCTGTTCGCGCTCGACCCCGAGACCGCCCACAACCTGACCCTGCACGGCCTGCACTACGCGGGCAAGCTGCTGCCCGCCGCCGAGACCGAGGCGGCGAGCACGGTCGAGGTCATGGGCCTGCGTTTTCCCAACCGAATCGGCCTTGCCGCCGGGCTCGACAAGAACGGCGAGGCGATCGACGGCCTCGCCCGCCTCGGCTTCGGCTTCCTCGAGATCGGCACGATCACCCCCCGCCCGCAGCCGGGCAACCCGCGTCCGCGCATGTTCCGCCTGCCCGAGGTGCGCGGCATCATCAACCGCATGGGCTTCAACAACCACGGCGTCGACGTCCTGCTCGCGCACGTGCGCGCGGCGAAGTACCGCGGCATCCTCGGCATCAACATCGGCAAGAACTTCGACACCCCGATCGAGCGCGCCGCCGACGACTACCTCGCCTGCCTCGACAAGGTGTATGCGCTGGCGAGCTACGTCACGGTGAACATCTCCTCGCCCAACACCAAGAACCTGCGCCAGCTGCAGGGCGAATCCGAGCTCGACGACCTCCTTGGCCGCCTCAAGGCGGCGCAGACCCGGCTCGCCGAGCAGCACGGGCGCTACGTCCCGCTGACCCTCAAGATCGCCCCCGACCTCGACGATGCCCAGGTGGGCAACATCGCCGACGCGCTGCGCCGCCACCGCATCGACGGCGTGATCGCCACCAACACCACGATCGCGCGCGACAAGGTGCAGGGCATCGCCCACGGCAACGAGCAGGGCGGCCTGTCGGGCGCGCCGGTGTTCGAGGCCTCCACCGCGGTGGTGCGCAAGCTCGCGGCCGCGCTCGCCGGGGAACTGCCGATCATCGCCGCGGGCGGCGTGCTCGAGGGCGCACAGGCACGCGCCAAGCTCGAGGCCGGCGCCGCGCTGGTGCAGCTCTACAGCGGACTCATCTACCGTGGCCCGGCGCTGGTGCGCGAGTGCGTGCGCGCCACCGCCGGCTGATCTTTTCCACACCGTCTTTCCTTGCACGGGCACGGCGCGCCCGTGCCGTGCCCACGCTGCCTTCACCGGCCCCCTGCCGCCCTTTCGACCCTCCGAGGAGCCCACGATGACTCATCGCCGCCAGTTCATGCTCTCCGCCGCCGCGCTCGCCGTCGCGGCCACCCTGCCCTTCGCCGCGCAGGCCGCCGACGCCGCGAAGATCGGCTTTGTCTACGTCAGCCCGATCGGCGACGCCGGCTGGACCTACCAGCACGACGAGGGCCGCAAGGAGCTCGAGAAGGCGCTCGGCAGCAGGATCGAGACGCGCTACGTCGAGAACGTCGCCGAGGGCGCCGACGCCGAGCGCGTGATCCGCGAATTCGCCGCCAGCGGCAGCAAGATCGTGTTCGCCACCAGCTTCGGCTACATGAACTACGTCGAGCGCGTCGCCCGCCAGTTCCCCAACGTCACCTTCCTGCACGCCACCGGCTACAAGTCGGCGAAGAACTTCGCGCCCTACAACGCGCGCTTCTACGAGGGCCGCTACCTCAACGGCGTGATCGCCGGCAAGATGACCAAGTCGAACGTGCTCGGCTACGTCGGCGCCTTCCCCATCCCCGAGGTGCTGCAGGGCATCAACGCCTTCACCCTGGGTGCGCGCAGCGTCAACCCGAACGTCGAGGTGCGGGTGATCTGGGCCAACAGCTGGTACGACCCGGGCAAGGAGCGCGAGGCGGCGATGACGCTGATCTCGCAGGGCGCCGACATGCTCACCCACCACACCGACTCCACCGCCACCGTCCAGGCCGCGGAAGAAAAGGGTGTGTACGCCTTCGGCTACCACTCCGACATGTCGAAGTACGCGCCCAAGTCGCAGCTCACCGCCACCACCCACCACTGGGGCGAGTTCTACACCCGCACCGTCAACGCGGTGCTCGACGGCACGTGGAAGCCCGAGGGCGTGTGGGGCGGCATGAAGGACGGCATGATCCGCCTCGCCCCGCTCAACCCGGCGATTCCGGCCGACGTGCAGGCCACGGTCAAGGAGCTCCAGGGGCGCATCGCCGCCGGCAGCTTCCACCCCTTCACCGGCCCGGTGCTCGACCAGGGCGGCAAGGAGCGCCTCGCCGCCGGCGCGGTGATGGACGACGCCACCCTGGGCAAGATGGACTACTTCGTCCAGGGCGTGAGCTCGCGCCTGCCGACCTCGAAGTAAGCCGTCTTCCGCGGCGGCCGCCCGC
>NZ_AMXF01000089.1 GCF_000310225.1 Thauera phenylacetica B4P
GGCCGCCACCGTGGCGGTCGCCGGCGAGCCGTCCGCCGCTGGCGGCTTGCCGAGCGACGCCGGGGGCGTGGCCGCGATGCCCGCGCGCCTGCGCCATCTCGCCACCCTGATCCCGCAGCAGGCCGAGATGTTCGACGGCACGCTGGCCGAGAACCTGCTGCTCGGCGCCGATCGCGCGCCCGAGCGCATCGAGGCCGCGCTGCATGCGGCCTGCGCCGATCGCGTGGTCGAGGGCCTGCCCCAGGGCCTGGAGACGCGCGTGGTGGAGGGCGGCGCCAACTGGTCCGGCGGGCAGCGCCAGCGTCTGGCGCTCGCGCGCGGCGTGCTCGCCGCCGAGGGCACGAGCCTGTTGCTGCTCGACGAGCCCACCAGCAGCCTGGACCCGGAGACCGAGGCGCGCGTCTATCAGCGCCTGTTCGCGCACTTCCCGGACGCGGCGCTGGTGTCCTCGGTGCATCGCCTGCATCTGCTCGACCGCTTCGACGAGGTCATCCTGATGCGCGCCGGCCACATCGAGGCGGTCGGCCGCGCCTGGGAGCTGGCACAGGGCTCCGCGCTCTTCCGCGAGCTCCTCGCCGCCCAGGCGGTGAGCGGCGAGGCGCCCGGGTCCTGACGCCTCACCCCCCACGCCTCAGGCCTCACGCATTCTTGCGCTTCTGCCACAGCACGTCGCCGCGGCCGCCGGCGCGGTTGAGCACGCGGCCGAGCACGAAGAGGAGGTCGGAGAGGCGGTTGAGGTACTGGCGCGGGGCGTCGTTCACCGACTCTTCCAGCGCCAGCGCCACCAGCGCGCGCTCGGCGCGGCGGCACACCGTGCGGGCGTGGTGGGCGTAGGCGGCGGCGCGGGTGCCGCCGGGCAGGATGAAGTCCTTGAGCGGCTCGAGCGGCTCGTTGAAGCGGTCGAGCTCTTCTTCGAGGTGCGTGACCTGCTTGCCGGTGATCATGCTCATGCCCGGGATGCACACCTCGCCGCCGAGGTCGAAGAGGTCGTGCTGCACGTTGGTCAGCAGCACGCGCACGTCCTCGGGCAGCTCCTCGCACAGCAGCAGGCCGATGATGGCGTTGGTCTCGTCGACCTCGCCCAGGGCGTGGATGCGCAGGCTATTCTTGGAGACGCGCTTGCCGTCGCCCAGGCCGGTGGTGCCGGCGTCGCCGGTGCGGGTGTAGATCTTGGAGAGGCGGTTGCCCATGATGTCCTCGTGTCCGGGGTGGTTGTCGTAACGCATAATTATAGGCGCGAGCGGCCGAAATTGACTTCGATCGCAGCGCGTCATACGATGCAATACGTTGTGTAATACAGGAAGCCGGCTCCATGACCCTGTCGATCCGCCTCGATCCCGAGCTCGAGTCCGAACTCGCGCGCGCCGCCGCGCAGACCGGCCGCAGCAAGAGCGAGCTGGTCAAGGCCAGCCTGCGCGAATATCTCGCCCGCGTCGCACCGCGCAAGAGCCCCTACGAACTTGGCAAGGACCTCTTCGGTAGTGCCGACGCAGGGCCGACGGACCTGGCCGAGCGCCGCAAGGACTATCTGACGGAGTCGCTGCGTGCGAAGCATGATCGTTGACGCGGGGCCCTTGCTGGCACTGTTCAACCTGGCCGACCGGCACCATCAGGCCTGCGTGTCCTTCCTGCGCGGCAACGAGGTCGCGCTGGTGACGACCTGGCCGGTGCTCACCGAGGTCATGCATCTGCTGCGCTACAGCGTGGATGCCCAGTTGCGCCTGCTGAGCTGGATCGATCGTGGCGGGCTGGCGGTCGCCGAACTCGAGCAGGGCTGCATCGGCGCCGTTGCCGGCCTGATCGACAAATATCGTGACCGCCCGATGGACCTCGCCGATGCCTCGGTGGTGCAGCTTGCGGTGCAGACCGGATGCCGCGAGGTGTTGTCGATCGACAGCGACTTCGACATCTACCGCCTGCCGGACGGTGCCTGGCTCGCCAATCCGCTGCGCGACAACACGCATTGATCCGCGCCTACGTGTGCGCGACCCAGGAACACGACTCGAACTCTTTTCTCCTCTGGATCCTTCATGAAATCCGCTGAAATCCGCGACGCCTTCCTCAAGTTCTTCGAATCCAAGGGCCACCAGATCGTGGCCTCGAGCTCGCTCGTGCCGCACGAGGACCCGACGCTGCTGTTCACCAACGCCGGCATGAACCAGTTCAAGGACGTCTTCCTCGGCTTCGACAAGCGCGCCTACACCCGCGCCACCACCTCGCAGAAGTGCGTGCGCGCCGGCGGCAAGCACAACGACCTCGAGAACGTCGGCTACACCGCGCGCCACCACACCTTCTTCGAGATGCTGGGCAACTTCAGCTTCGGCGACTACTTCAAGCGCGATGCGATTTCGTACGCCTGGGAGCTGCTCACCGAGGTTTTCAAGCTACCCAAGGAGAAGCTCTGGGTCACGGTGTACGCCGAGGACGACGAGGCCTACGACATCTGGACGAAGGAGGTCGGCGTGCCGGCCGAGCGCGTGATCCGCATCGGCGACAACAAGGGCGCGCGCTACGCCTCGGACAACTTCTGGATGATGGGCGACACCGGCCCCTGCGGCCCGTGCACCGAGATCTTCTACGACCACGGCGAGCACATCTGGGGCGGCCCCCCGGGATCGCCCGACGAAGACGGCGACCGCTACATCGAGATCTGGAACAACGTGTTCATGCAGTTCAACCGCGACGAGCAGGGCGTGATGCATCCGCTGCCCAAGCCCTCGGTGGACACCGGCATGGGTCTCGAGCGTGTGTCGGCAGTGCTGCAGCATGTGCACGCCAACTACGAGATCGACCTCTTCCAGGCGCTGATCAAGGCGGCCGCACGGGAGACCTCGGCTGCGGACATGGACTCGCCCTCGCTGAAGGTGCTGGCCGACCACATCCGCGCCTGTTCCTTCCTGATCGCCGACGGTGTGATCCCGGGCAACGAGGGTCGCGGCTACGTGCTGCGCCGCATCATCCGCCGCGCCATCCGCCACGGCTACAAGCTCGGCGCGCGCGCCGGCTTCTTCCACAAGATGGTGCCGGACCTGGTCGGCGAGATGGGCGGTGCCTATCCCGAGCTCAAGGACGGCGAGCGCCGCATCATGGACGTGCTGCGCCAGGAGGAAGAGCGCTTCTTCGCCACCATCGAGAACGGCATGGCCATCGTCGAGGCCGAGCTCGCCGCGATGGAGAAGGCCGGCAACAAGGTCTTCGACGGCGACACCGCCTTCAAGCTGCACGACACCTTCGGCTTCCCGCTCGACCTCACCGCCGACATCTGCCGCGAGCGCGAGGTCACCGTTGACGCGCTCGCCTTCGACGCCGCCATGGCGCGCCAGAAGGAGCAGGCGCGCGCCGCCGGCAAGTTCAAGATGGCGGCCAACCTGGAATACGACGGCCCCGAGACCACCTTCCACGGCTACACGCTGCTGGAAGAGAAGGGCAACATCCTCGCGCTGTACAAGGACGGCTCCCCGGTAAATGAGCTGCTCGAGGGCGAGATGGGCGTGGTCGTGCTCGACCACACGCCGTTCTACGCCGAGTCCGGCGGCCAGGTCGGCGACCGCGGCGAATTGCGCGGCGGTGCCGGCATCTTCGGCGTGGAAGACACGCAGAAGATCCAGGCCGCGGTCTTCGGCCACCACGGCGTGGTGCGCACCGGCAAGCTCGCGGTGGGGCAGGGCGTCGCCGCGCGGGTGGATGTCGGCGCGCGCGCGGCCACCGCGCGCAACCACTCGGTCACCCACCTCATGCACAAGGCCTTGCGCGAGGTGCTCGGCGCCCACGTGCAGCAGAAGGGCTCGCTGGTCGATCCCGACAAGACCCGCTTCGACTTCGCCCACACCGCGCCGATGAGCGCCGAGGAGATCCGCGAGGTCGAGGAGATCGTCAACCGCGAGGTCCTGGCCAACGCCGCGACCCAGGCCGAGGTCATGGCGCTGGAGGCGGCGCAGAAGTCGGGCGCGATGATGCTCTTCGGCGAGAAGTACGCCGACGAGGTGCGCGTGCTGTCGATCGGCAGCTCCAAGGAGCTGTGCGGTGGCACCCACGTCTCCCGCACCGGCGACATCGGCCTGTTCAAGATCGTGTCCGAGGGCGGTGTGGCCGCCGGCATCCGCCGCGTCGAGGCCATCACCGGCGAGAACGCGCTGCGCTACGCCCAGGAGCAGGAGCGCCGCGTGCAGGGCATGTCGGCGCTGCTCAAGGTGCAGCCCGACGAGGTCGCCGAGCGCGTCGCCGGCATCCTCGACAACGTGCGCGCGCTCGAGAAGGAGCTCGCCCGCCTCAAGGGCAAGCTCGCCGCCAGCCAGGGCGACGAGCTGGTGAGCCAGGCGGTGGAGGTGAGCGGCCTCAAGGTGCTCGCCGCCCTGCTCGAAGGTGCCGACGTGCCCACCCTGCGCGACACCATGGACAAGCTCAAGGACAAGCTCAAGTCGGCGGCGATCGTGCTGGCGAGCGTGGCCGACGGCAAGGTCAGCCTGATCGCCGGCGTCACCGCCGACCACACCGCCAAGGTCAAGGCCGGCGAGCTGGTCAACTTCGTCGCCCAGCAGGTCGGCGGCAAGGGCGGCGGCCGCCCCGACATGGCCCAGGCCGGCGGCACCCAGCCCGAGAACCTGCCGGCTGCGCTGGCGGGGGTGAAGGAGTGGGTGGCGGGGAAGCTGTAAGCGTTGGCAGTCTGCGGCGGGGGGCGCGAGGGCTGTTCGGTTGTGATCTCGTCTTGCACCGAGCATCCCATCCCCCGCCAGCGGTGAAAGGCGTTCGCAAAGAAAACAAGGGCTTGTGAAACATTTTCATGAGAGAACGACGCCCGGCGAGCGCCCGTGCCGAGGTCCTGCTGGGGGCCTCCTGGCGGACTGGCGTAAGAGTTCGCGGCTGCCGCCGCTCCTACAGGGCTTTTCCGGCGCTCTACGCGGAGCTTGACCGCGGTGGTGCCTGGTAGGAGCGGCGGAAGCCGCGAGCTTTTGTCGAAGCACACCCGAAGCGATTGCGCTGCAATTCTTGCGGGCAGAACTTAGCCAGACTAGACTAAGCGGGTCGCATTGGAGGTTCCCATGCAATCCGTCAACATGCTGCAGGCAAAGTCATCCCTGTCTCGCCTGGTGGACGCGATCGAGTCCGGCCGCGAGCGCGAGATCGTGATCGCCCGCAACGGCCGCCCGGCCGCCCGGCTCGTGCCGGTCGAGGACGCGTCCGCGGGGCCTCGAATCGGGGTGGCCAAGGGCAGGTTCGAGGTGCCCGACGACATCGACGCCAGCAACGAGGACGTCGCGAGGCTGTTCCTGGCGGGAGGCTGATCTTGAATCTGCTTCTCGATACGCATGTCGCGCTGTGGGCCATCACCGACCACCCGAAGCTGTCGCAGAGCGCGCGTGACCTGATCCTGTCGCCGAAATCGACCGTGTGGGTCAGCGTCGCCAGCGTCTGGGAGATCGCCATCAAGCATTCTCTCGGGCGTGGCGACATGCCGGTCTCCAGCCAGGATGCCACACGCTATTTCACCGCCTCGGGCTATCGCCTGCTGGCGATCGAGCCCGAGCACGTCGTGGCGGTCGAGTCCTTGCCCGCGCATCATCAGGACCCTTTCGACCGTCTTCTGGTGGCGCAGGCGCTGGTCGAGCCGATGCGCCTGGTGACGCACGATCGTTTCGTGGCGCTCTACAGCGATACGATCATCAAGATCTGAATTCCCGGAGTTCTCGACATGCGCCGACTGCTTTCTGTCCTCGCCCTGCTTCCCCTCACCGGCGCGATCGCCGCCGGCCCACAGACCACGACCCTGCCCTCGGGCGTCACCGTCGAGACCTACCGCGAGGGCGAGACCGGCTCCCCGCCGACGCTGGCCGACGTGGTGCGCGTGCATTACCAGGGCACGCTCGCCGACGGCAAGGAGTTCGACAGCTCCTACAGCCGCGGCCGCCCGGCGGAGCTGCCGCTGGAGGCGCTGGTGCCGTGCTGGCAGGAGGTGCTGCAGCAGATGAAGCCGGGCGGCGCGGTGCGCATCGTGTGCCCGCCCGCGACCGCCTACGGCAGCCGCGGCGTGCCGGGCCGAATCCCGCCCGACAGCACGCTGAACTTCGTGATCGAGCTGCTCGAGGTCAAGCGCTGAGGGCGCGCCGCTGGCGCGCCCTGTCACGGATCAGCCTGGCCTCGCAGTCGATCCTGCACTCACCGCCGCAGGCGCAGCGGCGGGATCGTCCGCGCGCTCGCCCCGCAGCGCCGCCAGCTCGGCGCGGATGGCGCGCAGCTCGGCGAGCACCGCGTCGTGGTCCACGCTGACCAGCTCGCGCGTCTGCTCCTGCTCCTCGTGCTCCACCGCGCTCATCGAATCGACCACGATGGCGATGAAGAGGTTGAGCACCGCGAAGGTGGTGAGCAGGATGAACAGCACGAAGAAGATCCACGCGTAGGGGTAGGCCTCCATGACCGGGCGGACGATGCCCATCGACCACGACTCCAGGGTCATGACCTGGAACAGGGTGTAGAAGGACTCGCCGATGGTGCCGAACCAGTCCGGGAAGCTCGCGCCGAAGAGCTTGGTGCTCATCACCGCGGCGACGTAGAACACGAGCAGCAGCAGGGTGAGCACCGAGCTCATGCCGGGGACGGCGCGCAGCAGCGCATTGACCACCTTGCGCATCGAGGGCACCACCGACACCAGGCGCAGCGCACGCAGGATGCGCAGCGAGCGCAGGATCTGCAGGCCTTCGCCGGTGGGGGCGAGGGTGATCGCGACGATGGTGAAGTCGAAGACGTTCCAGCCGCTGCGGAAGAAGCGCAGGCGGTAGACGAAGAGCTTGAGCGCGAGCTCGACGACGAAAATGACGAGCGCGGCGCGGTCGAGCGCGAGCAGCAGCCCGCCGGCCGCGGCCATGGCGGCGGTGGAGGTCTCGAGGCCGAGGGTGATCGCGTTGACGATGATCACCGCGATGATGAAGCGCTGGAAGGCGGCGGATTCGACGAGGCGTTGGAGGGTGGCGGTCATTGCGGGTCGGGGTGGGTAGGGTGGAGGGGGATTCAGGGGGCGCGTGGTTTTTCGGTAGCGATCGCGACTTGCGTCACTCCTGCAGCGCAGCCCGAGACCTCGAGCGGTTTCTCGGGGGAGCGACGCAAGTCGCGATGGCGCTGCGGTGGTGCTGCGGCAAGGCTGCCGTCGCCGCCCCACCATCCCGCCCCTTTGCGTCAGCTCGCCTGGGGCTTGGCAGCCTCCTTTTCCTTGCGCGCCGCATACCACAGGCTGGCGAACACCGAGCACGCGAGGATGGTGGCGACCACCGACAGCGACACCAGCACCGGGATCTTCACCCACTCGACGATCAGCATCTTGGTGCCGATGAAGACCAGGATTGCCGCCAGGCCGTACTTGAGCAGCTCGAAGCGGTCGCCGAGGTCGGCGAGCAGGAAGTACATCGCGCGCAGGCCGAGGATCGCGAACAGGTTCGAGGTGAGCACGATGAAGGGGTCGGTGGTGATCGCGAAGATCGCCGGGATGCTGTCGACCGCGAAGATCACGTCCGAGATCTCGACCAGCACGAGCGCGAGGAAGAGCGGCGTCATCATGCGCACGCCGTCGCGCATCACGAAGAAGCGCTCGCCCTCGAGCTTCTCGGTGACCGGGTAGTGGTTGCGGATCCAGCGGATGAGCGGGTTCTTCTCGAGGTCGGGGTCGTGCTCGGAGAACCACGCCATCTTGATGCCGGTGACGACCAGGAAGGCACCGAAGACGTAGAGCAGCCAGTGGAACTCGTTGATCAGCCAGCTTCCGGCGAAGATCATGATCGTGCGCAGCACGATGGCGCCGACGATGCCGTACAGCAGCACGCGGCGCTGCAATTCCAGCGGCACCGCGAAGAAGCTGAAGATCATCATCCACACGAAGACGTTGTCGACCGCCAGCGACTTCTCGACCAGGTAGCCGGTGACGAAGGCGGTCGCCTGCTCGTTGGCCACGGCACGCCCAAGTTCGCCGTCGAGGTACCACCACAGCCCGGCCGCGAACAGCATCGCCACCGTGACCCAGGCGAGCGACCAGCCCGCGGCCTCCTTCAGCGACACCCGATGCTGCTTGCCGCCGCCGAAGGCGAACAGGTCCACCAGCAGCATCGTCACCACGATGGCGGCAAAGGCCGCCCACATCCACCACGTTCCGATCGATTCCATCGCGCGCTCCGCACAAAAACAAAAGGGCCTGTTCCCGACGGACACAGACCCTGGCGCGCTTCAATGCACGGACCTTGCCCCTCGGGCAAGGTCTCGCTTGCAACGGCCGAACGGACTCGATCGTTGCCCCCGGCACCGGGCGATGGTCCGAAGACCGATCTGCCGTATTGACGATGCCGGAGCGGAAAAGCTACTCCCCTTGATGGGCAGGATTCTGTCTGTTGCGCTGCGGGAGTGTCAAGGCCGTCGAAGTGGATCGCTGCGGCCCGCGGCTTTCGGGTGTTGCGCCGCAGCACCGGGCGAACGCGGTGGGCGGGTGCGCGGTCGACACCCCGTGTCCGCTGCGGCATCATCGGCGGCGTCCGGCCCGCCCGTCATGCGCGGGCGCTCGCCGGCAGCCCTTGCAGGCACCCCTCTCTCAACCCCCCTCGAATCCATGGAAATCCTCTTTCTGATCGGCCTCATCGTTCTCAACGGCGCCTTCGCCATGTCCGAGATCGCGCTCGTCACCGCGCGCCGGGCACGCCTCGCGCGCCTCGCCGAGGGCGGCGATGCTGCGGCCGCGGTGGCGATCAAGCTCGGAGAGGACCCGACCCGCTTCCTGTCCACGATCCAGATCGGCATCACCTCGATCGGCGTGCTCAACGGCATCGTCGGCGAGGCCGCGCTCGCCGGGCCGCTGGCCGACTGGCTGCAGGGCCTGGGCATGGAGCAGCGCGTGAGCGAGATCGGCTCGACCGTGCTGGTCGTGGTGGTGATCACCTACGTGTCGATCGTGGTCGGCGAGCTGGTGCCCAAGCGCATCGGCCAGATCGACCCCGAGGGCATCGCCCGCCTGGTGGCGCGGCCGATGAACGTGCTGTCGATCGCCTCGCGGCCCTTCGTGTATCTGCTCGCCGGTTCGACCGCGCTGCTGCTGCGCATCCTGGGCCAGCGCGAGAGCACCGGGCCGAGCGTGACCGAGGAGGAGATCCACGCCATGCTGGTCGAGGGCTCCGAGGCCGGCGTGATCGAGAAGAGCGAGCACGACATGGTGCGTAACGTGTTCCGCCTCGACGACCGCCAGATCGCCTCGCTGATGGTGCCGCGCGCGGACATCGTGTCGCTCGACCTGACGCGGCCGCTGGAGGAGAACCTCGAGCTGGTGGCGTCTTCTTCCTACTCCAGCTTCCCGGTGTGTCGCGGCGGGTTCGACGACATCCTCGGTATCGCCAGCGCCAAGAAGCTCTTCAATCAGTCGCTGCGCGGCGAGGCCATCGACCTCGCCAAGGACCTGCAGCCCGCGGTGTATGTGCCCGAGTCGCTCACCGGCATGGAACTGCTCGACCAGTTCCGCTCGTCCGGCACCTACACCGTGTTCGTGATCGACGAATACGGCGAGATCCAGGGCATGGTCACGCTGCACGACGTCATCGAGTCGGTGACCGGCGAGTTCCTGCCGCACGACACCGAGGAGGCCTGGGCGGTGCAGCGCGAGGACGGCTCGTGGCTGCTCGACGGCCTGATCCCGATCGTCGAGCTCAAGGACTGCCTCGGCATCAAGACCGTGCCGGAAGAGGAGAAGGGACGCTACCACACGCTGTCGGGCATGGTCATGTGGCTGCTCGGCCGCCTGCCGGGCACCGGCGACATCGCCACCTGGGAGAACTGGCGGCTGGAGGTAATCGACCTCGACGGCAAGCGCATCGACAAGGTGCTGGCGAGCCGCCTGCCCGAGCCGGCCGACGAGATCGGTGCCGAACAGGAAGCCGGAACGGAAGATCGGAGCGAGAGCGCATGATCGACCAGGTCGCCGAGAAGGTCGTTCGCCGCGTCATCCTCGGCTTCCTGCTCGGCGGCCTGCTGCTGCTGAGCTACGCCGTGCTGCACCTCTTCATCGTGCCGGTGGCGTGGGCGGTGATCATCGCCTACGCCACCTGGCCGGCTCACCGCCAGCTGCGCTCGCGGCTGCCGCGCTACCCCACGATCACCGCGCTGCTGATGACCGTGCTGTTGAGCGCGGCCTTCGTGCTGCCCGCGCTGTGGATCGGCATGCTGCTGCGCACCGAGGTCGGCGTCGCGATCGCCGCGGTGACCGCGCAGATCCGCGAGGGCGCCTTCGTGCTGCCCGAGTTCGTGCGCACGCTGCCGTGGATCGGCGACGACCTGCAGGCGCTGCTGGACGAGCTCACCCGCGAACCCGAGGCGCTGCGCGCGCAGCTCACCGAGTGGGTGCGCCAGGGCAGCAACCTGGTGCTGACGCTGATCGGCGACGTCGGGCGCAACGCGGCCAAGCTCGGCTTCGCGCTCATCACCGTGTTCTTCCTCTACCGCGACGGCGAGCGGGTGCTCGAGCAGGTGGTGGCGGTGCTGCGTCGCTTCCTCGGCGAGCGCCTCGATCCGTATCTGGCCGCGGTGGGCGGGATGACCAAGGCCGTGGTGTGGGGCCTGATCGCCACCGCGATCGGCCAGGGCTTCGTCGCCGGCCTGGGCTACTGGTGGGCGGGCGTGCCGGCGCCAGTGCTGATGGGGGCGATCACCGCGGTGATCGCGATGATCCCCTTCGGCACGCCCTTCGCATGGGGTTCGATCGGGGTGTGGCTGCTGCTCACCGGCAACACCGTCGAGGGCATCGGACTGCTGCTGTGGGGCGCGCTGGTGGTGAGCTGGGTGGACAACCTGGTGCGCCCGCTGGTGATCAGCAACGCCACGCGCATCCCCTTCCTGCTGGTGATGTTCGGCGTGCTCGGCGGCCTCGCCGCATTCGGCCTGGTCGGGCTCTTCCTCGGCCCGGTGGTGCTGGCGGTGCTGATGGCGGTGTGGCGCGAGTGGCTGGAGGAGTCCGAGTTCGCCCGCCTCGCCGCCATCGCCTCGCCTGCAGGGGGGCGGGAGGAGGGCGAGGGCGGCAGACGATCCTGAGCCGCCGCCTTCGCGCCTGCCGGCGCTCCTACATAAACCGCCACGCGTCCCGGACCCGCCTGTAGGAGCTGCGGCAGCTGCGAACCCGGCCGTTCGGCAATCGACGCGCGTGCAGAACGCCACCGCCGTTTTCGCGCCTGCCGGCGCTCCTACATAAACCGCCGCGCGTCCCGGCGCCCCTGTAGGAGCTGCGGCAGCTGCGAAAACGGCGGTCCGGCAAACGACGCGCGTGCAGAATTGAGCCGCCACCTTCGCGCCTGCCGGCGCTCCTACATAAACCACCGTGCGTTCCGGCGCCTCCTGTAGGCGCTGCGGCAGCTGCGAAAACGGCGGTCCGGCAAACGACGCGCGTGCAGAATTGAGCCGCCACCTTCGCGCCTGCCGGCGCTCCTGCATAAACCACCGTGCGTCCCGGCGCCCCTGACGTCGGGAGGCTCAGGTGCCGTACTTGCGCGCCAGGGTGTCGTGCAGCGCGACGAACTCCTGCGACAGCTTGTGCTTTGGATCGAGGTGGATCATCGGCTTGGACTGCTCGTGCGATTCCTTGATCCGGATCGAGGCCGACAGGTAGGGCTGCAGCACCGGCAGGCCCTCGTCGATGAGCTCCTGCACCACCTTCTGCGGCAGGGTCGCGCGCGGCTGGAACTGGTTGACCACGATGCCTTCGACCTGCAGGTTGCGGTTGTGGTCGGCCTTGATCTCCTGCACGTTCTCGAGCAGCGAGTACAGCGCCTTGCGCGAGAACTCGTCGCAATCGAAAGGGATCAGGCAGGCATCGGCGGCGATCAACGCCGAGCGGGTGAAGAAGTTCAACGCGGGCGGGGTGTCGATGAAGACGCAGTCGAAATCCTTCGCCAGTTCCTCGAGCGCGTCGCGCAGCTTGTAGATCTTGTAGCGCGACTCCAGCTTCGACTGCAGCTCCTCAAGCTGCGGATGCGAGGGCATCACGTGCAGGCGCTCGAAGGGGGTGGCGACGACGAACTCCTCGGTGTCGCGCGGGTTGAGCTTGAAGTTGAGCGTCTGGTCGAAGAAATCCGCGAGCGTCGCATCCAGCTCGTCCACGCCGGCGCCGAGCAGGTACTGGGTGGAGTTGCCCTGCGGGTCGAGGTCCACCACCAGGGTGCGCTTGCCCTGCGCGGCGGCGATCGCCGCGAGGTTGCAGGTGATCGTCGACTTGCCGACGCCGCCCTTCTGATTGAATACCACCCGTCGCATCGCCTTCTCCCCTGTCGTCATGTGCGCGCGGCTGCTTGCCGGCCCCGCATTCTGCCAAAAACCGGCGCCGCCGGCGCGCGAGGCGCGATGCGTTGCTGATCCTGAGCATAAGCTGCGGGCGTGTCCAAGGCCGGGGCGCTGGAGTACACTTCGCGGGCGTCGGTTGCCGGTGATCCCGAGCCGGGCGACGCCAACAAAAACAAGCAGGTCTGTGGTCGAGTTCCGAAAAGCGTCCAGCGTCCCGAGCGGCAAGCCCGGGAGGCCGCGCGCTGCGTCGCGATCTCGGCCCGGCCTCGACGAACTCACATCGGCTAACTCACAGACACGAGAGGGGAGAACATGGATCAGGACTTCATCACCGCAGCGCTCGACTATCACCGCTCGCCGACGCGCGGCAAGATCTCGGTGGTGCCCACCAAGGGCCTCACCAACCAGCGCGACCTCGCGCTCGCCTATTCGCCCGGCGTGGCCGCGGCCTGCGACGCGATCGTCGCCGACCCCGCCGAGGCCTTCGAGCTCACCAGCCGCGGCAACCTCGTCGCTGTGGTCACCAACGGCACCGCGGTGCTCGGCCTGGGCAACATCGGCCCGCTGGCCTCCAAGCCGGTCATGGAAGGCAAGGGCTGCCTGTTCAAGAAGTTCGCCAACATCGACGTCTTCGACATCGAGCTCGCCGAGAACGACCCCGACAAGCTGATCGAGATCATCGCCGCGCTAGAGCCCACGCTCGGCGGCATCAACCTCGAGGACATCAAGGCGCCCGAGTGCTTCTACATCGAGAAGAAGCTGCGCGAGCGCATGAAGATCCCCGTCTTCCACGACGATCAGCACGGCACCGCGATCATTTCTTCGGCGGGCCTGCTGAACGGCCTCAAGGTCATCGGCAAGGACATCGGCACGGTCAAGCTGGTGTGTTCGGGCGCCGGCGCGGCGGCGATCGCCTGCCTCGACCTGATGGTCAGCCTCGGTCTCAAGCGCGAGAACATCACCGTCTGCGACTCCAAGGGCGTCATCTACGAGGGCCGCGAGCCCAACATGGAGCCGACCAAGGCACGCTATGCGCAGAGCACCGACGCGCGCACGCTGGGTGACGCGATCGTCGGCGCCGACGTCTTCCTGGGGCTTTCGACCGCGGGCGTGCTCAAGCCCGAGATGGTGGCGAAGATGGCCGACAAGCCGCTGATCTTCGCGCTCGCCAACCCCAACCCCGAGATCCTGCCGGCCGACGCCAAGGCCGTGCGCCCGGACTGCATCATCGCCACCGGCCGTTCGGACTTCCCGAACCAGGTCAACAACGTGCTGTGCTTCCCGTTCATCTTCCGTGGTGCGCTCGATGTGGGCGCGACCACGATCAACGAGGAGATGAAGCTCGCCTGCGTGAAGGCGATCGCCGAGCTGGCCGAGGCCGAGGCGAGCGACATCGTCGCCAGCGCCTATGGCGGCCAGGAGCTCAGCTTCGGCCCCGAGTACATCATCCCGAAGCCCTTCGACCCGCGCCTGATCGTCAAGATCGCGCCCGCGGTGGCGAAGGCGGCGATGGAGTCGGGCGTGGCGACCAAGCCGATCGCCGATTTCGACGCCTACGTCACCAGCCTGAACGGCTTCGTCTACCAGTCCGGCATCGTCATGAAGCCGGTGTTCTCGGCCGCCAAGGCGGTGCCGATGGCGCAGAAGCGCGTGATCTACGCCGAGGGCGAGGACGAGCGCGTGCTGCACGCGGTGCGTGTGGTGCTCGACGAGGGCCTGGCGGCGCCGATCCTGATCGGCCGCCCGGAGGTCATCGAGATGCGCATCCAGAAGATCGGCCTCAACCTCAAGCCGGGGCGCGACTTCGAGATCGTCAACCCCGAGTCCGATCCGCGCTATCGCGAGCTGTGGTCCGACTACTACGCGCTGATGAAGCGCGACGGCGTCACGCCGGACCTGGCCAAGGCCAAGATCCGCCGCGACACCACCCTGATCGGGGCGATGATGCTGCGTCGCGGCGATGGCGACGCGCTGGTGTGCGGCACCTTCGGGTCCTACGACTACCACCTCAAGCAGGTGGCCGACGTGATCGGTCTCGCGCCCGGTGCCAAGCAGTTCGCGGCGATGAACCTGCTGCTGCTGACCAAGCGCATGCTGGCGATCACCGACACCTACGTGAACGAGAACCCGAGCGCGGAGGAGGTCGCCGAGATCGCCCGCATGGCGGCCGACGAGCTTCGCCGCTTCGGCATCGAGCCCAGCGTGGCGCTGTTGTCGCATTCCAACTTCGGCAGCTCGAACTCGGCATCGGCGCGCAAGATGCGCCGCGCCTGCGAGATCCTGCGCGAGAGCTCGCCCGACCTCAACGTCGATGGCGAGATGCACGGCGACGCCGCCCTGTCCGAGGAGATCCGCGACAAGCTGCATCCGGACTCGCACCTGAAGGGCGAGGCCAACCTGCTGGTGATGCCCAACCTGGACGCCGCCAACATCTCCTTCAACCTGATGAAGGTGGCCAACGGCGACGGCGTGTCGGTGGGACCGATCCTGCTCGGCGCGGCCAAGCCGGTGCACATCGTGACGCCCTCGGCCACCGTGCGCCGCCTGGTCAACATGACCGCGCTCGCCGTGGTCGACGCCAAGGAGTCGCGCAACGCCGTGGCCTGAGCTCCGTCGGTGGCGCCGGTCGGCGCCGCCTGCGCGCGGGCTTCGCAGGACGAGGTCCGTGCGGCGTGTCTCCGGGGCAGCCCTGCGAGGGGCTGCCCCGCTTGTTTTCCTCCTTCCCGACAGGCGATCTCCATGCCGAAGACCTCCTCCCCGCGCGCGCTGCTGCTCGCCGCCGCGCTTGCCCTGAGCGCCTCGGCCGCCCCGGCCGCCGACTGGCTGCTCGCCTCGTCCAGCCCGCAAGTCATCCCCGGCCAGCGCTTCGAGGTCGTGGTGATCGGCGATGGCCGCGCGGCGGACTGGCCGGCGCGCCTGCCGGCGAGCATCGAGCTGCCGGGCGGCGGACCGCGGATCGCGCTCGAGCTGGTGGCGATCGGCAAGCCGGTG
>NZ_AMXF01000090.1 GCF_000310225.1 Thauera phenylacetica B4P
TGGTCGCGCGCGGCGAAGGTGGTCGCGCGCGGCGAAGGTGGTCGCGCGCGGCGAAGGTGGTCGCGCGCGGCGAAGGTGGTCGCGGGCGGCGAAGGTGGTCGCGTGCGGCGGAGGTGGTCGCGGGCGGCGGAGGCGGGATCGCCTGCGGCGAATCGCATAAAAAAGGGGCCTGCTTGCGCAGGCCCCGAGCCGACAGGCACCCGGGCGTGGCCCGGGTCTCCCTCCCCATCGATCAAAGCGCTTGCCCGGGCCGGCGTGGGCGGCGGGGGCGAGCGGAGCGCGTCCCGCTACGCCGGCCCGGGGCGGAGGATCATTCGAACTCGATGATGACCTCGTCCACCGACAGGCTGGCACCGGGCTTGGCGACGATCTTCTTGACCTTGCCGTCCTGCTCGGCCTTGAGGACGTTTTCCATCTTCATGGCTTCGATGATGGCGAGCTTCTCGCCGGCCTTGACGTCCTGGCCTTCGCTCACCCCGACCTCGCGCAGCAGGCCGGGCATCGGGGAGAGCAGGAACTTGGACAGGTCGGGCGGCAGCTTCTCGGGCATCAGCGAGAGCAGGTGGGCGGCGCGCACGGTCATCACGATCGGCTCGACCTGCAGGCCGAAGTGCGAGATGCGGTAGCGCAGGCCGCGGCGTTCGATCTGCAGGCCGATCGGGGCGCCGTTGACGGTGCCGGAGAAGAGCAGCTCGCCGAACTTCCAGTCGGAGACGATGTTGTAGGTCTTGCCTGCGCTGGTGACGGCGAGGCCGCCTGCGATGGACGCGGTGGTCATCGGGTACTGCTTGCCGCCCATGACGACGACCCATTCGCTGGCGACCTTGCGGCCGTGGCCGGCGAGCTGGCCTTCGATCTGCACGGCGCGCTCGATGTAGCGCATGCGGGCGAAGGTGGCGACGGCGGCGAGCAGCGCGGGGTCGTCGTGCGGGACCATGGAGGCGTCGAAGCCCTTCGGGTACTCCTCGGCGATGAAGCCGGTGTTGAAGTTGCCCGAGCAGAAGCGCGGGTGCTGCAGCAGCGCGGCCTGGAAGGGGATGTTGGAGCTGATGCCGCGGATGACGAAGCCGTTGAGGGCGTCGCGCATGCGCTCGATGGCGTCCTGGCGGTCCTTGCCGTGCACGATGAGCTTGGCGATCATCGAGTCGTAGAACATCGAGATCTCGCCGCCTTCATACACGCCGGTGTCGACGCGCACGCCGTCGCCTTCGGCCGGGGGCTGGAACTTGACGAGGCGGCCGGTGGAGGGCAGGAAGCCGCGGAAGGGATCTTCGGCGTTGATGCGGCACTCCATCGCCCAGCCGTCGATGCCGACGTCGGCCTGGGAAAGGGGCAGCTTCTCGCCGTAGGCGACGCGGATCATCTGCTCGACGAGGTCCAGCCCGGTGATGAGCTCGGTGACCGGGTGCTCGACCTGCAGGCGGGTGTTCATCTCGAGGAAGTAGAACTCCTTGGTCGCGCCGCTGACCACGAACTCGACCGTGCCGGCCGACTCGTAGTTCACCGCGCGCGCCAGGGCCACGGCCTGCTCGCCCATGGCCTTGCGCATCGCGGGGTCGACGAAGGGGCTCGGCGCCTCCTCGATGACCTTCTGGTGACGGCGCTGGATGGAGCAGTCGCGCTCGTTGAGGTACACGTAGTTGCCGTGCCCGTCGCCGAGGACCTGGATCTCGATGTGGCGCGGCTCGAGCACGTACTTTTCGATGAAGACGCGGTCGTCGCCGAAGGCGTTGCGGGCCTCGTTGACGCAGGAGGCGAAGCCTTCGTGCGCTTCCTTGTCGTTGAAGGCGACGCGCAGGCCCTTGCCGCCACCGCCGGCGGAGGCCTTGATCATGACCGGGTAGCCGATGCCCTTGGCGATCTCGACCGCCTCGTCGGGGCCGGAGATGGCGTCGTTGTAGCCGGGGATGGTGTTCACGCCGGCGGCGATGGCGAGCTTCTTGGACTCGATCTTGTCGCCCATCTTGGCGACCGAGTAGTGCTTCGGGCCGATGAACTTGATGCCTTCTTCTTCCAGCCGGCGCGAGAACTCGGCGTTCTCGGACAGGAAGCCGTAGCCCGGGTGGACCGCCTCGGCGCCGGTCTGCTTGCAGGCGGCGATGATCTTGTCCATGACCAGGTAGGACTCTTTCGAGGCCGCCGGGCCGATGCAGACGGCTTCGTCGGCGAGCTCGACGTGGAGCGCGTTCTTGTCCGCCTCGGAGTAGACCGCGACGGTCTTGATGCCCATCTTGCGGGCGGTCTTGATGACGCGGCAGGTGATCTCGCCACGGTTTGCAATCAGGATTTTCTTGAACATTTGGTCGGTTCCTCGTGCGCGGATCAGAGCGGGATGTTGCCGTGCTTGCGCCACGGGTTGTCGAGCTGCTTGTCGCGCAACATGGCCAGCGAGCGGCAGATGCGCTTGCGGGTGTTGTGCGGCATGACCACGTCGTCGATGAAGCCGCGGCTGGCGGCGACGAAGGGGTTGGCGAAACGGGCCTTGTATTCGGCTTCGCGCTGGGAGAGCTTCTCGGGGTCGCCCTTCTCTTCGCGGAAGATGATCTCGACCGCGCCCTTGGCGCCCATCACGGCGATCTCGGCGCTCGGCCAGGCGAGGTTGACGTCGCCGCGCAGGTGCTTGGACGACATCACGTCGTAGGCGCCGCCGTAGGCCTTGCGGGTGATCAGGGTGACCTTGGGCACGGTGCACTCGGCGTAGGCGTAGAGCAGCTTGGCGCCGTGCTTGATGATGCCGCCGTACTCCTGCGAGGTGCCGGGCATGAAGCCGGGGACGTCGACCAGGGTGACGACCGGGATGTTGAAGGCGTCGCAGAAGCGCACGAAGCGGGCGGCCTTGATCGAGCTCTTGATGTCGAGGCAGCCGGCCAGCACGAGCGGCTGGTTGGCGACGATGCCCACCGGCGAGCCTTCCATGCGCGCCAGGCCGATGATGATGTTCTTGGCGTAGTCGGGCTGCAGCTCGAAGAAGTCGCCGTCGTCGACCATCTTGAAGATGAGCTCCTTCATGTCGTAGGGCTGGTTCGGGTTCTCCGGCACCAGGGTGTCGAGCGATAGGTCGATGCGGTCGGCGGAGTCGACGCAGGGGATCGCGGGCGGCTTCTCGCGGTTGCTGGAGGGCAGGAAGCCGACCAGGCGGCGCGTCATCATCAGCGCCTCGACGTCGTTCTCGAAGGCGAGGTCGGCGACGCCGGACTTGGTGTTGTGGGTGACGGCGCCGCCGAGCTCCTCGGCGGTGACTTCTTCGTGGGTCACGGTCTTCACGACCTCGGGACCGGTCACGAACATGTAGGACGAGTCCTTGACCATGAAGATGAAGTCGGTCATGGCCGGGCTGTACACCGCGCCGCCGGCGCAGGGGCCCATGATCAGCGAGATCTGCGGGATGACGCCGGAGGCGAGCACGTTGCGCTGGAACACGTCGGCGTAGCCGCCGAGCGAGTCCACGCCTTCCTGGATGCGGGCGCCGCCCGAGTCGTTGAGGCCGATGACCGGGGCGCCGACCTTCATGGCATGGTCCATGACCTTGCAGATCTTCTCGGCCTGGGTCTCGGAGAGCGAGCCGCCGAAGACGGTGAAGTCCTGCGAGAAGACGAAGACCAGGCGGCCGTTGACGGTGCCGTAGCCGGTGACCACGCCGTCACCGGGGATGTGCTCGGCGTCCATGCCGAACTCGGTGCAGCGGTGCTCCTTGTACATGTCCCACTCTTCGAAGCTGTCGTCGTCGAGCAGCAGTTCGATGCGCTCGCGCGCGGTGAGCTTGCCCTTGCGGTGCTGCGCGTCGATGCGCTTCTGGCCGCCACCGAGGCGGGCCAGTTCGCGCTTCTGCTCGAGCTGGCGAATGATGTCTTGCATGTGTGTGATCTCCTGTCAGATCTCGGGGTTTGGCGACCGCCGGGGCGGTCAGCCCTGTTCGTTGCGCTGGAGGTGGCCGAGCAGCCGGAAGGCTGCGGCCGCGGGCGTGGTGCCGCCCTCCTCGACCGCGCGTGCGAGGGCGGGAAGCTCCTCGCGCACGCGGGGGTGGCTGCGGAAACGGCTGCGCAGCCCGGAATCGATCATCTCCCACATCCAGGCGAGCGCCTGGTGACGACGCTTGGCGGCGAACTCGCCGGAGGCAGTCAAGGCCTCGCGGTAGTCGCTCACCGCCTTCCAGAAATCGGCGATGCCCTGCTTCTGCAGCGCCGACAGGGTGAGCACCGGCACGGTCCAGTTGGGGCTGGCCGGGCGCAGCATGTGCAGCGCGGTCTTGATCTGCGCCTTGGCGCGCATGGCGGCGCCGGCGTCGATGTCGGCCTTGTTGATGACGATCAGGTCGGCGATCTCCATGATCCCCTTCTTGATCGCCTGCAGGTCGTCGCCGGCGTTGGGCAGCTGCAGCAGGCAGAAGATGTCGGTCATGCCGGCGACCGCGGTCTCGGACTGCCCGACGCCGACGGTCTCGACGATGATGACGTCGAAGCCGGAGGCCTCGCACACCAGCATGGTCTCGCGCGTCTTCTCGGCCACGCCGCCCAGGCTGCAGGCGGAGGGGCTGGGGCGGATGAAGGCGGCGGGGTTCTGCGACAGCAGCTCCATGCGCGTCTTGTCGCCGAGGATCGACCCGCCGGTGACCGACGAGGACGGATCGACCGCCAGCACCGCGACGCGCAGGCCCTGCTCGATGAGGAAGAGCCCGAGCGCCTCGATGAAGGTGCTCTTGCCCACGCCCGGCACGCCCGAGATGCCGACGCGCATCGCCCCGCCGGTGTGCGGCAGCAGGGCTTCGAGCACCTGCTGCGCGCGCGCCTGGTGGTCCTCGCGCTGCGATTCGATCAGCGTGATGGTCTTGGCGAGCGGCCGCAGCTGGCGCGCCAGCACGCCGGCGACGAGGGCCTGGTCGGCAGGATCGAGTTCCACGATGGGTTCTAGTCTCTTAGTCAATTTCCACCACGCCCGTATCGCCGTCCGCCAGGGCCTCCAGAATTGCATCGACGTTCGCGAGCAGTCTGGTACGGAGTTCGGCGTTGGAAACGTTTCCGCAGTTCAACCAGACAATTTTCGGCGGATAACCGCGCAGCAACTGGATTTCGAGAAAGTCCACGTCTTTCGTAACGATCGCAAACCCCTGCTCCGTCGCAAGCTGCCATAGCTCCAGGTCGGTCGCCGACTCCCGCCCCAGCAGTTGTACATGCGACGCCCCCGGAAAGCCTGCTTCAAGATCGCCGAGCAGACGCCGCGAAATGTTTTGATCGAGCAGCAGCTTCAAGCGGCCAGCCTCGACAGACGCGATTCGCGGGTAGCGGCAAACACCAGGCAGGCCCGGATGTCCGCCACCTCCAGTTCAGGATAGTCGGAGAGCACTTCCGCCTCGCTCATGCCCGATGCGAGCCAGCCCAGGACGTCGTAGACCGTGATGCGCATGCCGCGGATGCACGGGCGACCACCTCGCTTGCCCGGCTCCATCGTGATTCGTTCCATCAGCACGCTCATGCGCCTCGCCTCCGAAAAAGGGCCCGCCCGCGAATCATCTCACCCTGCCTTGCGTGCCGCGCGGATCTGCTTGAGCACCTCGCGCGCCGCCGCCGGGATCGGCGTGCCGGGGCCGAAGATGCCCTTGGCGCCGGCGGCGTACAGGGTGTCGTAGTCCTGCGCCGGGATGACGCCGCCGACGAAGGTGATGATGTCGTCGGCGCCGAGGCGCTTGAGCTCGTTGATGACGGCGGGCACCAGGGTCTTGTGGCCGGCGGCGAGGCTGGAGCAGCCGACCGCGTGCACGTCGTTCTCGACCGCGTGGCGGGCGGCCTCTTCCGGGGTCTGGAAGAGCGGGCCGATGTCGATGTCGAAGCCGAGGTCGGCGAAGGCCGAGGCGACCACCTTGGCGCCGCGGTCGTGGCCGTCCTGGCCGAGTTTGGCGATCATCACGCGCGGGCGACGACCTTCTTCGGCGATGAAGGCCTCGATGTCGGCCTTGAGGGCCTTCCAGTCTTCCTGTTCTTCCACGACGGCTCCATAGACGCCGGACACGGCTTGCGGGTTGGCGCGGTAGCGGCCGAAGACCTTCTCGAGCGCGTCGGAGATCTCGCCGACCGTGGCGCGCAGGCGGATGGCCTTGACGGCGAGGTCGAGCAGGTTGCCTTCGCTGGTCTCGGCGCACTTGGTGAGGGCGTCGAGCGCGGCCCGCACGGCGGCGCCGTCGCGGGTGGCGCGGATCTTGTTGAGGCGGGCGATCTGGGCCTCGCGCACCGCGTGGTTGTCGATGTCGAGGATGTCGATCGGGTCCTGCTTGGCGAGCTTGTACTTGTTGACGCCGACGATGACGTCCTTGCCCGAGTCGATGCGCGCCTGCTTGTCGGCGGCGCACTCCTCGACCTTCATCTTGGCCCAGCCGGACTCGACCGCGCGGGTCATGCCGCCCATGGACTCGATCTCCTCGATCAGCGCCCAGGCCTTGTCGGCCATGTCCTGGGTGAGCTTCTCCATCATGTAGGAGCCGGCCCAGGGGTCGACGACGTTACAGATGTGGGTCTCTTCCTGGATGATGATCTGCGTGTTGCGCGCAATGCGGGCGGAGAACTCGGTGGGCAGCGCGATGGCTTCGTCGAGCGCGTTGGTGTGCAGCGACTGGGTGCCGCCGAAGACCGCGGCCATGGCCTCGATGGTGGTGCGCACGACGTTGTTGTAGGGGTCCTGCTCGGTGAGCGACCAGCCCGAGGTCTGCGAGTGCGTGCGCAGCATCATCGACTTCGCACTCTTGGGGTTGAACTGCTTCATGATCCGCCACCACAGCAGGCGCGCGGCGCGCATCTTGGCGATCTCGAGGTAGAAGTTCATGCCCACCGCCCAGAAGAAGGACAGGCGGCCGGCGAAGGTGTCGACGTCCATGCCGGAGTTGATGCCGGTGCGCACGTACTCGAGGCCGTCGGCGAGCGTGAAGGCGAGCTCGATGGCCTGGTTCGCGCCCGCTTCCTGGATGTGGTAGCCGGAGATCGAGATGCTGTTGAACTTCGGCATGTGCTGCGCGGTGTAGCCGAAGATGTCGGCGATGATCTTCATCGACGGGGTGGGCGGATAGATGTAGGTGTTCCGCACCATGAATTCTTTGAGGATGTCGTTCTGGATCGTGCCCGAGAGCTTGTCCTGGGCGACACCCTGCTCCTCGGCGGCGACGATGTAGCCGGCGAGGATGGGCAGCACCGCGCCGTTCATGGTCATCGAGACCGAGACCTTGTCGAGCGGGATCTGGTCGAAGAGGATCTTCATGTCCTCGACCGAGTCGATCGCCACGCCGGCCTTGCCGACGTCGCCGAGCACGCGCGGGTTGTCGGAGTCGTAGCCGCGGTGGGTGGCGAGGTCGAAGGCGACCGACACGCCCTGGCCACCGGCGGCGAGCGCCTTGCGGTAGAAGGCGTTGGAGGCCTCGGCGGTGGAGAAGCCGGCGTACTGGCGGATGGTCCACGGCTTGACCGCGTACATGGTGGGCTGCGGGCCGCGCAGGAAGGGCTCGAAGCCGGGCAGCGTGTCGGCGTGCTGCAGGCCCTCGGTGTCGGCCCTGGTGTACAGCGGCTTGACCGAGAGGCCTTCCGGCGTGACCCAGTTCAGCTTGTCGAGGTCGCCCCCCGGCGCCTGCTTGGCGGCAGCTTTTTTCCAGGCCTCGACGTCAGGCTGGGGATAGACGGGCTCGTTGGCGTTCGACATGGGAAACCTCGTGAGATCAGCGGCGGCCTGGCATTCAGGCACGACCCGGATTGGAATGTGGTCGGCAAGCCGGGACCCCGCCGGGCGGCGACAAAGCCGCCCGTGGCAATCCCACGAGCGGCCGTCGACGCTCCGGCAAGCGATGCGTCCCCTCTCTTCCGCCGGGTGGTCCCGGCGCCTCCCATGACGCATCGCGCTTCGGAAGTTGACTTGCTCTGCAGGAAAAATAATACTTTATCCATAATTATGAATGCAATAGGCGGCAGCGGGCGAACGAGGTCCGGACACCGGAAAGTGTTTGGCACCAGGTACGCCTGTCCGGCCCGGCGCATGTCGCCGGCCCTCGCCCTGCCCACCCGACGCACGCCATCGCAGACAATCCCTCGAATACGCACCGAAGAAAGAATTCGCCCATGAACGCCACCCGCATCGCTCCGATCGCGCTCTACCAGGAAGTGGCCGAGCGCCTGCGCCAGCGGATCTTCTCGCACGAGCTTCCGCCCGGCACCTGGGTGGACGAGCAGGCGCTGGCCGAGCACTACGGCATCTCGCGCACGCCGCTGCGCGAGGCGCTGAAGGTGCTGGCCTCCGAGGGCCTGGTGACGCTCAAGCCGCGGCGCGGCTGCTACGTGACCGAGATCTCGGAGCGCGACCTCGACGAGGTCTTCAGCGTGATGTCGATGCTCGAGGGCGAGTGCGCGCGCCTGTCGGCCGCGCGCGCGAGCGAGGACGACCTCGCCCGCCTGCGCGCGATCCACGCCAGCCTCGAGAAGGCCGCCGCCAAGCCCGACATCGACCGCTTCTTCGAGGCCAACCAGGCCTTCCACCTCGCCCTGCAGCAGATCGCGGACAACCGCTGGCTGCTGCATGTGATCGAGGACCTGCGCAAGGTCATCAAGCTGTCGCGCCACCACTCGCTGTTCTCGGAGGGCCGGCTCGAGCAGTCGCTCGCCGAGCACCGCGACCTGCTGCAGGCCCTGCTCGACCGCGACGGCACCCGCGCCGAGCGCCTGATGCGCACCCACATCCTCAGCGGCCGCGCCGCGCTGGCGCGCATCGCCGACGCGAAGACGCAGGCGGCGTAAGGCCGGTCGCACCGCCCAACGCCGCCATCGCGCCTGCCGGTGCGCCTACACGAACCTTCGCGCTTGCCGGTGCGCCTACACGAACCTTCGCGCTTGGGCCAATGTAGGAGCGGCGGCAGCCGCGAACATGGCCGTGCCGCAAGCGACGCGGGCGACGGGAACACACGCCGCCATCGCGCCTGCCGGCGCGCCTACATACACCATCGCGCCTGCCGGTGCGCCCACACGAACCATCGCGCTTGGGCCAATGTAGGAGCGGCGGCAGCCGCGAACATGGCCGTGCCGCAAGCGACGCGGGCGACGGGAACACACGTCGCCATCGCGCCTGCCGGCGCGCCTACATACACCATCGCGCTTGCCGGTGCGCCTACACGAACCTTCGCGCTTGGGCCAATCTAGGAGCGGCGGCAGCCGCGAACACGGCCGTGCCGCAAGCGACGCGGGCGACGGGAACACACGCCGCCATCGCGCCTGCCGGCGCTCCTACACGGGTTCGACGGGGGTTTCGCGGGTGACCAGCACCTGGTCGATGCGGTAGTTGTCGATGTCGACGACCTCGAACTTGTAGCCGACATAGGTCACGAAATCGGTGCGCTTGGGCACCTTGCGCAGGCGGTACATGAGGAAGCCAGCGACCGTCTCGTAGTTCTGGAAGCCCTCGAAGACCTCGATCTCGAGCGCCTGCATGACGTCCTCGATCGGCGTGGCGCCGTCGATGAGCCAGGAGTTGTCGTCGCGGCGCACGATGAGCTCTTCCTGGAAGGGACTCACGAGGTCGCCCATCACCGTGTTCATGACGTCCTGCAGCGACAGCAGGCCGACCACCAGCGCGTACTCGTTGAGAATCAGCGCGAAATCCTCCTTCGCGTCGCGGAAGCGCTCGAGGGCCTCGAAGAGCGTGAGCGTGTCGGGCAGCATCAGCACCTTGCGCACGATCGGCTGGGTGCGCAGCGACAGGTCCTGGCCCTGCACGATGCGCGGCAGGATGTCCTTCGAGTCGACATAGCCGATCACGCTGTCGATGCCGTCCTCGCACACCGGGAACTTGCCGTGCGGATGGGCGGCGATCTTGCGCCGGATGCTCTCCTCGGATTCGGAGAGCGTGAGGAAGACGATGTTCTCGCGCGAGGTCATCGCCGAGGGCACGATGCGCGAGTCGAGCTCGAACACGTTGCTGATGAGGTGCTGCTCCTGGCGCAGCAGCGCGCCCGCCTGCGCGCCGGCGTCGGCCATGGCCATGATGTCGTCGGCGGTGATGTCCTCGATGCGCGCGCTCGGCAGCTTGAACCAGCGGAAGATGAGGTTGGCCGCGCCATTGAAGACCCACACCAGCGGTGCGAACAGCCACATGCACATCTGCATCGGCTGCACCACCGCCACCGCGATGCGCTCGGGCTGCAGCATGGCGAGGCGCTTGGGCATGAGGTCGGCGAAGAGCACGAACAGCGAGGTGACGCAGACGAAGGAGACGATGAAGGCGATCGTGCCGAGCATCGGCCCGTCGTAGAGCGTGCTCAGGAGCTCGGTGACGTAGGGCGACAGCGCCTGCTCGCCGACCACGCCGCCGAGGATGGCGACCGCGTTGAGGCCAATCTGCACGACCGTGAAGAAGTGTCCGGGGCTGTCCTGCAGCGCGAGCACGCGCTGGGCGTTGAGATGCCCTCCTTCGGCCATCAGGCGCAGCTTGATCTTGCGCGAGGCCGCCAGCGAGATCTCGGACATGGAAAAGAAGGCGCTCGCTGCGATCAGCAGGACGATGACGAGCAGTTCGTTGACAGGCACGACGACTCCTTTGGGATGAAGGCCCCGCCGGAAGGCAAAACCAGAATCGATGAGCGGAGTCTATCACCGCGGCCTGGAGACCATTCGGCGGGCGGAGCGGATTCGCGCGCCGTTGTTCGCGCCTGCCGGCGCTCCTACAAGAGGCCGACCGCGCGACAGTTCGCGTCGCAGCACCGGAACACGCAATGATTCATGCAGGAGCCCCCAGCACGCGATGAGCCCATGTAGGAGCGTCGGCAGGCGCGAATAGGCGGGGGGCGGCGACGGGCGATCTCGCGGTTCGACACGCTGCCTTCGCGCCTGCCGGCGCTCCTACAAAAGGCCGATCGCGCGCCAGTTCGCGTCACAGCACCGGAACACGCAAAGGGCCCACGCAGAGGCGCCCGAGCACCCGACGCGCCCATGTAGGAGCGCCGGCATGCGCGAAGGCGGCGGTGCAGGGCCGCACCCACGCCGCAACCGGTCGACAAAAAACCCGCCCGGCGCGGGTGCGCGGGGCGGGTCGGGGATGCGGCGCGGCTCGGGGAGCCGCGCGGATCGGTCAGTGCGACGAGGCGGTCGCGGCGCCGACGCCGGTCTGGGCGCGCACGTACTGGTCCTCGAAGGCTTCCTTCTCGGCCTCGGCTGCCTTGCTCTTGTCGAGCGTGGAGAACAGCCAGGTCATGAAGAAGGCGATCGGCATCGAGAACAGCGCCGGCTGGGTGTAGGGGAAGATCGCCGAGGCGTTGCCCAGCACATCCACCCACACCGACTTCGACAGCAGCACGAACAGCACCGCGCTGATGAGGCCGGAGTAACCACCCCACAGGGCGCCCTTGGTGGTGAGGCCCTTCCAGTACATCGACAGGATCAGCACCGGGAAGTTGGCCGAAGCCGCCACGCCGAAGGCGAGCGCGACCATGAACGCGATGTTCATCTTCTCGAAGGCCATGCCGAGCAGCACCGCGACCACGCCGAGGCCGATGGTGGCGAACTTCGACACCTTGAGCTCGGTGGCCTCGTTGGCCTTGCCCTTCATGATGACGCGCGAGTAGATGTCGTGCGAGATCGCCGAGGCGCCGGCCAGCGCCAGGCCCGCCACCACCGCGAGGATGGTCGCGAAGGCCACCGCCGACAGGAAGCCGAGCAGCAGGTTGCCGCCGACCGCGTTGGCCAGGTGCATGGCGATCATGTTGCCGCCGCCGATGACCTTGCCGCCGATCACGCCGCCTTCGAAGAACTGCGGGTTCTGGCCGACGATGAGGATCGCGCACAGGCCCATGATGGCGATGACGTTGAAGAAGTAGGCGACGATGCCCGAGGCGTAGAGCACCGACTTGCGCGCTTCCTTGGCGTCGGTCACGGTGAAGAAGCGCATCAGGATGTGCGGCAGGCCGGCGGTGCCGAACATCAGGCCGAGGCCGAGCGAGATCGCGGTGACCGGGTCGGCGAGCAGGCTGCCGGGGTTGAGCAGCTTCTGGCCGAGCTTGTGCACTTCCATCGCGCGGTTGGTGAGCTCGTCGAACGAGAAGCCGAACTGGCTGAACGCGAGCACGCCCACCGTGGTGCCGCCGACCAGCAGCATGCAGGCCTTGATGATCTGCACCCAGGTGGTGGCGACCATGCCGCCGAAGGTCACGTACACCATCATCAGCGCGCCGACGACGACGAGCGCGATGTTGTAGTCGAGACCGAACAGCAGCTTGATGAGCTGGCCGGCACCGACCATCTGCGCGACGAGGTAGAAGCACACCACGGTCAGCGAGCTGATCGCCGCCATCGTGCGCACCTTGCCCTGGTCGAGGCGGTAGGCGGTGATGTCGGCGAAGGTGAACTTGCCCAGGTTGCGCAGGCGTTCGGCCATCAGGAACAGGATGATCGGCCAGCCCACGAAGAAGGACAGCATGTAGATGTAGGCATCGACACCCTGCGCGTACATCATCGCGGTGAGACCGAGCAGCGTGGCCGCGGACATGTAGTCGCCGGCGATCGCCAGCCCGTTCTGGAAGCCGGTGATGCCACCGCCGGCGGTGTAGAAGTCGGCGGTCGACTTGGTGCGGCTGGCGGCCCAGTAGGTGATGCCCAGGGTCATCAGCACGAACACGAAGAACATGCCGATGGCGTGGAGATTGAGCGGCTGCTTCTCGGCGGCGTCCATCGCGGGGCCGGCGGCGAGCACCAGCGGGCTGGCGGCCAGCGCGAGCAGGCCGGCGGCGCTGCGGGAAAGGCTACGGGCGTTCATCATTTTTCCTCCTTCCAGGCGGCCTTGACGAGTTCCTTGTTGATGTCGTCGAACTCGCCGTTGGCGCGGCGGACGTACACCAGGGTCAGGATCCAGAAGAAGATGAACTGCAGCAGCGCGGCGAGGATGCCGAAGGTCAGGTTGCTACCCTCGAACAGACGCTTGCCGATGAGCTCGGGCGCGAAGGCCACGAGCAGCACGAAGCCGTAGAAGACGATCAGGACGATCGCCGCGAGAATGCCCGCGAAGCGGGTGCGCTTGGCGACAAGCTCCGTAAAACGGGGGTTGCGCCGAATGTGCGCGTACATCGAGCTAGACACTTTCACTCCCTCCCAAGGATAAGCAACACGAACTGCTTTGCCTCCAACTTCCTCCTGTCCCGTGTCCGTCTGTCGCGGCATCTTGGGCGAGCGGATGATATATCATTCATAAGACACCATACACCTGCGTATGGAAAAATTTTATTTATCGAAAATGCCGAACCGATGAACACAAGAATCGACCTCGACATCGACCAGGGCATCGCCACCGTGACCCTGCACAACCCGACCAAGCTCAACGCGGTGAACGCGGCGATGTGGCGCGGCTTCTCGGCGGCGATGGCGCGCATCGCCGGCGACGATTCGGTGCGCTGCGTGATCGTGCGCGGCGCGGGCGAGAACGCCTTCGCCGCCGGCGGCGACATCGAGGAGTTCCGCAACGTGCGCGCGACGGTGGACGATGCGCTGCACTATCACGAGGACCTGGTGGCGAGCGCCTTGAACGCGATCCGCGACTGCGCGGTGCCGACGGTGGCGGCGATCCGCGGCGCCTGCGTGGGCGGCGGGCTGGAGATCGCCGGCTGCTGCGACATCCGCATCGCGGGCGAGTCGGCGCGCTTCGGCGCGCCGATCAACCGCCTGGGGTTCTCGATGTATCCGGGCGAGATGGCCGGACTGCTCGCGCTGGTGGGGCCGGCGGTGGTGCTGGAGATCCTGCTCGAGGGCCGCATCCTGGATGCGCGCGAGGCGCTGCAGAAGGGCCTGCTGACCCGCGTGGTGGACGACGAGCGCGTGTTCGAGGAGGCGGCGGTGTCGGCCGAGCGCATCCGCGCCGGCGCGCCGCTGGTGGCACGCTGGCACAAGCAGTGGGTGCGCCGTCTGACCACCGGGGAGCCGCTGAGCGACGAGGAGAAGCGCCGCGCCTTCGACTTCCTCGCCACCGAGGACTACCGCGAGGGCCTCGCCGCTTTCAGCGAGAAACGGGCGCCGGCGTTCCGGGGGCGTTAGGCACGAAGCCCGGGCGCCGCGGTTCGCGCCTGCCGGCGCTCCTACAGGAACCCTCGCACGCCCGGCGCCATGTAGGAACCCTCGCACGCCTGGCGCCATGTAGGAGCCCTCGCACGCGCGGCGCCATGTAGGAGCGCCGGCAGGCGCGAATGAGCGGTACGGAGACGGCAGTCGTCGGGGCGGGAACGCCGCTTTCGCGCCTGCCGGCGCTCCTACAAAAATCCTCGCACGCCCGGCGCCATGTAGGGACCCTCGCACGTCTGGCGCCATGTAGGAACCCTCGCACGCCCGGCGCCATGTAGGAGCCCTCGCACGCGCGGCGCCCTGTAGGAGCGCCGGCAGGCGCGAATGGGCGGTACGGAGACGGCAGTCGTCGGGGCGGGAACGCCGCTTTCGCGCCTGCCGGCGCTCCTACAAAAATCCTCGCACGCCTGGCGCCATGTAGGAACCCTCGCACGCCCGGCGCCATGTAGCCGCGAATGCGGCTGATGAGCGGGTGCGTCGCTGGTTCCGCGCGCCTCAACGCCGCTTCGGCTGCTCTTCGACGTACTCCTCCACCTTCACCGCGCGCAGCTGGTAGCCCGCGGTGCCCATGTCGGAGTCGATGCGGCCCACCGCCATCACCCCGTTCACCCACACCGGCAGCATGTTCCAGCCGCCCGGCACCGGCTTGTCGGGGATCACGTGGATGAGCTGGTTGGCGGGCGGCGGCGGGACGTGCACGCAGGCGCCAAAATAGGGCACGAGGAGGAACTCGCGGATCTGCTCGCCGCTGGTCTCGAGCGGCACGACGAAGCCGGGGATGCGCACGCGCGCGCCGGCCATGCGCTCGACCAGGGGCGCGCGGTCCCACTCCTCGCGCATGCGCTGCAGCGCCTCGGCGGCGCGCGGGTCGTTGTCCTCGAGCTTGTCGAGCTCGAGGCTGGAGAGGAAGCCCTCGGGGTTCCAGTCGGTGGGGATGAGGTCGTCCCAGCTGATCTCGCGGAACGCGCCCTGGCCCGGCGCGGGCGCGGCGAGGCGGTCGCCCACGGCGTACTGGCCGGCGGGCTTGGCGGCGGGAGCCTGCGCGGCCGCAGGCAGGGGCGCGAGCGCCAAGGCGG
>NZ_AMXF01000091.1 GCF_000310225.1 Thauera phenylacetica B4P
CGCGAGCTCGCCGACCAGCCGCTCGCGCGCGACGGCTCGCGCCGCTACCCCGGCACCTGCCGCGACGGCCTGCCGCCGGGACGCACCGGTCGCGCCTGGCGGGTGCGCGCGGAAGGCGTGGTGCACTTCTGCGACGCGGTGCAGGGCGAGCAGGAGATCGACCTCGCCGCCGACGCCGGCGACTACGTGGTCAAGCGCGCCGACGGCCTCTTCGCCTATCAGCTCGCGGTGGTGGTGGACGACGCCGAGGCGGGGGTGAGCCACGTCGTGCGCGGCGCCGACCTGCTCGACTCTACCGCGCGCCAGATCCACCTGCTCGGCCTCCTCGGCCAGCCGGTCCCCACCTACGCCCACCTACCGCTGGCCACCAACGCCGCGGGCGAGAAGCTCTCCAAGCAGACCCTGGCGCGCGCGATCGACGCGCACCCGCCGCAGGCCGCCTTGCTGGCCGCGCTGCGCTTTCTCGGCCACAATCCACCCGACATGCCCGCCGCCGCGCCGCTCGCCGAGACGTGGGCGTGGGCGCAGGCCCACTGGTCGCTCGCCGCCGTGCCGCGCCGCCGCCAGGCGGTGGCCGACGGCTTCTTCTGAGGAAACCCCATGCACCCGAACGACATCAGCACCCAGCCCGAAGCCATCCGCAGCCTGCTGCAGCAGGCGCGCACGATCGCGGTGGTCGGCATCTCGGCCAAGCCCGACCGCCCCAGCCACGAGGTCGCGCACTACCTGCAGCGCGCCGGCTACACCATCATCCCGGTCAACCCGGCCTACGAGGAGGTGCTGGGGCAGAAGTGCTACCCCAGCCTGCACGAGGTGCCGGGGAAGATCGACCTCGTCGACGTGTTCCGCAAGCCGGCGGAGGTGATGGGGGTGGTGGACGAGGCCATCGCCGTGGGCGTCGGCAGCGTGTGGCTGCAGCTCGGGGTGATCGCGCCCGACGCCGCGGACAAGGCCGCCGCCGCCGGGTTGAAGGTGGTGAGCGACCGCTGCACCAAGATCGAGCACCGCCGCCTGATCGGCTGAAGCCGTGGATGCGGCGCATGGAATGCGCGCCGGCGCCGCTCCAGCGCACTCTTCGCGCCTGCCGGCGCTCCTACAGAAACCACCGCGCTTCCCGCCCGCTTGTAGGAGCTGCGGCAGCTGCGAACCCGGCGACCCGGCAAGCGACCCGCGTGCAGGACCTCTCCGCCGCTTTCGCGCCTGCCGGCGCTCCTACAGAACCCACCGCGCTTCCCGCCCGCTTGTAGGCGCTGCGGCAGCTGCGAACCCGGCGACCCGGCAAGCGACCCGCGTGCAGGACTTCTCCGCCGCTTTCGCGCCTGCCAGCGCTCCTACAGAACCCACCGCGCTTCCCGTCCGCTTGTAGGAGCTGCGGCAGCTGCGAACCCGGCGACCCGGCAAGCGAACCGCGTGCAGGACTTCTCCGCCGCTTTCGCGCCTGCCTGCGCTCCTACAGAAACCATCGCGCTTCCCGCCCGTTTGTAGGAGCTGCGGCAGCTGCGAACCCGGCGACCCGGCAAGCGACCCGCGGCAGGACTTCTCCGCCGCTTTCGCGCCTGCCGGCGCTCCTACAGAACCCACCGCGCTTCCCGTCCGCTTGTAGGAGCTGCGGCAGCTGCGAACCCGGCGACCCGGCAAGCGACCCGCGTGCAGGACTTCTCCGCCGCTTTCGCGCCTGCCGGCGCTCCTACAGAAACCATCGCGCCCCCCTGTAGGAGCGGCGGCAGGCGCGAATTCGGCGCGCCCCGGCCCGACTCGGTCGGCGTCGGCGTGGGGGTCGGCATCGGCGTGGTGTCAGTGCGCGCCGCCGTAGCCGGCGATGCCGATCGCCAGGCGCACGAGCTGGTAGGCGAGCCAGCTCAGGCCACGGCGCAGCAAGGGCAGGCGCCGCCAGTCCGAACGCCGGAGCTCGCGCGCCCCGGCGCACAAGGCCGCCTCCAGGCTCGCGCGCAGCTCCGCCGCGAAGCCGCGATCGTCCACGAAGACGTTGGCCTCGCGCGCGAGCAGCAGGCTGAAGGCGTCGATGTTGCTCGAGCCGACGGTCGCCCACTGCTGGTCGATGACCGCCACCTTGGCGTGCAGGTGGCTGCGGTGGTACTCGAACAGGCGGATACCGGCGTCGAGGAAGATCGGATACAGCGCGCGCGTCGCATACACCTGCATCGGGTGGTCCGACACGCCCTGCAGCAGCAGGGTCACCCGCACGCCGCGCCGGGCGGCGTCGATCAGCGCCTGGCGGAAACGCCGTCCCGGGAAGAAATACGCGTTGGCGAGCACGATCTCCGCGCGCGCGCCGGCGATCGCCTCGAGGTAGGCCTCCTCGATCGCGTGGCGATGGCGCAGGTTGTCGCGCACCACGAAGGCGGCGCGGATCGAGCCCGCGACCTCGGTGCGCGGCGGCGCCAGCAGCGGCTGGGTCGCGCGCCTGCGAAAGCTCGCCCACGCCACCAGCCGCCACAGGCGCTGCGCCGAGGCCATCACCGGCGCGAGCACCGGCCCCTCGACGCGCACCGCGTAGTCGTAGCGCGGGTTCGCCAGCGCGCCGGCGTCGAAGTCGTCCACCACGTTGATGCCACCGACGAAGGCCACGCGGCCATCGATCGTCACCACCTTGCGGTGCAGCCGGCGCAAGCGATGGCGGCGCAGCGACAGCGGGCGCAGCTCGCGACGGTAGATCAGCACCTGCACGCCGGCCTCGCGCAGGCGCGGCATCAGCGCGGAGACGAAGCCGCGCCCGCCGAAGCCGTCCACCATCACCCGCACCGCCACCCCGCGCCCTGCCGCACGCGCGAGCGCCGCGGCGATGCGCGCGCCGGTGCCGTCGTCCTCGAAGATGTAGCTCTGCAGGAAGATCTCGCGCTCGGCACGGTCGATCTCGGCTTCCAGCGCCGGGAAGTACTGCTCGCCGTTCTCCAGCAACGCGACCGCGTTGCCCGCGAGGAACTGCATCAGCCGATGGGCTCCAGGTCGGCGGTCAGCGCCGCGTGGTCGGAGATCTGCGCCCACGGCGCGCCGTAATGCACCTGCGCCTGGCGCACGCGGAAACCGCGCACGTAGATGCGGTCGAGGCGGAAGAAGGGCAGCGTGCTCGGATAGCTGCGCGCCGGCCGCCCGCGTCCGCTGCCGAAGGCCTCGGCGAGGCCGAGCCGGCGCCCGAGCAGGTCGTCGGCGCGGTTGCGCCAGTCGTTGAAGTCGCCGGCGATGATCAGCGGCGCGTCGCCCGGGGCGAGCTCTTCCATGCGCTCGGCGAGCGCCTCCATCTGCCGCCGCCGACTGCCCGCCATGAGGCCCAGATGCACGCACACGCAATGCACCGGCACGTCGAACTCGGGCAGCCTCACCTCGCAGTGCAACAGGCCGCGGCGCTCGAAGCGATGGTCGGAGACGTCCTGGTTGACGGTGCTGAGGATGAGGTGGCGGCTGAGGATGGCGTTGCCGTGATGGCCGTGGTCGTAGATCGCGTTGCCGCCATAGGCAATCTGCTGCCAGGCGTCCTCGGCGAGGAACTCGTGCTGCGGCAGCACGGGCCAGTCGGGATGGCGCGCCGTATGGCGCAGGTGCAGGCCCTGCACCTCCTGCAGAAAGACGAGGTCGGCATCCAGGCTGCGCAGGCGGTCGCGCAGTTCATGCACCACCATGCGGCGGTTGAACTGCGAGAAACCCTTGTGGATGTTGTAGCTGCAGATCCTCAGCGCCATGGCCGCCGGACCTCGTGTGCGTCGGTCAGGAGACGGCCAGCATGCGGTCGAGCGCGATGCGGGCGAGCTCGGCCTCGTGCGCGGGCACCTTGATCTGGTTCACCACCTTGCCCTCGGCGAGGTTCTCGAGTGTCCACGCCAGGTGCTGCGGGTCGATGCGCTGCATGGTCGAGCACATGCACACCGTCGGCGCCATGAACTGCACCACCTTGCCCTGCGGCTTCATCTCCTCGGCCAGCCGGCTCACCAGGTTGAGCTCGGTGCCCACCAGCCAGTGGGTGTTGGGCGGGGCGTTGGTGATGGTGTTGAGGATGAATTCGGTGGAGCCGACGTAGTCGGACTTCTGGCACACCTCGAGCATGCTCTCGGGGTGCGAGATCACGAAGCCCTGCGGGTGCTTCTCGCGCCAGCGGTCGATGTGCACCGGCTGGAACATCTGGTGCACCGAGCAGTGCCCCTTCCACAGCAGGATCTTGGCCTTGCGGATCTGCTCGGGAGTGAGGCCGCCGTATTCGAGGTCGGGGTCCCACACCACCATCTCGTCGAGCGGGATGCCCTTCTTGAAGCCGGTCCAGCGCCCGAGGTGCTGGTCGGGGAAGAACAGCACCTTCTCGCGCCGGGAGAACGCCCAGTCGAGGATGGTCGGCGCGTTGGTCGAGGTGCACACGATGCCGCCGTGCTCGCCGCAGAAGGCCTTGAGGTCGGCCGCCGAGTTGATGTAGGTGACCGGGGTGATCACCTCGTCGGGCTTGTCGAGCACCTCGGCGAGCTCGCGCCAGCAGCGCTCGACCTTGGCCAGGCTCGCCATGTCGGCCATCGAACAGCCGGCCGCGAGGTCGGGCAGGATGGCGATCTGGCTGGGCTTGGACAGGATGTCGGCGACCTCGGCCATGAAGTGCACGCCGCAGAACACGATGAACTCGGCGTCGGTCTGCGAGGCCAGGCGGGCGAGCTTGAGCGAGTCGCCGGTGAGGTCGGCGTGCTGGTACACGTCGGCGCGCTGGTAGTGGTGGCAGAGCAGCACCGCCCGCTCGCCGAGGCGTGCGCGGGCGGCGCGGATGCGCTCCTGCGCCTCGTTGTCGGCGAGCACGTTGAAGCGGTCGAAGCTGATGGTGGAGACTTGCATTGTTTCGGTATCCGGATCCGTTGGGAGGGGCAATCCCGGGGTTACGGGCGTCGGACCCCGCATGCGGCCGCGGGTTCGACCGCGGCAGGCGGGGCCGGGTAAGGATTTGTTGCCGCTCAGCCCTGGTACCAGGGCAGGCCGGCGAGGCGCCAGCCGCCGATGCGGTTGCGCTGGTTGTTGGCGTCCTTGTCGCCTTCGAAGCCTTCGAGCACGTTGTAGCAGTTGGCGTAGCCGTTGGCGCTGGCGAGCCGCGCGGCGGAGTCCGAGCGCACGGCGGAACGGCACAGGAACAGCACCAGCGCCTCGGGGTCCACCTGATGCTTCAGCTGGGCGAGGAAGTTGGGGTTCTCCTGCATCGAGGGATAGCTCTTCCACTCGATCTCGATCGCGCCGGGCACGCGGCCCACCCAGTCGAGCTCGGCGCGCGTGCGCACATCGACCAGCTTGACGCCAGGGGCGAGCTGCATCACCTGCCAGGTCTCGGCGGGCGTGAGCGCACCCTGGTAGGGCAGCCCGAGGCTTTCGGCGCGCTCGTGGGCGAGCGTCAACAGTTCCGACAGGGTTCCCATGCGCACATCCGTCTAAAATGAGGGCGGTCGAAGTATAGCGCGTCCGCCCCGCCCCCCTCATGCCCTCCCGCCAAGCCTCCTCCCCGCCTCCGGTCGCCCCTGCGGCCACCGACGAACTCGCCCGCAGCCGCGGCATCCAGCACGCCACCCTGGTGGCGATCCTGACCAACTCGCTGCTCACCATCGGCCAAGTGGTCATCGGCCTGTTCGCCGGCGCCTTCAGCCTGGTGGCCGACGCCGCCCACACCCTGTCCGACCTGGTCACCGACCTGCTGGTCCTGCTCGCCGGCCGCCACAGCGCCGATCCGGCCGACACCAACCACCCTTACGGCCACGGCCGCATCGAGACCGTCACCACCCTGGTGCTGGGGGCGGTGCTGGGCGCGGTGGGCGTCGGCTTCCTGTGGAGCTCGGGGATCCGCCTGCAGGGCATCGAGGCCTTGCCGCAGCTGCATCCGGCTGCCCTGGTCATGGCGCTGCTGACCCTCGCCGCCAAGGAGAGCCTGTTCCGCTACACGCTGGCCGCCGCGCGCCGGCTCAACGCCCCCATGCTCGAGGCCAACGCCTGGCACGCGCGCTCGGACGCGGCCTCCTCGCTGGTGGTGGCCGCCGGCATCGGCGGCAGCCTGGCCGGCTATCCGTTCCTGGAGCCGCTGGCCGCGGCGGTGGTCGGCTTCCTGATCCTGCACATGGGCATCCGCCTGGCGTGGAAGTCGGTCCGCGAGCTCATCGACACCGGCCTGCCGGAGGAAGAGCTCAAGCGCCTGCGCACGACGATCCGCGAGACCCCGGGGGTGATCGGCCTGCACGACATGCGCACGCGGCGGATGGCCGACCGCGTGCTGTGCGACGCCCACGTCCAGGTCGACCCGCGGCTGACCGTCTCCGAGGGGCACCGCGTATCGGACTCGGTATACCTGCGTGTGCGCGCCGCCCACCCCGAGGTGCGCGACGTGCTCGTGCACATCGACCCCGAGGACGACGGCGAGCTGCAGGTCGTGCCGCCAGGCCCGCTGCCCGAGCGCAGCGAGATCCTCGCGCGCATGCGTGCGCTCCTCGGCCGCGGCTTCGCCGAGCCGCGGCGGGTGCAGATCCACTACCTCGGCCAGCGCGTCGAGGTGGAGATCATCCTGCCCTCCGCCCCCGCGGCGGAAGCGCTCGAGGCGCTGCGATCGCGCAGGAAGGACTGGCTTGCGGAGCATCCGCACTACCGCAATATCCGCGTCTTCGTGGAGATTGCACCATAACAGTGCATTCACCTGGCAAGAACGCACCAGCGTGGTGCATCAATGCCCGGCCCGGGCACCGATTTCGGGCTCCCGGCCTTGTGGCACAATGCCCTACGCGCTGAAAACAGGCTGGCACGCTTAGTGCTTAGCCCTGCTCACACGAATCCGGCGCATCGACCCCAGGCCGCTGCACCACCCGCTCAACGCAACAACGCCTCATCTCACCAGGAGTGAAAATGAACGCCCAAGACGTCATGAAGATGATCCAGGAAAACGAAGTCCGCTTCGTGGACCTGCGCTTCACCGATATTCGCGGCAAGGAGCACCACGTCGGCCTGCCGGTGTCGGCCTTCGAGGAAGAGCACTTCGAGCACGGCCACCCCTTCGACGGCTCCTCGCTGGCGGGCTGGAAGGGCATCCAGGCCTCGGACATGATCCTGATGCCGGAACCCGCCACCGCCTACATCGACCCCTTCTTCGACGAGACCACGCTGGTCATCACCTGCGACGTCATCGAGCCGTCCGATGGCAAGGGCTACGACCGCGACCCGCGCTCGATCGCCAAGCGCGCCGAGGCCTACCTGAAGAGCACCGGCATCGGCGACACCGCCTTCTTCGGCCCCGAGCCCGAGTTCTTCATCTTCGACTCGGTCGAGTGGTCGGTCGACATGTCGGGCGTGTATAGCAAGATCATCTCGGAAGAGGCCGCCTGGTCCACCGCCGACAAGTTCGAAGGCGGCAACACCGGCCACCGCCCGCGCGTCAAGGGCGGCTACTTCCCGGTGCCGCCGGTCGACAGCCTCAACGACGTGCGCGCCGCGATGGTGCTCGCGCTCGAGGCCTGCGGCGTGCCGGTCGAGGTGCACCACCACGAAGTGGCCAACGCCGGCCAGTGCGAGATCGGCACCAAGTTCAGCACGCTGACCCAGCGCGCCGACTGGACGCAGGTGCTCAAGTACATCGTGCACAACGTCGCCCACCAGTACGGCAAGACCGCCACCTTCATGCCCAAGCCCATCGTCGGCGACAACGGCTCCGGCATGCACGTGCACCAGTCGATCTGGAAGGACGGCAAGAACCTTTTCGCGGGCAACGGCTACGCCGGCCTGTCCGAGACCGCGCTGTACTACATCGGCGGCATCATCAAGCACGCCCGCGCGCTCAACGCCATCACCAACCCGGGCACGAACTCGTACAAGCGCCTGGTGCCGCACTACGAGGCCCCGACCAAGCTCGCCTACTCGGCGCGCAACCGCTCGGCCTCGATCCGCATCCCCTACGTCGCCAACCCGAAGGGCCGCCGCATCGAGTCGCGCTTCCCGGACCCGCTGGCCAACCCCTACATGTGCTTCGCCGCGCTGATGATGGCGGGCCTGGACGGCATCCAGAACAAGATCCACCCGGGCGACCCGGCCGACAAGAACCTGTACGACCTGCCGCCGGAAGAGGACGCGCTGATCCCGACCGTGTGCACCAGCCTCGAGCAGGCGCTGGATTACCTCGACAAGGACCGCGAGTTCCTGACCCGCGGCGGCGTGTTCTCCAACGACTTCATCGACGCCTACATCGCGCTGAAGATGGAAGAGGTCGATCGCATGCGCATCACCACCCACCCGGTGGAATTCGACATGTACTACAGCCTGTAAGCCGGGAAATCCTGCGCAGCACGGAAGGGACGGGCGTTGCCCGTCCCTTTTTTCTGGGGTCTAATCGGGCCTGACCCGCAAGGATGACGGCATTGCAGCCTGCTTCCGCCGTCCCCGCGACCCTCCGGACATGCGCATGCGACCGTATCGAATCCTTCCGCTGCTCCTGCTCGCCGGCCTTGCGCCGCCAGCCCATGCCGAAATCTACAAGTGCACCGACGCCGCCGGCCGGGTGACCTACACCAACGACCGTTCGCTCGCGCGCGGCTGCGTGCGCCTGCAATCCGACCAGCCGGTGTCCTCGGTGCCGGCCCCGGTGCGCCGCCCGGCCGCTGCGGCCACGCGCGAGACACCGCAGTCGGCCGACTTCCCGCGCGTGAGCCCGAACGAGCAGCGCGGCCGCGACGATGCCCGCCGCCAGGTGCTGCAGGAGGAGATGCGCACCGAGGAGCAGAAGCTGGCCGAGGCCGAGAAAGCGCTCGCCGAGCAGGAGTCGATCCGCCTCGGCGACGAGCGCAACTACCAGAAGGTGCTCGACCGCGTGCAGCCCTTCAAGGACCGGGTCGAGCTGCACAAGCGCAACGTCGAGGCGCTGCGCCGGGAGATCTCCGGCCTGCGATGATCCGGACCTGGCGCGCATCTTGCATGTCCTCGGCCAAACAACAGGACGCGCCCATGCCATCGCAACCCACCCACGCCGCCAGCGACCCCGGCAGCCCGTTCGCCGGGCTCGACCTGCTGTCCTCGGCGGTCGTGCTCGTCGACGCCGCGCTGGCGATCCGCTACCTCAACGCGGGCGCGGAGAACCTGTTCGCGATCAGCCAGCGCAAGCTGCTCGGCCAGCCGCTCGAGCGCCTGCTCGGCAGCCCGCCCGGCCTGGCCGCGGCGCTCGACAACGCGTTGCGCACCAACTGGAGCTACACCGGCCAGGACATCAGCGTGCAGCGCGGCGACGCCGAGCCGCTGCGGCTCGACTGCACGGTGACCCCGGTGGACACGGCCGGCGTGCGCCTGCTGCTCGAGTTCCGCCCGATCGACGCCCAACTGCGCGTGGCGCGCGAGGAGCAGCTGCTGCACCAGCAGCAGGCCAACCGCGAGCTCATCCGCAACCTCGCCCACGAGATCAAGAACCCGCTCGGCGGCATCCGCGGCTCGGCGCAACTGCTGCAGCACGAGCTCGACGACCCGCAGCTGCGCGAATTCACCGACGTCATCATCGCCGAGGCCGACCGCCTGCAGGACCTGATGAACCGCCTGCTGAGCTCGCATTGCATGATGCGCCCGGCCTCGATCAACCTCCACGACGTGCTCGAGCGCGTGCGCCGCCTGATCCTCGCCGAGTTCCCGGCGATCGGCATCGTCCCCGACTACGACCTCAGCCTGCCCGAGCTCACCGCCGACCGCGAGCAGCTCATCCAGGCCGTGCTCAACATCGTGCGCAACGCCGCGCAGGCGCTGGGCGGGCGCGGCGAGATCCTGCTGCGCACCCGCATCGCGCGCCAGGTGACGCTCGCCAAGCGCCGCTACAAGCTGGCACTCAACTTGCAAGTGATCGACGACGGCCCCGGCATCCCCGAGGAGATCCGCGACCGGATCTTCTATCCGCTGGTGTCGGGACGCGAGGGCGGCAGCGGGCTGGGCCTGTCGCTCGCGCAGAGCTTCATCGAGCAACACCAGGGCATGATCGAGGTGGACAGCCGTCCCGGGCGCACCTGCTTCACGATCCTGCTGCCGATTACCGAGCGCGCCTGACCGCGTCCGGCGTCCCTGCTGCGGGACGCCGGGCGAGCAGCGCGCACCAGAATAGTGCATACGATATGAACACCGTCTGGATCATCGACGACGACCGCTCGATCCGCTGGGTGCTGGAAAAGGCGCTCGGCCGCGAGGGCATCGAACACGCAAGCTTCAGCTCCGCCGGCGACGCCCTCGCCGAGCTCGAGCGCACGCCGCAGCCGCCCGCCGCGCTGCTGTCCGACATCCGCATGCCCGGCGAGTCCGGGCTGGACCTGCTGCAGAAGGTCAAGGAGCGCCACCCGCAGCTGCCGGTCATCATCATGACCGCCTACTCCGACCTCGACAGCGCGGTGGCGGCCTTCCAGGGCGGCGCCTTCGAGTACCTGCCCAAGCCCTTCGACGTCGACCAGGCAGTCGCGCTCGTCCGGCGTGCGCTGGAGCAGACCGCGCACCAGAATGGTGCAGCCGAGGAGATCTCGCTCGCCCCCGAGATCCTCGGCCAGGCCCCGGCCATGCAGGAGGTCTTCCGCGCCATCGGCCGGCTCGCCCACTCCCACGCCACCGTGCTGATCAACGGCGAGTCGGGCAGCGGCAAGGAGCTGGTCGCGCGCGCGCTGCACCGCCACAGCCCGCGCCGCGACGCGCCCTTCATCGCCATCAACACCGCCGCCATCCCGCGCGACCTGCTCGAATCCGAGCTCTTCGGCCACGAGCGCGGCGCCTTCACCGGCGCGGCCACGCAGCGCCGCGGCCGCTTCGAGCAGGCCGACGGCGGCACGCTCTTCCTCGACGAGATCGGCGACATGCCGGCCGAACTGCAGACACGGCTCCTGCGCGTGCTCTCCGACGGCCACTTCTACCGCGTCGGCGGCCAGCAGCCGATCCGCGCCAACGTGCGCGTGATCGCCGCCACCCACCAGGACCTGGAGGAGCGCGTGCGCCAGGGCCTGTTCCGCGAGGACCTCTTCCACCGCCTCAACGTCATCCGCCTGCGCCTGCCGCCGCTGCGCGAGCGCCGCGAGGACATCCCGCTGCTGGTGCGCCACTTCCTGCAGAAGAGCGCGCAGGAGCTCGGCGTGGAGCGCAAGCGCATCTCCGAGGCCACGCTCGAATACCTGCAGGCCCAGCCCTTCCCGGGCAACGTCCGCCAGCTCGAGAACCTGTGCCACTGGCTCACCGTGATGGCGCCCGCGCAGGTGGTGGAGGTGGCCGACCTGCCGCCCGAGATGCGCGAGCAGCCCGGCCGGGAGTCGCCGTCGAACTGGATGGAAGGCCTCGGCAGCGAGGCCGACCGCCTGATCGCCTCGCGCCCCGGCGAGGTCTTCGATCGCCTCACCCGCGAGTTCGAGCGCACGCTGATCCGCCGCGCGCTGGCCGCCACCGGCGGGCGCCGCATCGAGGCCGCGCAGCTGCTCGGCATCGGCCGCAACACCATCAGCCGCAAGATCCAGGAGCTCGGCATGGACGAGGAGCGCACGCCGGAGGCGGAGGAGAGCGGGCGCTGAGCGTTCCGCTCGCATCCGTGCCGCGGGAGGCACATCCGCCGCAGTCTTGGCGGATAATGCGGTTTTCGATCTGCCGCTCCCGCACTTGTCCTCCATCCCCCCACCCACGCCTCCGGCGCGCGCCTGCGCGACCGAACTGGCCTCCCTCCTCGGCGCGCGCGCGCACGATTTCGCCATCGAATGGGTGGCGTGCTGCGACTCGACCAACGCCCGCCTGGTCGACGCCCCGCCCACCGACGACGGCCGCGTGCACGTGCTCGTGGCCGACCGCCAGACCGCCGGGCGCGGGCGGCGCGGGCGGCAGTGGCTGTCCTGGGAGGGCGCCAGCCTCACCTTCTCGCTGCTGTGGCGCTTCGCGCCGGGTACGCCGGCGCCGGCCGGGCTCTCGCTCGCCGCCGGGCTGGCGCTCGCGCGCGCGCTCGAGCAGCTCGGCGTCGAGGGCGTGCAGCTCAAGTGGCCCAACGACGTGCTGGTGCATGGCGACAAGCTCGCCGGCATCCTGGTCGAGCTCCTTCCCATGCGCGGCCGCCCGCCCGCGGCGGTCATCGGCATCGGCCTGAACCTGCGCCTGCCGGCCGACGCCGCCATCCCCGACCAGGCGGCCGTCGCCGACCTCGGCGGTGCGCTCGGTGGCGAACCGCCCTCGCGTCCGGCGCTGCTGGCGGCCATCCTGGGCGAGTTCCACCGCCTCTTCGAGACCTACGCGGTCGCCGGCTTCCCCGCCCTGCGCGGCGCCTGGGAGCAGCGCAATGCCTTCGCCGACCTGCCGGTCGCGATCCGCGGCGAGTCGACCACGCTGTGCGGCACCTGCGCCGGGGTGGACGACGACGGCGCCCTGCTGCTGCGCACCGGGGACGGCGTGCAGCGCGTGCTGGCGGGCGACGTCTCGCTGCGGCCGCTGATGGACCGCGCGCGATGATCCTGCTCGTCGATGCCGGCAACACCCGCGTGAAGTGGCGCGTGGTCTCCGCGGACGCGCCCGCCCGTGCGCTCGCCGAGGGCGCGGTGGGCCACGCCGAGATCGACATGCTCGCCGCCGCCTGCCGCGCCTGGCCCGGGCTGGTGCGTGTGCTGGGCTGCAATGTCGCCGGCACCAGCGTCGCCGCGGGCGTGGCCGCAGCCTGCGCACCGCTGCGGGTGGATTGGCTGCTGCCCACCGCGGCCTGCGCCGGCGTGCGCAACCTCTACGAGAATCCCGAGCGCCTCGGCGCCGACCGCTGGGCGGCGCTGATCGGCGCCCGCCACAGCCACGCCGGTCCCTGCCTGGTGGTCACCGCCGGCACCGCGACCACGGTGGACCTGCTGTCCGCGACGGGCGACTTCCTCGGCGGCCTGATCCTGCCCGGGGTCGAGCTGATGCAGCAGGCGCTCGCCCGCGGCACCGCCCAGCTGCCGCTCGCCGAAGGCCGCTTCGAGTGGCAGCCGCGGCGCACGGTGGATGCGATCCGCTCGGGCTGCCTGCAGGCCCAGACCGGCGCGGTCGAGCGCATGTTCCGCCAGATCGCGGCGCAGCCCGACGCGCTCTGCCTGCTCGGCGGCGGTGCCGCCGACAGCTTCGCCGACCTGCTCGAGGTCCCGCTGCGACGGATCGACAATCTGGTGCTGACCGGCCTGGGCACGGTCGCCACCCTGCCCGCCCCGCCCACACGCTGACAACACCGAAAGGGAGAAAAAAACGATGGAAGCCACCCGCATCCTGCTCGACGCCGCCGACATCCCGACGCACTGGTACAACGTCGCCGCCGACCTGCCGACCCCGCTCGAACCGCCGCTCGGCCCGGACGGCAAGCCGGCCACGCCCGAGCAGATGGGGGCGATCTTCCCGCCCGCGATCCTGGAGCAGGAGATGAGCGCCGAGCGCTGGATCGCCATCCCGCAGGAGGTGCGCGAGATCTACCGCCTGTGGCGGCCCAGCCCGCTGTGTCGCGCGGTGCGCCTGGAGCAGGCGCTCGGCACCCCGGCGAAGATCTTCTTCAAGTACGAGGGCGTCTCGCCGGCCGGCTCGCACAAGCCCAACTCGGCGGTGCCGCAGGCCTTCTACAACAAGCAGGCCGGCATCAAGCGCCTGACCACCGAGACGGGCGCCGGCCAGTGGGGCTCGTCGATCGCCTTCGCCGGGCAGATGTTCGGGCTGGAGGTGCGCATCTACATGGTCAAGGTGAGCTACGACCAGAAGCCCTACCGCCGCCTGATGATGCAGACCTGGGGCGGCGAGGTCTTCGCCAGCCCCTCGCTGCACACCGAGACCGGCCGCCGCCTGCTCGCCGAGGACCCGAACAACCCCGGCTCGCTCGGCATCGCCATCTCCGAGGCGGTGGAAGAGGCCGCCGGCCGCGCCGACACCAACTACACCCTCGGCTCGGTGCTCAACCACGTGGTGCTGCACCAGAGCATCATCGGCCTGGAAGCGAAGAAGCAGCTCGACAAGGTCGGCCTCTACCCCGACGTCGTCATCGGGCCCTGCGGCGGCGGCTCCAGCTTCGCCGGCATCGCCTTCCCCTTCCTCGCCGACAAGGCCGCGGGCGACAAGCGCGCCGACAGGCTGCGCTGCGTGGCGGTGGAGCCGAGCTCCTGCCCGACGCTGACCAAGGGCCAGTACGCCTACGACTACGGCGACGCCTCCGGCTTCACCCCGCTGATGAAGATGTATACGCTGGGCCACGACTTCATGCCGCCCGGCATCCACGCCGGCGGCCTGCGCTACCATGGCGACTCGCCGCTGGTGTCGAACCTGCTGCACGCCGGCCTCATCGAGGCCGCCGCGGTGCCGCAGCTGGCCACCTTCGATGCGGGCGTGCAGTTCGCGCGTGCCGAGGGCATCATCCCGGCGCCCGAGTCCTGCCACGCGATCCGCCAGGCCATCGACGAGGCGCTCGCCTGCAAGGCGACCGGCGAGGCGAAGACCATCCTTTTCAACCTGACCGGACACGGCCACTTCGACATGAGCTCGTACGAGCGCTACTTCTCGGGCAAGCTCGAGGACTTCGACTATCCGGCCGCTGCGGTGGCGGCCTCGCTCGCCCACCTGCCCAAGGTCGGCTGAGCGACCCGCAGCCGCCGGCGCGTCCGGCGGCCTCCCTGAACCCCTGGCATGCGCCGAGGCATGACGATCCTGCGCTTCCTGCTCATCCTGCTGCTGATCCTCAACGCCCTCGCCTTCGCGGCGATCGGCGGCTGGCTGGGTGGCGAGCCGGCGACGGGCGAGGCGGCGCGCGTCGCCACGCAGCTGCACCCGGAACGCATCCGGCTGGCGAACGAGACCGGCGCCACCGGCCTCGCGCCCGCCGCCGCCGAGGCATCGCTGCCCGCGGCGACGGCCCTCGCCAGCACGCCCTCCGTGGCCGAGACCGCCCCCGTGGCCACGGCAGCGACCGACACGATCGACGACGCGCCGGTGGAGGCGCCTGCGGGGGTCGCCACCGCAGTCGCGGCCACGGACACTGGGCTCCCGCCGGGATCGGCGCCGGACCCCGTGCCGCCGCTCGAGCCCGC
>NZ_AMXF01000092.1 GCF_000310225.1 Thauera phenylacetica B4P
TTCCATGAGCGCGAGCGGCGCGAGCCGCTCAGTCCTGCGCCCACGCGCGCGCGCGCTCGACCGCACGAGCCCACAGCGCGCGCGCCGCTTCACGTCGCTCCGCCGGCCAGCGCGGCTCGAAGCGGCGGTCGAGCTGCCAGTGCGTGGCGATGTCCTGCGGCCGCCTCCACAGCCCGCAGCCGAGCGCGGCCAGGCAGGCGGCGCCGAAGGCGGTGGTCTCGAGCAGGCGTGGACGCAGCACCGGCACGCCGAGCAGGTCGGCCTGCAGCTGCATCAGCAGGTCGTTGGCCGCGGCACCGCCATCGACGCGCAGCTCGGCGAGCGGCGCGGCGCCGTCGCGCGCCATCGCCTCGACGAGGTCGGCGCTCTGCATGGCGATCGCCTCCAGCGCCGCGCGCGCGATGTGCGCCGCGCCGCTGCCGCGCGACAGGCCGAGCAGGGTGCCACGCGCATGCGGATCCCAGTAGGGCGCGCCCAGCCCGGTGAAGGCCGGCACCAGCACCACCCCGCCGCTGTCGGGCACGCTCGCCGCCAGCGCCTCGACCTCGGACGCCCGCTTCACCAGCCCGAGGCCGTCGCGCAGCCACTGCACCACCGCGCCGCCCATGAACACGCTGCCCTCGAGCGCATAGCTCGGCGACGCATCCACGCCGGTCCACCCCACCGTGGTCAGCAGACGGTTGGTCGAGGCCACCGGCGCGTGCCCGGTGTTCATGAGCAGGAAGCAACCGGTGCCGTAGGTGTTCTTCGCCATGCCCGGGGCGAGGCAGGCCTGGCCGAAGGTCGCCGCCTGCTGGTCGCCGCCGATGCCGGCGATCGGGATCGCGGCGCCGAACAGCGCCGGATCGGTCTCGCCGCAGACCCCGCTGCTCGGCACCACGCGCGCCAGCAAGGCGGGCGGAATGCGGAAGCGCTCGAGCAGCATCGGGTCCCAGTCCAGGGTGCGGAGGTTGAAGAGCAGCGTGCGCGCGGCGTTGCCGGGGTCGGTCAGGTGCAGCCGGCCGCCGCTCAGGTGCCACACCAGCCAGCTGTCGATGGTGCCGAAGGCGAGCTCGCCGCGCTCGGCGCGCTCACGCGCATCGGGGACGTGGTCGAGCAGCCAGGCGAGCTTGGTGGCGGAGAAGTACGGATCGAGCTCCAGCCCGGTGCGCGCGCGCACATCGTCGGCCCAGCCCGCGGCACGCAGGCGCTCGCACTCGGCGGCAGTGCGGCGGTCCTGCCAGACGATCGCGGGGGCGAGCGCACGGCCGCTAGCGCGCTCCCACAGCACGGTGGTCTCGCGCTGGTTGGCGATGCCGATCGCCGCCACCTCGCGCGCGGCGACGCCGGCGTTGGCGAGCGCCTCGCGTACGCAATCGAGCTGGGTGCGCAGGATGTCCTGGGGGTCGTGCTCGACGCGGTCGGGCGCGGGGAAGTGCTGCGCAAACGCCTGCTGGGCGACGCCGCGCACGCGGCCGTCGGCGTCGAACACGATCGCGCGCGAGCTGGTGGTGCCCTGGTCGAGGGCGAGCAGGTAGGCCATGGCGACTCCGCACGGGGGCTGACCGGATACCGGGAGCCTAGCGCCGGAAGCGCCCCGCCGCCACCCCGGGCAAGCCACGATGTGATTCAATGGAGTCCCTTCGTTGCAGCGCAGCAACCGCCATGCCCGCCTTCTGGATGATCGCCTCCTGCTTCCTGTTCGCCTGCATGGGGGTGTGCGTGAAGCTGGCCTCGGGGGCGTTCTCGACCGGCGAGATCGTGTTCTGGCGCGGCCTCGTCAGCATGCTGATGATGGTCGGCCTGGCGGCGAGCCGCGGCATCGGGCTGAAGACGCCGCACTGGAAGATGCACCTGTCGCGCAGCGTGTCGGGCTCGATCGCGCTCGGCTGCTACTTCTTCGCGATCGGCCTGCTGCCGCTGGCGACCGCGGTCACGCTGAACTACACCTCGCCGCTGTTCGTCGCGCTGGTGCTGGCGCTGTTCTTCGGCGAGCGCCTGCGCGGCCCCGCCGTGCTCGCGATCCTCGCCGGCTTCGCCGGCGTGGTGGTGCTGCTGCGCCCCACGCTGCAGCCCGAGCAATGGCTGGGCGCGCTCGCCGGGCTGGCCTCGGGGGCCCTGGCCAGCCTCGCCTACGTGAGCCTGCGCGAGCTCGGCCGCGCCGGCGAGCCGGAGGTGCGCACGGTGTTCTGGTTTTCGGTGATGACCTCGGCGATGGGCCTGGCGTGGGCGCTCGCCGGCGAGCTGCACCGGCCCGACGCCGGCCAGCTCGCCACGCTGCTCGGCGTCGGCCTCTTCGGCGGGCTGGCCCAGCTCGCGATGACGCGCTCCTACCGCTACGGGCGCACCGTGGTGTCGGCCAACCTGAGCTACGCCACGGTGATCTTCGCCAGCCTGTTCGGCATGCTGCTGTGGGACGAGATCATGCCGGCCTCGTCCTGGCTCGCGGTGGGGCTGATCGTGGCCGGCGCGATCGGCGTCTCGCTCGCCACCCCGAAGCCGTCACCGCTGCCGGCACGCGCCGCGGCGACGGATTGAGCACGGCCGGTGCGCGGACTATAGTGGGGACATCTTCGATCCTCACCTTCAGGGAGGCTGCCATGATCAGCACCGAGAGCACCGAAAAACTCGTCTCGCTCGTCGTCTTCGGCGAATTCACCCTCGCCGACTACAAGGAGTTCGAGGACGTGGTCAATTACCGCATCCAGTTCAGCGGACCGGTCGACCTGCTCTTCGACCTGCGCCAGATGGCCGGCTTCACGCTCGACGTGGCGTGGGAGGAGATCAAGTTCTCGCGCCAGCACGCGGGCGACTTCCGCCGCATCGCGGTGCTCACCCAGGACCAGTGGCTGACCTGGAGCGCCTGGGTGTCGCAGCTCTTCGTCACCGCCGAGGTCAAGGTCTTCGACGACGAGGACGAGGCGCGCGCCTGGCTGGCTGCCGACACGGCCGCAGAGACCGCGGGCAGCGCGCAGTGAACGCTTCCTACGCGACGCTGATCGGCCCGATCGAGCTCGCGCAGCATCTGCGCGACGCCGACTGGGTCGTGTTCGACTGCCGCGCCGACCTCGTCGATCCGGCCTTCGGCCAGCGCGCCTACGACTCGGCGCACCTGCCGGGGGCCTTCTTCATCGACCTGGAGAGCGGGCTGTCGGGGCCGAAGACCGGCCGCAACGGCCGCCATCCCCTGCCCGACCCCGCCAGCCTAGCCGCCCGGCTCGCCGCCTGCGGGGTGGGCACCCACAGCCAGGTCGTCGCCTACGACGACGCGGGCGGCATGTTCGCCGCGCGCCTGTGGTGGATGCTGCGCTGGCTCGGCCACCGTCGCGTCGCGGTGCTCGATGGCGGCCTGCAGGCCTGGATGGCGGCCGGGCTCGCGCTCGACGACGAGCCCCCGCGGTCGCGCTCCGCCACCTACACGCTGGCCCTGGGCCCGGACCGGGTCGATACGCACTACGTGCTCGAACACCTCGGCCGCCCCGACATGCTGCTGCTCGATGCGCGCAGCCCCGACCGCTTCCGCGGCGAGAACGAGGTGCTCGATCCGGTGGGCGGACACATCCCGGGCGCGCGCAACCGCTGCTTCCGCGACAACCTCGACGCGCGCGGCTGCTTCAAGCAGGCCTCGGTGCTGCGCGAGGAGTTCGCCGGCCTGCTCGGCGCGCATACGCCGCGCCAGGTGGTGCATCAGTGCGGCTCGGGCGTCACCGCCTGCATGAACCTGCTCGCGATGGAGGCCGCGGGGCTCACCGGCTCGCGCCTGTACGCGGGCTCGTGGAGCGAGTGGTGCGCCGATCCCGCGCGGCCGGTGGCGCGCGGCCCGGCCTGAACGCGCGCGGGCGGCACTGCGGCGGCCGGGCTCCTTGTTGGTCGCGAGCGACGCGCTACCAGTCGACCTTCTCCACCGCGCCGAGGGAACGCCCGAGGAAGCGCTCGCCGATGGTCTGGAAGCGCAGCGGCACGTCGCTCACCACGAAGCGGTAATCGGCAACGCCCCCGCCGGAGCGTGCGAGCCCGGCGTGCTGCAGGCGCTCGGCCGCAAGCTCGGCCGTCGTCACCGCGGAGTCGATCAGGCGCACCCGCGGCCCGGCCACGTCGCGCAACAGCGGCTTGAGCAGCGGATAGTGGGTGCAGCCGAGTACCAGGCTGTCGACCTCCTCGGCCAGCACCGGGCGCAGGTATTCCTGCGCGGTGAGCCGGGTCACCTCGTGGTCCAGCCAGCCCTCCTCCACCAGCGGCACGAACAGCGGGCAGGCCTGGGAGTACACGCGTACGGTCGGATCGAGCTCATGCATGCGGCGCGCGTAGGCATTGCTGTTGATCGTCGTGGGCGTGCCGATCACGCCGATGCGCCGCCCCGGCGAGGCCGCCACCGCAGCGCGCGCGCCGGCCTCGATGACGTCGAGCACCGGGATGCCGGCAGCGAGCCGGTGCACCACCTCCGCTGCGACCGCGGCCATGGTGTTGCAGGCGATGATCAGCATCTTCACATCGCGCTGGAGCAGGAACTCGGTGATCTGCGCGGTGAAGTGCTCGATGGTGGCGACCGACTTCACGCCATAGGGCACGCGCGCGGTGTCTCCGAAGTACACGATGTCCTCGAGCGGCAGGCGCTCCATGAGCGCGCGCACCACGGTGAGCCCGCCGACGCCGGAGTCGAAAACGCCGATCGGGCGCGAGGCTGCGCTCATCGCCCGGCCTCGCCGCGAGGGGCGCGATCGGTCAAGACAGCACCACCGAGGCGAACTTGCGCTTGCCCACCTGCAGCACCACGGTCTCGCCGGCGCGCAGCACGAGGCCCTTGTCCTCGGCGCGCTCGCCGTTGATGCGCACGCCGCCCTGCTCCACCATGCGCATCGCCTCCGAGGTGGTGCCGGTGAGCCCGGCCTGCTTGAGCACCTGGAACAGCGGCAGCCCGTCGGCGCCGACGTTCACATTGACCTGGGCGATGTCGTCGGGGATCGCGTTGCGCTGGAAGCGCGCCTCGAAGTCGGCGAGCGCCTCCTCCGCCGCGCGCTGGCCGTGAAAGCGCATGACGAACTCCTGCGCCAGCATCACCTTGACGTCGCGCGGGTTGCGCCCGCCTTCCACCTCGGCGCGCAACTGCGCGATCTCGGCGGTGGAGCGGAAGGACAGCAGCTCGTAGTAGCGCCACATCAGCGTGTCGGACACCGACATGGTCTTGCCGAAGATCTCCTTCGCCGGCTCGGCGATGCCGATGTAGTTGCCGAGCGACTTGGACATCTTGTTCACGCCGTCCAGGCCCTCGAGCAGCGGCACCATCACCACGCACTGGGGCTCCTGGCCGTAGTGCTTCTGCAGCTCGCGGCCCATCAGCAGGTTGAAGCGCTGGTCGGTGCCGCCGAGCTCGACGTCGGACTTCATCGCCACCGAGTCGTAGCCCTGGCACAGCGGGTAGAGGAACTCGTGGATCGCGATCGGCTGGTTGTTGCCGTAGCGCTTGGCGAAGTCGTCGCGCTCGAGCATGCGCGCCACGGTCTGCTGCGCGGCCAGGCGGATCATGCCGGCGGCGCCGAGATCGTTCATCCACGCGGAGTTGAAGCAGATCTCGGTCTTCTCCGGGTCGAGGATCTTGAACACCTGCTCCTGGTAGGTCCTGGCGTTCTCCAGGATCTGCTCGCGCGAGAGCGGCGGGCGGGTGCTGTTCTTGCCGCTGGGGTCGCCGATCATGCCGGTGAAGTCGCCGATGAGGAACTGGACCTGGTGGCCGAGCTCCTGGAAGTGGCGCATCTTGTTGATCAGGACCGTGTGGCCGAGGTGGAGGTCGGGCGCGGTAGGGTCGAATCCGGCCTTCACCCGCAGGGGCTTGCCGCGCTTGAGCTTCTCGACCAGTTCGGCCTCGATCAGCACGGCGTCGGCGCCGCGCTTGATCAGGTCGATCGCCGCCTGAACATCAGACATTCAATTTCTCCAAAATTACTTTGCCGAACCGAAGCGCACCTTTGCTACACTTCCGAAAATTTTTTCCACATTCCAGCCCACCGAGACCATGAAGGCCAGAAAGACCCGAATTCTAGCCGATCTGCCGGCTCGACTCCTCTCCCGCCCGCGCACCTGGATTGCCGCCGGTGTCACCGGGGTCTCCATGCTCGGCGTGGTCGCCGCAACCGCGGTCGCACCCGGCAGCCTGCCCTCCGAAATGCTCGTCGAGCGCGTCGTCGAGGCCCTGCCCGCACCGGCGCTCACGCGCACCGGCACCGACGCCTCGCTGCCCTTCGTCCACTACGAACGCATCCAGGCGGGCGACACGCTGCAGGCGATGTTCAACCGCCTGCGCATCGACGATGCCGAGGCGCTCGCCCACCTCTCCGGCTCGGACGCCGGCCGCAAGGCCCTGCGCCAGCTGCGCGCGGGGCGCTCGGTCACCGCGGTGGTGTCGCCGCAAGGCCGCCTGCTGAGCTTCTCGCTGCCGGTCGGCAACACCGGTGCGCAGGTGGTCCTCGAGCGCGGCGACGCCGGGCTCGCGCTGCGCGAGTCGAGCGCCACCGACCAGACCATGATGGTCGAGATGCGCTCGGGCACGGTCACGCACTCCCTCTTCGGCGCCACCGACGACGCCGGCCTGCCCGACAACGTCGCCACCCAGCTCGCCACCATCTTCGGCACCTGGATCGACTTCCACTCCGACCTGCGCAAGGGCGACCGCTTCAACGTGGTCTACGAGGCGATCTACGAGGAAGGCAACCCGGTGCGCGCCGGGCGCATCCTCGCCGCCGAGTTCATCAACAACGGCGAACGCCATGCGGTGGTGCTCTACCGTGGCCCGAGCGGCAAGGAGCAGTACTACAGCGACGACGGCAAGAGCCTGCAGCAGGGCTTCCTGCGCTCGCCGCTGGAGTTCTCGCGGGTCAGCTCCAGCTTCGGCCGCCGCCTGCATCCGATCCACGGCAGCTGGCGCAATCACAACGGCACCGACTTCTCGGCGCCGATCGGCACCCAGGTCATGGCAACCTCGGACGCGACCATCGAGTTCATCGGTACCCAGCGCGGCTTCGGCAACCTGATCGTGCTCAAGCATCGCAACGACATCACCACCCATTACGCCCACCTCAACGGCTTCGCCAAGGGCCTCGCCAAGGGGCAGACGGTGAGCCAGGGCGACCTGATCGGCTACGTGGGTTGCACCGGCTGGTGCACCGGGCCGCACCTGCACTACGAGGTACGCCTGAAGGACGTACCTGCCGACCCGATGACGGTCGCGCTGCCGATGGCTGACTCCTTCAACGACAAGGAGCTCGCCGCCTTCAAGCGCAACACCGCTCACCTGCGCCAGCGCTTCGCGCTGCTCAACTACGAGCTCGCCGACGCGCGCTGAGCGCAGCGCAGCCGGACCAAGCAAAACGGGGCGCCGCGGCGCCCCGTTTCCTTTGCGACGACCGCGTTCACACGGTGAACGACGAGCCGCAGCCGCAGGTGCTGGTCGCGTTCGGATTGCGGATCACGAACTGCGAGCCTTCCAGGCCTTCGGTGTAGTCGATCTCGGCGCCCACCAGGTACTGGTAGCTCATCGGATCGACCAGCAGCAGCACGCCATTCTTCTCGAACGTGGTGTCGTCCTCGTTCACTTCCTCGTCGAAAGTGAAGCCGTACTGGAAGCCCGAGCACCCACCGCCCGACACGAAGACGCGCAGCTTGAGGTCGGGATTGCCTTCCTCTTCGATGAGCTCGCGCACCTTGTTCGCGGCGCTGTCGGTAAAGACCATGATTTCCGGGGTTGCGACTTCTGCGCTCATGTTTTCTCCTCTGCTGGGGGACACCGCGGATGATGCGCCATCCGCGGTGGAATCGTCAAAATGTGATCGAAACCGGTCGAAACAGTTCCCTCAGGGGCTGACCGGCACGATGTCGAGCCCGGTTTCCTCGTCGAAACCGAACATGATGTTGAGGTTCTGCACCGCCTGGCCGGCGGCGCCCTTGACCAGGTTGTCGATCACCGACAGCACCACCACGGTGTCGCCGCCCTGCGGGCGATGCACCGCGATGCGGCACAGGTTGGAGCCACGCACCGAGCGGGTCTCGGGATGGCTGCCCGCGGGCATGACGTCGACGAAGGCCTCGCCGGCATAGCGCTTCTCGTACAGCCCCTGCAGGTCGGCCGCATCGACGCCCGGCTTGAGGCGGCCGTACAGCGTGGCGTGGATGCCGCGGATCATCGGCGTCAGGTGCGGCACGAAGGTCAGCCCGACCGCGTGGCCGGCGGCGAGCGCCAGGCCCTGGCGGATCTCCGGAAGGTGACGATGGCCGGGAACGCCGTAGGCCTTGAAGGAGTCGGCCGCCTCCGGCAGCAGGGTATGCACCTCGGCCTTGCGGCCGGCGCCCGAGACGCCCGACTTGGCGTCGGCGATCAGGCGATCGGTGTCGATCAGCCCGGCCTCGACCAGGGGCAGGAAGCCGAGCTGCACCGCGGTCGGGTAGCAGCCCGGGTTGGCGAGCACGCGCGCGCCGCGGATCTGTTCGCGGTTGACCTCGGGCAGGCCATACACCGCCTCGGCGACGAGCGCGGGCGCGGCATGCTCCATGCCGTACCACTTCTGCCACTCGGTGACGTCACGGATGCGGAAGTCGGCGGCGAGGTCGATCACGCGCACCCCGGCGGCGACCAGCTCGGCGGCCTGCTTCATCGCGATACCGTTGGGGGTGGCGAAGAACACCGCGTCACACTTCTCGAGCGCGGCGTCCTGCGGGGTGACGAACTTGAGACCCACCCGGCGGCGCAGGCTGGGGAACATGTCGGACACCGCCATGCCCGCCTCGCCGCGCGAGGTGATCGCGGTCAGCTCGACCCCGGGGTGACGCGCCAGCAGACGCAAGAGCTCGACGCCGGTGTACCCGGTGCCGCCTACGATTCCAACCTTGACCATGCTCGTTCCTCGCAACGAAAGACTGAAGCGCGATTATCTCATCATCGGCCGGGACGGGCGGTGAACGCCGCGTTACGGCCGCCGCGCCACGCATCGCGGCAAGCCTCGCGAGCGCGCCGCACAAGCACGAAAGCCGCCCAAGGGGCGGCTTCCGGACTGCGATGCGCGACGAAGAGGATCAGCGCTTCGAGAACTGCTTGGCGCGGCGGGCCTTGCGCAGGCCGACCTTCTTGCGCTCGACCTCGCGGGCATCGCGGGTCACGAAGCCGGCGGTACGCAGATCGCCCTTCAGGCCGGCGTCGTAATCGACCAGCGCGCGGGTGATGCCGTGGCGCACCGCGCCCGCCTGACCGGATTCGCCACCGCCGACCACGTTGACCATGATGTCGAAGCGGCCTTCGTTGCCGGTGAGGATCAGCGGCTGGCGCACGATCATGCGGCCGGTTTCACGCGAGAAGAACTCGTCCACCGGCTTGCCGTTGACGACGATGTTGCCGGTGCCCGGCTTGATGAACACACGAGCGACCGCAGTCTTGCGGCGGCCGGTACCGTAGTTGTATGTGACAGCCATCTATCGGCTCCTTCAGATCTCGAGAACTTGCGGCTGCTGAGCGGTATGCGGATGCGACGGACCCGCGTAGCACTTCAGCTTCTTCAGCATGGCGTAGCCCAGCGGGCCCTTCGGCAGCATGCCCTTCACCGCCTTCTCGAGCACGCGCTCGGGGAAGCGCTGCTGGAGCTTGGTGAAGTTGGTTTCGTAGATACCGCCCGGGTAGCCCGAGTGACGGTAGTACTTCTTGTCCTGCGCCTTGTTACCGGTCACGCGCAGCTTGTCGACGTTGACCACGACGATGAAGTCGCCGGTGTCCACGTGCGGGGTATAGATGGCCTTGTGCTTGCCACGCAGGCGGCGGGCAACCTCGGAGGCGAGACGGCCAAGCACCTTGTCCGTGCCGTCGACAACGAACCAGTCGCGCTTGACCTCGTGCGGCTTGGCGGAAAACGTCTTCATGTGAATCCTCGATCTTTGTCGGGCCGTAGGAGATGGCCGTCAAACGGAAAGCTCGCAATCCTACTTCCAACACATGAATCGTGTCAATCATCGAAGCGCGAACGCGGGCGAAGAATAAAAAAAACGCAGCCCGATCGGACTGCGTTAAATCCACACCAAAGGAGGAGGGTGGAGGAGACACCATTTGGATCGGCGCGACCCCCTGACCTGGGAGTCGATGCGTCTGCGATCCGACTGGGACGGATTATGCATAGCCCCCCCTGGGGGCGCAAGGCATTTTTGTGCGACGCGGAAGAAAAGCTTTGATTGATTTATCAACTCGCTTTATTCGATGGCAGTTTTTTGTTTTAAATCAATTTTCGCTCTTCTCACGAGCCCGGAACCCCCTGCCCGGACACGGACGGCATCCTCTTAATGCCCCGGTTTGCTGCACCGCATCACTACGGCACCGTACTGAAGCCCGGAACATCGCCCCGGCACTCCGCGCATACCCCCGGCAAGCCGGAGCGGGCGCGGGCGATGCGACGGTCCGCGTGGCACGGACGAAGTCCATGACGCACTGCGGTAACATGCCGCCTCAACCCCTACGAACTCGACAACGGGACCCGGGCCCGAAGGAGCGAACAGCATGGAATGCACGGTCAAGTGGCTCGACGGCATGAGCTTCATCGCCGAGACCGGCACTGGTCACATCGTCGCGATGGACGGAGCACCCGACGCCGGCGGGCGCAACCTCGCGCCGCGGCCCATGGAGTTGCTGCTGGCCGGCGCCGGCGGCTGCACCGCCTTCGACGTGATGTTGATCCTCAAGCGCGGCCGCCACGACGTGCGCGGCTGCAGCGTGCGCCTGGAAGCCGACCGCGCGGAGTCCGACCCCAAGGTCTTCACCCGCATCCGCTTCATCTACACGATCACCGGGCGCAATCTCAAGCGCGAGACGGTCGAGCGTGCGGTGCACCTGTCGGCGGAGAAGTACTGCTCGGCCTCGATCATGCTCGGCAGGACGGCCGAGATGGTCCACGAGGTCGAGCTGCTCGAGGCGGACTGAGGAGCGAGGCGGAGCGAGGCCGCCCTCGCCGCACGGACGAGGGCGCCGCGGTGGCTCCCAAGAAAACGTTCTGCAGTCATTGTTTTCTTTGCGAGCGCCTTCCGCCCCTGCCGGGGGTGGAAGGCTCAGAGCCGATAGGCGAGCGTGGTCATGAGCCGCGCGGCGAGCTTCATCGCGCCCTTCGCCGGTGCGGGCAGCTCGTGCGCACCCAGGCGCAGCGCGGTCTCGGCGTGCTCGGCCTCGTCCACCTTCATCTGCTCGACGATCGCGCGCGAGCGCCGATCCGCGGCCGGCAGGGTGTCGAGATGGCTCTTGAGGTGCTGCTCGACCTGGCGCTCGGTCTCGGCGAGGAAGCCGAGGTTCCAGCGCTCGCCGAGGCGACCCGCCGCCAGCCCCATCGCAAGCGCACCGCCGTACCACAGCGGGTTGAGCAGGCTCTTGCGACCACCGAGCTCGGCGATCCGGCGCTCGGTCCATGCCAGGTGCTCGGTCTCTTCCTGTGCGGCCTGGCGCAGGGTGTCGCGGATCGCGGGGTCGCGCGACATGATGGACTGCCCCTGGTAGAGCGCCTGCGCGCACACCTCGCCGACGTGATTCACGCGCATCAGCGCCGCCGCGTGGCTGCGCTCGGCTGCGTCGAGCTCGGCCTCCGGGACGTCCTCGCCGGGCACCGCGCGCACGCTGCGCGCCGGCGCGAAGACCGTCCGCAGCGCCTTGTCGAACTCGATGATGGCCTGATCGATCATTGGTGGACTCCAAACGGTTTGTCGAGGTCGCGCTTCTGACGCAGCAGGCGCAAGGCATGCTCGCGGTCGCGCGGGGCGGCCGGGCCGTCGCAGAAGTACTCCCACGCCAGCGCCGCGCGCGGGCGGTTGTAGCCGTTGTCGACGATGGGCTGCCAGGCGCTGTTCTTGAGCGGCGCCCACGTCCCGTCCTTGCGTCCGCTGGCGTAGATGCGGCGCTCGCCGGTGGCGCAGCGCAGGCCCTCGAAGCTCACGTTCTCCGCCCCGCCGCGCGTGCGTACGACGAGGGTGTAGCGCACCACCCCATCCGCCCCGACGCCGACACTGTCCTCATCGACGAAGAAGGCATTGGGCGAAGGCGTGCCGATGTCGATCGCGCGCAGGGCGGCCTCGCGCGGCGCGGCCGGCATGGCCACCTCGCCCTCCTTCCAGTCGGGGTCGGCCTCGACCAGCAAGCCTGCAGACACGGGCGCCGCGAGGGCTGCGAGGAAGAGGACAGCTAGACGCAGCCGATCAGCGAGGAGACGGTTCAAGGATCGGGACTCCACAGCAGGGTTGAGGGTGGAAGGCACCGGCCAACACCGGTCGATCGTCGACGGGCAGGTCGCGGCACGGGCACGAACCACCCCGCACACAAGCGGCCGGCGAACGGGCCATCGGGCAAGGCGATACGCAACCCCGCTACTTCCGAATCGCATCACGCAGTCCGCGCTCGCCGATCACCACCCGCACCGGCTCGGGAACCGGCTCCGGGTCGGGCAGGCGATAGCCGTCGGGCAGCTCGAAGCTGCGCGAACGGAAAAGGATGCGCGCGAGTTCGATCAGCGCCAGCTGATACACCTGGCGCTTGAATTCGATCACCGCCTCCAGCGGCACCCAGTAGTTGCTCCAGCGCCAGGCATCGAATTCCGGATGAGTGCTCGCGCGCAGGCAGACGTCGGAGTCGCGCCCCACCAGGCGAAGCAGGAACCAGATCTGCTTCTGTCCGCGGTAGGTGTTGCGCCACTCGCGCCGGATCCAGTGCTTGGGAACCTCGTAGCGCAACCATCCGCGCGTGCGGCCGAGAATCCTGACGTGCTCGGGCCGCAGGCCGACCTCCTCGTGGAGTTCCCGATACATGGCCTGCTCCGGCGACTCGCCGTGCTTGATGCCACCCTGGGGAAACTGCCAGGAATGTTCGCGGATGCGCTTGCCCCAGAACACCTCGTTGCGCGCATTGACCAGAATGATGCCGACGTTCGGGCGAAAGCCTTCACGGTCAAGCATGACGAACCTTCGAATTCGTTTGATTGGTCACGATTTTTTCACACTTGGCCACGCAATGAAAGCGCACCGCCGCAGTGCATCGCTTAAGCTGGGGTTCCGCGAACGCTTGCGCGCCGGCCCCATGCGCTAGAATCGCGCGCTTGTTCACGCCTGATCCGAAGACTCCCATGCGCGCCAGCCAGTTCCATCTGTTCACCCTCAAGGAAGCCCCCTCCGACGCCGAAGTCGTCAGCCAGAAGCTGATGCTGCGCGCCGGCATGATCCGCAAGGTCGCCGCCGGCATCTACAGCTACATGCCGATGGGCTTGCGCGCGATCCGCAAGGTCGAGACCATCGTGCGCGAGGAGATGGACCGCGCCGGCGCCATGGAGCTGATCATGCCGATGGTGCAGCCCGCCGAGCTGTGGGACGAGACCGGGCGCTGGGACAAGATGGGCGACGAGCTGCTGCGCTTCAAGGACCGCCACGAGCGCGACTTCGCGCTGCAGCCCACCTCCGAGGAAGTCGTCACCGACATCGCGCGCCAGGAGCTGAAGAGCTACCGCCAGCTGCCGAAGAACTTCTACCAGATCCAGACCAAGTTCCGCGACGAGCGCCGGCCGCGCTTCGGCGTCATGCGCGGGCGCGAGTTCACCATGAAGGACGCCTACTCCTTCGACCGCAGCGAGGAAGCCGCGGGGCGCAGCTACGACCTCATGTTCGCCGCCTACAAGCGCATCTTCGACCGCCTCGGCCTCGAGTACCGCGCGGTGGCGGCCGACACCGGCGCCATCGGCGGCGACCGCTCGCACGAGTTCCAGGTCATCGCCGACACCGGCGAGGACGCCATCGTCTACTGCCCCGACTCCGACTACGCCGCCAACATCGAGCTGGCCGAAGCGGTGTCCCTGCTCGCGCGCCGCGCCGACCCGGCCAAGGCGCTGGAGAAGACCCCCACCCCGGGCAAGGCCACCTGCGAGGACGTCGCCGCGCTGCTCGGCGTGCCGCTCGCCACCACGGTGAAGTCGCTGGTGCTGGCCACCGACGACGTCGACGACAAGGGCCAGCCCGCCGGCGTCACCGTATGGCTGCTGCTGGTGCGCGGCGACCATGCGTTGAACGAGGTCAAGGCCGGCAAGCTGGAAGGCCTCAAGGCGGGCTTCCGCTTCGCCACCGAGGCCGAGATCCTCGAGCACTTCGGCTGCAAGCCGGGCTACCTCGGCCCTATCGGCCTCCTGAAGCCCGTCAAGGTGATCGCCGACCGCACGGTCGCCCACATGGCCGACTTCATCTGCGGCGCCAACGACGCCGACTTCCACTTCACCGGCGTGAACTGGGGGCGCGACCTGCCCGAGCCCGACCTGGTGGCCGACCTGCGCAACGTCATCGAGGGCGACCCCAGCCCGGACGGCTGCGGCGTGCTCGCCATCCAGCGCGGCATCGAGGTCGGCCACGTGTTCTACCTCGGCACCAAGTACTCCAAGGCGATGAACGCCACCTTCCTCGACGAGGACGGCAAGCCCAAGCACTTCGAGATGGGCTGCTACGGCATCGGCGTGACCCGCATCCTGGGCGCCGCGATCGAGCAGAATCACGACGCCCGCGGCATCATCTGGCCGCGCGCGATCGCGCCCTTCGAGGTGGTGATCTGCCCGGTCGGCTGGGGCAAGTCTCAGGCCGTGCGCGACGAGGCACAGAAGCTCTACGACGCGCTCCTCGCCACCGGCGTGGACGCCATCCTCGACGACCGCGACGAGCGCCCCGGGGTGATGTTCGCCGACTGGGAGCTCATCGGCGTCCCGCACCGCGTCACCATCGGCGACCGCGGGCTCAAGGAAGGCGTGGTCGAATACCAGGGCCGGCGCGACGCCGAGGCGGCCAAGCTGCCTGCGGGCGAGGTCCTTGGCCACGTGCTCGCACGTCTCGACCGGGCCTGATCCCGGGAGACGCCGCCATGCCCCCCCTGCCCGCCCCGCTCCGCCAGCTTGCCGCCGCGTGTGCGCTCGCACTCGCGGCCGGCGGGGCGCAGGCCGGG
>NZ_AMXF01000093.1 GCF_000310225.1 Thauera phenylacetica B4P
CTATCCGCTCACCAGATCAAGGTCATGCTGTGCCGTGCCGGCGGTGGACGCCGGATTTGTGCGGGAATCGACCGCCGTTAACAATATGACTCTTCATTTTTGTACATTCCTGCTCCTTCGCATCCGTGACTGGCCGTCGGGAATGAAACTCGGCAGTGTCGCCATCCGCTCATCCATTTCTGCCTGCTCTGCTGCCAGCATCGGATCATCGTAGGGGCTGGCAACCAGATCGTCCGGCGTCGGCGTTTCGCTCTTCGACGGACGCCCACGCGCTCTGGTCGGTCTTGGATAGCCAGCCTTCTCCAGCGCCTTTGCCAGCACATCCAGAGCCTCCCAAATCCGCTCAGGCCGGACTGGCTCCACTCCGGCAGCCAGTGCTTTTGCCGCCCATCCCATCTGTTCGGCAGCGTGCAGCAAGTGGCTTTTCTGCTTGTACTCAGCGAGCTGCCGGTCTCTCTCGGCCATCCACTCCCTGAACTCTTCACGCTCGGCGTCAGTCAGGATGGCGTCAATGTCAGGTGGCAGTGACGTTGCCCAGCGATCCACAGTCCCTAGCACAATCTGCTTGGAACGCTTTTTCTCATGGTCATAGGCGTAGCGTAGCAGGGAGATTGATTTTCCCTGTCGTGTGTTTCCGCTTTTATCGCGGTAAGTCTGCACACGTATATGCATCGAAATTGCGCTTCTCTATATGCGTTTTGGGGTAAGCGGATTAAATGGTTGATCTTACCTTTGCATGAGAGTGAGACAGACCGGCATCTCATCGGATTATCTGGTTGATGCTTCACCTACTGCTGGTGCATGTTTCCTTCGCTAATTCCAGCAAGAACCCCACACGCCTCAACTTCCCGGTCATCGTTGCAACTCGCTCTCAGTGAAACGAGTTGTTTCTCAAGCGCTTGCAGAGCGGTTATCTGCGACCGCACATGAGAGATGTGATCATCGAGCAAGGCGTTGACGGCGGTACAAGGCTGATGAGGGTCGTCCTGATAGCTCTGTAGTTCGTGAATCTCAGCCAGTGACAGGCCCAGGATTCTGCAGCGACGGATGAAGGCCAGCCCCTCACCATGCTTCTCGGTATAGACACGGTAACCGTTGTCCTGCCGATCAGGCGGCGGCAACAAGCCCTGCTGTTCATAGAAGCGGATCGTCTGTGTTTCGACCCCTACCAACTGCGCCAACTGACCAATGCGCATCAGCCTCCTCCCCAACGGATTCTTTACTCTATTGACCTTATAGTAGCTTTATAGTTTTAAACCTGAATCCGTGTTCGCTTAGCCGGAAATCCAGCCTAACGCATTGATGTAATTGTATAATTACGCATCCGAGCCTTTCACCCAACCGACCATGCCGCGCTTCGAAGTCAAGCAATCCGCCAAGCTCAATCTGACGTCCTACTCGGGCCTGGCGTTGATCGGGCAGTGCTGCCAGGCGGCACAGGTCGAGGCGGTGATCGACCCGAGGCTGCCGGTGTCGCAGGGTATGCGGAGCTCGGACCTGGTCAAGTCGGTGGTGGGGCTGCTGAGCCTGGGCAAAAGCGACTTCGAGGCGATCGAGCCGTTTCGCGGCGACCGCTTCTTCAAGGAAGCGCTCGGGCTCGCCAAGGTGCCCGGCAGCGTGTGGATGCGCCAACGGCTCGATGCCCGCGCGGCCGAGCTGCGCGAGCTGACCGACGAGCTGAGCCTGCGCCTGCTCGAGCGCACCGAGGCGCCGATCACGGCGCACAAGGGCTACGTCTGCGCCGATCTGGACACCTTCGTGATGGACAACTCCGACACCAAGAAGGAGGCGGTCAGCCGCACTTACCAGGGCGTCGATGGCTACACGCCGATCGCGCTGTACCTGGGCAACGAGGGCTGGAACCTCGGCCTGGAGCTGCGCGCGGGGTCGCACCACTCGGCGCTGGAGACCGAGTATTTCTTCGAGCGCGCGTTCCCGCGCCTGCGCCGGGTGTGTGCGGCCGATGCGAAGCTGCTGTGGCGGGCCGACAGCGGCTTCGACAGCGCCCGGCTGCTGTTCGCGCTGGCCGACGAGCGCGATCGCTGGGCAGCGCTGGGGCGTTCGTTCGACTACCTCACCAAGTGGAATCCGCGCCGTCAGGACAAGACCGCCTGGGTGGACCGGGCCGAGGCCGCCGGCGTCTTCGAGGAAGTGCGCGCGGGCAAGCGGGTGGGGCTGCTGGACCTGAAGATCGACCGTGCCTGGAAGAAGGCCAAGCGCACGCTGCGTCTGGTGGTGCGGGTGACCGAGCGCACGATCGACAAGAAGGGCCAGCACCTGCTGACCCCCGAGATCGAGATCGAAGGCTGGTGGACCAGCCTCGAAGTGGCGATGGCCGACGTGATCGAGCTCTACAAGCACCACGGCACGCACGAGCAGTTCCACTCCGAGATCAAGACCGACCTGGACCTCGAGCGCCTGCCCTCGGGCAAGTTCGACACCAACGACGCGGTCATGCATCTGGCCGCGTTCGCCTACAACTGCCTGCGCCTGATCGGCCAACTCGGGCTGACCGGCGAGCTCTCGCCGATCCGTCACCCGGCCAAGCGCCGACGCATCAAGACAGTGCTGCAGGAGGTGATGTACCGTGCGGCGAAGTTCGTCGAACACGCCCGCCGCCTGGTGCTGGACTTCGGACGCGGCGTCGCCGCGCATGTGAAGGTGTTCACCACGGTGCAGGCGCGACTGTGCGCGGTGGCTTCGCCGTGATGCAAATCCGACGGCCGAATTCTCCGAATCGAGGCCATTTCGCTGCGGCGAAAGGGCGACGGCCGCGTGGGAGCAGGAAAATGACGTAGCGCACCCCCCGTAAGCCCGGCTCGCCGGGCCTCCGGGCCGTGAAAGGACGGTGCTCGGGGCTGCGGTGAGCTGAGATTGGGAGTCAGGCAGCAGAAAAATCATGCGCTGGGGCTCGCGGAGCGGGTACGCGCTGAAGACAACACGGATTCAGGTTAAATGGTACCACAACATTGTTCAAGTGGAGTCGTATCATGAGCAAATCCTGTGGTGGCGCCTGTGGCGGTGATGCAACGTCCGCAGCGGATACCGATATACAGGCCTCCTCCGAGGCGCCAGGGAGATGGGTCAGTGTTTATGCCGTGCCGAAGATGGACTGTCCATCAGAAGAACGAATGATTCGCCTAGCCCTGAACGGCTTTGAGGAGATTCGGGCGCTGTCCTTCGACTTGTCGAACCGCCGGCTGAAGGTCGTGCATGACGGCGAGGTCGAGCCCGTCACCTCGAAACTGAAGACCTTGGGGCTAGGCGCCTCGCTTCAGGAAACCGTCGCTGCAAATCCGGAGACCATCAAGGCCGCCGAGTTTTCGGCAGCTTCTGCTAAGCAAGAATCCGGGACCCTGCGCTGGTTGCTCGGCATCAATGCACTTCTGTTCGTGGTGGAAATGACTGCCGGTCTGATCGCCCGGTCCACCGGCCTGATTGGAGAATCCCTGGACAATTTTGCCGATGCGGCGGTGTACGGGCTTGCCCTTTATGCGGTTGGACATAGCGTGAAAATGCAGGTACGTGCCGCGCATCTTGCTGGTGTACTGCAACTGATCTTGGCTGTGGGCGTGCTCGTAGAGGTGGTGAGACGCTTTGTATTCGGTAGTGAGCCTGAATCGCTGGTGATGATGGCTATCGCATTCGTCGCATTGATTGCCAATACCAGTTGTCTGCTGCTCATATCCAAACATCGGGAAGGCGGGGCGCACATGAAGGCAAGCTGGATATTCTCGGCCAACGACGTGGTGATCAACCTGGGGGTCATCACCGCCGGCGCCCTGGTCGCGTGGACCGGTTCCAATTATCCGGATCTGATTATCGGCACCATCGCGGGGGGCATTGTACTTAACGGTGCCAGACGCATTTTGGCGTTGAAGGGTTAAATAATGCTCATTATTGGCAAAAAGCTCTCGCCGTATGCCCTATTGTCCATATCGGGCCTGCTGGCAGCGTCTGATCAGGCTGTAAAGTGGCTGGTGCAGCAATCAATGGCCTATGGCGAGTATGTTTCGGTGACCCCGTTCTTTAACTGGGTGCACCTATGGAACACCGGTGCCGCATTCAGTCTTTTTGCGAATGGTGGAGGCTGGCAGCGCTACTTTTTTATCGGAATCGCGGTAGTGGTCTCGATTTTTCTGATCAAGCTGATCCTTGAAAATCGTCATAAAGGAGAAGCCATCGCTTACAGTCTTATCCTCGGTGGCGCCATGGGCAACCTGATTGACCGGGTCTTTCGCGGCTATGTTGTGGATTCCTTTGATTTCTATTGGCGAGACTGGCATTGGCCGGCCTTCAACCTGGCTGATATTGCAATTGTCCTCGGTGCCTTACTTTTCGTTTCCAGCAGCTTGTTGGGTAAAAAAGCAAACACCAATGCCGAGTCGGATGGATCTGACTGACACCTACGCCTATACAACACCATGACCGAACTTCCCGACAACATCCTTCACCTGCCGCAATACCAAGTACTGGGCTGCAAATCAACCGACGACGAAATGCACTTCCAGGTGGACGTGCCCGATCCCATCGCCTGCGAGGAATGCGGCGTGCAGGGTGAGTTCGTACGGTTCGGCAAGCGTGACGTTCCCTATCGTGATCTGCCCATCCACGGCAAGCGGGTCACTTTCTGGGTGGTCCGCCGCCGATACACCTGCCGGGCCTGCAAGACAACATTCAGGCCCCAGCTACCGGAGATGGTGGACGGATTCCGTATGACACTGCGGCTGCATGAGTACGTGGAGAAGGAATCCTTCAACCACCCCTACACCTTTGTGGCGGCACAGACCGGCCTGGACGAGAAGACGGTGCGCGACATCTTCAACGCCCGCGCCGAGTTCCTGGGGCGCTGGCACCGCTTCGAGACGCCCCGCATCCTGGGCATTGACGAGCTATACCTGAACAAGCGCTACCGCTGCATTCTGACCAACATTGAGGAGCGAACCCTGCTCGACCTGCTGGCCACCCGCCGCCAGGACGTGGTGACCAACTACCTGATGAAGCTGAAAGACCGGCAGAAGGTCGAGATCGTCAGCATGGACATGTGGAACCCCTACCGGGCAGCGGTCAAGGCTGTGCTGCCCCAGGCCCGTATCGTGGTCGATAAGTTCCATGTGGTGCGCATGGCCAACGATGCCCTAGAGAGAGTGCGCAAGTGAGTGTGATCACCGGATTTGATGTTGTGATGGTCACCCTCCGCGATGGTGAACTGCCGCATGAACGCCGATCCGCCCTTCTGCTTGAACGCGAGGGTGCCCTGCACTCCGGCGTTTTCAAGGCCATGCCCTTCGGGTGCGGGCTACGCCCGCAGCCTTGACAACGCCTACGTTCCGGGCGAGTTGTCGCCAGGCAGTAGGGCTGACTCTGCACGCAGCGCGCGCCAGTACGTAAAGCACAAACCGTGCCCGAACGGAGTCGATAACGCGCTGATATTTCAGAAAAACTTTTGGTCATCGAAGATGAGGGACTTCAGGCCTCGAACATCACCCAAAATGACCAAAAACACGCTGTTTTACATCGTTGAGGATGACCGTGCTCACGCAAGGGCCTCAGAAAGGAGCTGAAACCGTCCCAGAGCCGGACTCTCAAGGGAGACCGGAAAATCCTGCTGAAACGCGCTCACGAAGTCTCAGACCGGGAGCGCCTCATCATGGAGACCTGGACAGGCGCGTTCCCGCAACTGCTGGCCGCCTACGAGCACAAGGAGCGCTTCTACGGCATCTGGGACGCCACCACACGGCTCCAGGCAGAAGCCGCCCTGGACGAGTGGATAGCCACCATCCCGAAGGGCCAAAAGGAAGTCTGGAGCGATCTGGTCAGGGCAGTGGGAAACTGGCGCGAAGAGACCATGACCTACTTCGAGACGGACATGCCCGTCACCAACGCTTACACGGAGTCCATCAACCGACTGGCCAAGGACAAGAACCGTGAAGGGCGCGGTTACTCCTTCGAGGTGATGCGGGCACGAATGCTCTACACCACGAAGCACAAGAAGAAGGCACCGACTGCGAAGGTCTCTCCTTTCTACAAGAAAACCATCGGTTACGGACTGCCGGACTTCGCAGAGGAACTCAACTACGGAGTCGATCTATCAACCATCTGAGGGTGGTATCAGATTGATGGGGTGAAGGTGCCCCATCAACCATTAAATCCGTATACCCGTATTTTTAGATGATAGTCCTGGCGAAAGGCTTGGAGAAGCCTTTTCGCTACTCCACCAGCTTGATGCCGTTGAACTCAGGCATTTCACGCAGGAAAAGTCGGAAGTCCTCAGCATCCCCCGCCGTAACTGGTATTTCCCCTTCTGAAAACACCACCTTTTCTTCGTCAGGATCGGTCAGCATCTGAAAGCCCAGCTTGACGATGGCGGCGGCTGTGCCCCAATGCAGCTTCTTCGCATCGGCTTCCAGCATGGCGAACATCACGCAGCGCATGGCTGTCGTCACATTGCGCTCATCCACATCCCAGTCATTGCGCGTATTAAACGGGATTCCGAACATGGCAAGCGTGTTGGCAATGCTTTTCGCCGTCCGCCGTTTCCGCAGCCGCACGATGTCCGCTTGTTCGCCCTTGATGACGCGGGCCAGCGCATCGGCGTCATTGGACAGCTCTTCCAGGGCGAGCAGGCGGATTGAAAGCGGGATGGTCTGGCTGTAGTTGAAGTCCAGGCTGGCGGCGTCCTTCGCATCAAGACGACCCAGCGCAGCCCGCAGCCGACGCGCATCGGACGCGGCCTTTTCAAGCGCCCGGATACGCGATGTATCAGGCGGGGTGTCGGTGATGCTACAGCCATTCGCCAGCCACCGGAAAAGCAGCTTTTTGTGGTCATGTGGCAGTTTCCTGACTGACTCACAGCGCAGGATGTCCTTCACCAGTGCGAAGCGGAACTGACGCCGCTCATTAGCCTTTGTCATTGGCTGCCTCCCGCTTCCAGAGTTCGAGCTTGTCCGCCCACGCCTGCATCATGCTCCGCCGCTCTTCGAGGTAGGTGGCATGGTTGTAGGTGCGGCGCACCGAGTTGGGTTCCGCGTGGGCAAGCTGCGCTTCAATGGCATCCGGGCGATAGCCCATTTCATTCAGCCGGGTGCTACCCGTGGTTCTGGTGCCATGCGGGCTGTAGGTGCCGCTCCAGCCCAGCACCTTGAGCGCCTGCCGGATCGAATGCACCGACATCGGCCTGTTGCGGTCATCCCTGCCAGGGAAGAGGTGAGTCCGGTCGCCGCTGATGGCGTGCAGGCGGCGCAGCATCTCTACGGCTTGCGACGGCAGCGGCACAACATGCTCGCGACGGGCTTTCATGCGCCGGGCTGGGATCGTCCAAAGCGCTGCATCGAGATCAAATTCAGCCCATTCCCCTTCTGCCGCTTCGCTGGGACGCGCCAGTGTCCACCACATCAACTGGATGCAGAAATTGACCTGATAGCCGCAGCGGTGGTTGTCGAAGTCGTTGAGCAGCTTGCCGATCTGCGCGGTGGTTAGCGCCGTCTTGTGCTGTGTCTTGTTAGCGGGCAGCGCCTTGCGGACGGGCCAGACAGGATCGTTGTCTGCCCGCAAGGTGGCGACGGCCAATTCGAAGATGCCGGACATGGTGCGTTTCGCTTCGGCGGCGACGGTCGGCGCACCGCGTTTCACGGTCTTGGTGAGGATGTCGAGAACGTGCGCCGGGGTGATGTCGCGCACCGGGAGCTTGCCGATGCTGGGAAAGACCACCCGCTCCAGCATGTCCAGGCGGCGTTTCTTGGTGATGTCCTCCCAGTCCCGCAGAGCCAGCCACTCTTTGGCGACGGTCTCGAAGGTATTGGCGGAATCCTCTTCGCGCTTGAGGCGCTCAAGCTGCCGGTGCTGGACGGGGTTGATGCCCTGCTTGACCAGCTTCCGCGCTTCCTCGCACTTGTCCCGCGCTTCGGCAAGGCTGACGGCGGGGTAGTCGCCCAGCGCAAACCACGATCCCTTGCCGCCCAGCTTGAAGCGGTAGCGCCAAGCCTTGACCCCATTGGGCTTCACTTCGAGGTAAAGGCCGCGAAAGTCATTCAGGCGGTAGAGCTGCTCCTTCGGTTTGGCAGCACGGCAGTGGGCATCTGTCAGCACGGTGTCACGGGATCGGCAATGAGGAACGACAGAAGGATCATATACACCTTCTGTCGCCTCGTCCAATCTTCGTATACACCAGCGTAGTCACTTTTTCGATGCAAGCTCAGGTCATTTCATGAGATTGCATGAACATGCAGAACCCTTTATTTACGCGGACTTTCTGGCCTCTTCCCGAGCAAAAGAAACGCAAAGAAAGCTCTAGAAATGGCTTGTTTGGGTCAGACGTTGAACAGGAAGTTCAGCACGTCGCCGTCCTTGACCACGTACTCCTTGCCTTCGGCGCGCATCTTGCCCGCTTCCTTGGCGCCGGCCTCGCCCTTGTACTGGATGAAGTCGTCGTAGGCGATGGTCTGGGCGCGGATGAAGCCGCGCTCGAAGTCGGTGTGGATCACGCCGGCGGCCTGCGGGGCGGTGTCGCCGACGTGGATGGTCCACGCGCGCACTTCCTTCACGCCCGCGGTGAAGTAGGTCTGCAGGCCGAGCAGGGTGTAGCCGGCGCGGATCAGGCGATCGAGGCCGGGCTCTTCCAGGCCCATGGTCTCGAGGAACTCCTTCTTGTCGGCGTCCTCGAGGTCGGCGATCTCGGCCTCGATCGCGGCACACAGCGCGACCACCTCGGCGCCCTCGGCGGCAGCGTGGGCGCGCACCAGCTCCAGGTGCGGGTTGTTCTCGAAGCCGTCCTCGGCGACGTTGGCCGCGTACAGCACCGGCTTGGCGGTGATCAGGCAGAAGGGCTTGATGCTGGCCCATTCTTCCTTGGACAGGTCGAGCGCACGCACGGCCTTGCCCTGGTCGAGCTGGGCGAAGCACTTCTCGAGCACCGCGACGAGGATCTTGGCCTCCTTGTCACCCGAGGCTGCGGGGCGCTTGTAGCGGTTGAGCGCCTTCTCGACCGTGGCCATGTCGGCGAGCGCGAGCTCGGTGTCGATGACCTCGATGTCGCGGATCGGGTCGACGCTGCCGGAGACGTGGATCACGTTGTCGTCGGCGAAGCAGCGCACCACGTGCACGATGGCGTCGGTCTCGCGGATGTTGGCCAGGAACTGGTTGCCCAGGCCTTCGCCTTTCGATGCGCCGGCGACCAGGCCGGCGATGTCGACGAACTCGACGATGGCGGGCTGGATCTTCTGCGGCTTGACGATCTCGGACAGCGCGGCCAGGCGCGGGTCGGGCACCTCGACGATGCCGACGTTGGGCTCGATGGTGCAGAACGGGTAGTTCTCGGCCTGGATGCCGGCCTTGGTCAGCGCATTGAACAGGGTCGACTTGCCGACGTTGGGCAGGCCGACGATTCCGCATTTCAGGCTCATGTGAATCCTTGATCGTTCCGGTGGCTGCGTCGCCGCGTCGTGGGGCTACGGCCTTGATCCGGTGTGGAAAACCCGGGATTGTACCGTGTCGTGGGGTAGGGCTCCAAAAGCGGGCGCGGGGGTGGTTGCGCCCAGGCGGAGGGGAGGGCTGCGATGAAGCTTGCGGAAATGGCGTCGGCGCACCATACAGCTGCCGCTTTCGCGCCTGCCGGCGCTCCTACATAAGGCACCGCGCTTCCGGCCCGCCTGTAGGAGCTGCGGCAGCTGCGAACCGGGCGATCCGACAGGCGACGCGCATGCAGGGCTCCACCGCCGCTTTCGCGCCTGCCGGCGCTCCTACAGAACCCACCGCGCGTCCCGGAGCCCCCTGTAGGAGCTGCGGCAGCTGCGAACTCGGGCGATCCGCCAAGCGACGCGCGTGCAGGGCTGCACCGCCACCTTCGCGCCTGCCGGCGCTCCTACAGAACCCACCGCGTTCCCCGCCCCCTGTAGGAGCTGCGGCGGCTGCGAAGCTTTGGCGGCTCTCGTCGTGGTCGTCTCCGGCCCATTCGTGTCGCGGTCGGCCTACAATCCCCCTGTCCTGCATTTGCCCAAAAACACACCGGAGGAGAAGGGATGAGCATCAACTGGATCGAGGCGATCGATGCGCGCAGCGCGGCGGCGTTGGCGTCGGGGGCGCTGGTGCCGGTGCAGGCCGAACAGGTGGAGTTGGAGGACGCGGGCATGCGCTTCATCGTGCGCTGGGTGTCTTCGCTCGCCGCCAAGGATGCGAGCCGGAGCGCCGCGCCCGCCGGAGGGGCCGGAGAAAAGGCGGGCAAGGGCGAAGGCGTGCAAGGCGCTGCGGCCAGGGCCGAGGGCGCCGGCGACGAGGCGGCCAGGGACGGCAAGACGGTGGCGATCCCCGGCGGGCCGCGCGATCCGAACTTCAACCCTTTCCTCAATCCCGACCCGGAGCTCACGGTCGGGCCCGTGGGCGACGCCCACGTGGCGATCCTGAACAAGTTTCCCCTGTGCGCACGCCACCTGGTGCTGGCGCGGCGGGCGTTCGAGGAGCAGCTGCTGCCGCTCGCGCGCAGCGACTTCGCCGCGCTCGCCGAGCTGATGGGCGAGGCGGGCGGGATCGGGCTCTACAACGGCGGCACGGCCGCGGGGGCGAGCCAGCGTCACAAGCACGTCCAGTGGATGCCGGACGATGCCGGCAACGCCAGCCTGAGCCTCTTCGCGTCCGGGCTGCCGACGGCGTTGGCGGAGCAGGGGGTGGCGACGCATGCGGCGCTGCCGATGCGGCATTGCTTCGTGCGGGTGCGCTGCGGTCGCGGCGAGGCGGTGGAGGCCGCGGCCGACAGCCTGCATGCGGGCTTCGAGCGCGCGCGCGCCGAGCTGGGCCTGGAGGCGGGGGAGGACGGGCTGCTGCCGCCCTTCAACCTGCTCGCGGGCGAGGGCTGGCTGCTGGCGATTCCGCGCAGCCAGGAGCACTTCGAGGGCATCTCGATGAGCGCGGTGTGCTTCGGCGGCACGCTGTATACCCGCCACCGCGAGCAGATCGAGGCGATCCGCGCGGTCGGCCCGCTGCGCGCGCTGGCGGCGGTGGGCTACTGAGCGCGCTCAGGCGGCGGAGCCGTCCCCCGTCGGGGGCGGCTCCGTGGCGGCGTCGGGCGCGGGCCTGGGCGCCTTGGGGGCCTTCGGGGGCTTGGGCGGCGCAGGGCGGACATTGAGCCTGGTGGCGGCGGCGTTGAGCTCGCCGCGCACGATCTGCGGCCAGAGCGCGAGCGCCTTGTCGATGGCCTCGTCGATCTGTTGCTGTTCCTCGCGCAGCGCGCGCTTGAGCACGAAGTTCACCACCTCGTTGCGGTCGCCCGGATGGCCGATGCCGATGCGAAGGCGCCAGTAGTCGTTGGTGCCGAGGTGGGCGGAGGTGTCCTTGAGGCCGTTGTGGCCGCCGAGACCGCCGCCGAACTTGAGGCGGAGCTGTCCGGGAGGGATGTCGAGCTCGTCGTGCACGAGGAGGATCTCGGCTGGCTCGATGCGGTAGAAGCGCGCGAGCGCGCCGATCGCCTGGCCGGAGCGGTTCATGAAGGTCTGCGGCATCAGCAGCCACATGCCGGCTTCACGCGCGTTGGCCACCAGGCCATGAAAGCGGGATTCGTGCGAGAAGCGCACGCCGAGCTGGTCGGCGAGGCGCTCGCAAAACCAGAACCCGGCGTTGTGCCGGGTTTCGGAGTATTCGGCGCCCGGATTGCCGAGGCCGACGATCAGACGGGGCGGACGCGCGGCGGCGTTGCTCATCGGTCGTCGGTCTCCTGCATCCGGGCCGGGCGATCAGGCCTGCTGCTCGCCTTCGCCTTCGGCTTCCGCCGCACCCTTCACCAGCAGCGCGGTCGCGACCACCGGGTCGCCTTCGCCGTGCTGGACCAGCTCGACGCCGGCCGGCAGCTTGATCTGCGAGACGTGCACCGACTGGCCGGCTTCCATCGTCGACAGGTCGACCTCGATGAACTCGGGCAGGTCCTTGGGCAGGCACTGCACGTCGAGCTCGTTGATGGTGTGCGAGATCATGCAGCCGCCGAGCTTGACAGCGGGGGCGGCGTCGGCGCCGACGAAGTGCAGCGGCACCTTCAGGTGCATCTTCTCGCCCGCGGCGATGCGCTGGAAGTCAAGGTGCAGCACCTGCTGCTTGAACGGGTGCCATTGCACGTCGCGCAGCACGGCGTTCTGCTTGGCGCCTTCGACATCGATCGAGAGCACGGAGGCGTGGAAGGCCTCCTTGCGCAGCAGGTGGAAGAGCTCGTTGTGGTCCATCGACACCGGCTGGGCTTCGCCCGCGCCGCCGTAGATGATGCCCGGGATCTGGCCGGCGCGACGCAGGCGGCGGCTCGCACCCGTACCCTGCGCGTCACGCTTGGTGGCCTTGAATTCGATTTGCATGTGATGCTCCTGAGTGGGTTGTCCCCGCCCGCGACCAGGCGGAGACGGTGGATGCCCGCCCGGCGCGAGGCCGGACGGGCGAAAGGCTTATTCCATGAACAGCGAGGAGACCGACTCCTCGTTGCTGATGCGCAGGATGGTGTCGGCGAGCAGCGAGGCCACCGAGATCTGGCGGATGCGCGGGCAGGCCTTGGCATCGTCGCGCAGCGGGATGGTGTCGGTGACGACAAGCTCGTCGAGCTCGGATTCATTGATGCGCGACACCGCGGCGCCCGACAGCACGGCGTGGGTGCAGTAGGACAGCACGCGCTTGGCGCCGTGCTTCTTGAGCGCGGCGGCGGCCTTGCACAGCGTGCCGGCGGTGTCGACGATGTCGTCCATGATCACGCAGGTGCGGCCCTCGACCTCGCCGATGATGTTCATGACTTCGGAGACGTTGGCCTTGGGGCGGCGCTTGTCGATGATCGCCAGGTCGCACTCCATGCGCTTGGCGAAGGCACGCGCGCGCACCACGCCGCCGACGTCGGGCGACACGACGAGCAGGTCGTCGTATTTCTGCTTGTCGAGGTCGGCGAGCAGCACCGGGGCGGCATAGACGTTGTCGACCGCGATGTCGAAGAAGCCCTGGATCTGGTCGGCGTGCAGGTCCATGGTCAGCAGGCGCTGGACGCCCACCGCCTGCAGCATGTTGGCGACGACCTTGGCCGTGATCGGCACGCGCGCCGAGCGCGGGCGGCGGTCCTGGCGGGCGTAGCCGAAGTAGGGGATGGCGGCGGTGATGCGGCCGGCGGAGGCGCGCTTCAGGGCGTCGACCAGCACCAGCAGCTCCATCAGGTTGTCGTTGGTCGGCGAACAGGTCGGCTGCAGGACGAAGACGTCCTTGCCGCGCACGTTCTCGAGCAGCTCGACATTGACCTCGCCGTCCGAGAAGCGGCCGACGGTGGCCGAGCCGAGGGAGATCCCCAGGCGTCGCGTCACGTCGGCGCCAAGCTTGGGGTTGGCGTTGCCGGTGAAGACCATCAGGCTGCCGTGGGGCATTTCTGCTACTCCGAGTGCCGTAAGGAACGACGCGCGAATATTCGGCGCGTAAAAACGACTCGGGCAGACCCATGGTCTGCCCGTCGTTGTATGGCTGGGGAGGAAGGATTCGAACCCTCGAATGCCGGAATCAAAATCCGGTGCCTTAACCGACTTGGCGACTCCCCAAGAAACCTTTTCGCTGCGCGTCGAGTGCTGAGCGGGCGCTATTGTAACCACTCGTAAAGGGGATGGCGAGCGATGCTGCGTGCTTTCCATGCCTTCCAGCGTGGCGGACAGTCCTTCGTGATGCGATCCGCCTCTTCCTCGGAGGAGACTTCCGCGAACACGCAGGCGCCCGAGCCTGTCATGCGGGCCGGTGCATGCACATCCAGCCACTCGATCACATGCAAGACCTCTGGGTAACGGCTGCACGCCACCGGCTGCAGGTCGTTTCGCGTGGTGCTTGCTGCGAAGTCCGGCATTATTATGGGGGGCGTATTCCTCGTCAAGTCCCCCGCCGAAAAAATTTCCGCGGTCGGGACCTGGACCCCGGGGGAGATCACCACGTACCACGCCGGCGGCAGCGCGAGCGGCTGCAGTGCCTCGCCCACGCCCTCGGCGAAGGCGTCGCGGCCGAACACGAACACCGGGACGTCGGCGCCGAGTTGCAGGCCCAGCGCCTGCAGCTGCGGGCGCGACAGGCCGGTTCGCCACAGGCGGTTCAGCGCGATCAGCGCGGTCGCCGCGTCCGAGCTGCCGCCGCCGATCCCGCCGCCCATCGGCAGCACCTTGTGTACCGCAACGTCGGCACCGAGCGCACAGCCCGTGTGCGACTGCAGCAGGCGGGCTGCGCGCACGACCAGGTCGTCGGCCTCGGGCACGCCGGGCACCTCGTTGAGGCGGCGGATCGTCCCGTCCGTGCGCAGGGCGAAGTCGAGGGTGTCGCCCCAGTCGAGCAGCCGGAACGCGGTCTGCAGCAGGTGGTAGCCGTCGGCGCGGCGGCCGACGACGTGGAGGAAGAGGTTGAGCTTGGCCGGCGCGGGGCAGGCGAGGAGCCGCGTGGGGTCGCTGCAGTCCGGGGCTCGCAGGAGGTTCAGGGCAGGGCGGTCCATGAGTCGATGATCAGGCGCACGCGGGCGTCGCCGCGCGAGATTTCCAGGCGTCGCGGCGTGGCCGCGGCGGTGTCGTCGGCATAGCCGGCGTAGTCGATGCGCCAGCCCTGGTCGAAGACCCGCTGTGGCCGGCCGGCGGGGTCGAGGTCGCGCACCTCGGCGTCTGCAGCGGGGGCAGCCTGGATCCAGCGCGGCAGCCGTGCGGCGGGCAGGTCGACGCCGAGCACCTCGGGCAACAGCGTGTCCACGTCGGCGGCCTCGCGCCGGCTGCCATCGGCGGCCTCGAGGCTGGCGCCCGCCGGGCCGCCCTCGAGCAGGGCGACGACCTGGCCGAGCGGGCTGAAGAGGGTGAGGCGGGCGTGCGCGTCGGCG
>NZ_AMXF01000094.1 GCF_000310225.1 Thauera phenylacetica B4P
GCAGCGCTCCGGCCTACGACGCCGGCGACGTGGTGTGCGCCGACGGCGAGCTCGAGGCGGCGCAGGCGCGCCTGGCGCGCGCGCTCGCCGCGGTCCTCGGCGGCGGCCATTTCCCGCTCGTGCTCGGTGGCGGCCACGAGGTCGCCTTCGGCACCTGGCAGGGCCTGGCCGCGCATCTCGAGCGCAGCGGCGAGCACGCGCCGCGCATCGGTATCATCAACCTCGATGCCCACTTCGACCTGCGCGACCCCGCCCACGCGCATTCGTCCGGCACCCCCTTCGCGCAGATCGCCGAGGCCGCCGCGGCGCGCGGCTGGCCCTTCCGCTACGCCTGCCTGGGCGTGAGCCGGGCCGGCAACACGCGCGCGCTGTTCCGCCGCGCCGCCGAGCTCGACGTGCTGGTGCGCGAGGACCGCGAGATCACCCCGGCGAACCTGGTCGAGGTGCAGGCCGCGCTCGACGTCTTCATCGCGGACTGCGAGCACCTCTACCTGACCATCGACATCGACGTGCTGCCTGCCTGCGAGGCGCCCGGCGTCAGCGCGCCGGCCGCGCGCGGCGTCCCGCTCGCCCTCGTGGAGGCGCTCGCCGAGCAGGTGCGCGACAGCGGCAAGCTGCGCGTCGCCGACCTCGCCGAGCTCAACCCCGAGCATGACATCGACCAGCGCACCGCCCGCGTCGCCGCGCGCCTGATCCACCTGCTCACCCTCAACGGCTGAACCCGCGCCGCACAGCCGCAAGCCATTACAAAAAGCATCTGCCGGAGGAGACCCCCATGAGCGAACCATCCAGCGCGGCCGTGCCCGCGTCCGCCCGCAGCGTCGCGCTCGCGCGCCTGCTCGTCTACAGCCTGATCGGGCTGGTGATCTTCTTCGTGCCCTTCGAGATCGGCGGCAAGTCGACCATCGTGCTCGACCATGCGGCGAGCTATCTGGTCAAGGACGCGCGCACGCTGGTCGTCGTGATCGCGATGCTGCTGATGGCCTATGGCGCGCTCGAGCCCTGGGTGTCGGGCAGCTGGCGCGAGAACGCGGTCAGCGTCGCCTTCTCGGTGCTCAAGGTGCTCGGCCTGGCGATCGGCGTCGCCTTCCTGTTCAAGGCGGGGCCGGAGGTGGTGTACGCCCCCGGCATGCTGCCCTTCCTGTTCGAGAAGCTGGTGCTGTCGCTGGCGCTCATCGTGCCGCTCGGCTCGCTCGCGCTCGTCTTCCTGATCGGCTTCGGGCTGCTCGAGCTGATCGGCGTGCTGATGCAGCCGGTGATGCGACCGATCTGGCGCACGCCGGGCAAGTCGGCGATCGACGCGGTGGCCTCCTTCGTCGGCAGCTACTCGGTCGGCCTGCTGATCACCGCGCGCATGTACGCCCAGCGCCACTACACCCTGCGCGAGGCGGCGATCATCGCCACCGGCTTCTCGACCGTGTCGGCGCCCTTCATGGTCATCGTCGCCAAGACCCTGAACCTGATGCCGGCATGGAACCTGTACTTCTGGGGCTGCATGGCGATCACCTTCACGGTCACCGCGGTGAGCGCGCGCATCTACCCGATCTCGCGCCTGCCCAGCGAGGGCAGCACCGACCCGGTCCTGCCCGAGGGGCGCAGCCGTATGCAGGCGGCCTGGGACGCCGGCCTGGAGCATGCGCACATCGCGCCGCCGCTGCGGGTGTCGCTGCGCGAGACCTTCGCCGACGGCCTGCGCATGACCGCCGCGATCCTGCCCAGCATCCTCGCCGTGGGCCTGCTCGGCCTGCTCGCCGCCAAATACACCCCGGTGTTCGACATCCTCGGCGTGCTGCTCTACCCGGTGACCTGGGCCTTCGGCCTCGACGAGCCGATGATGGTGGCGCGCGCGGTGGCCTCGGGCCTGGCCGAGATGTTCCTGCCCGCGATGCTGATGAAGGAGGCCGACGTCGTCGTGCGCTTCACCGTCGCCGTGGTCTCGGTCAGCAGTGTGCTCTTCCTGTCCGCCTCGATCCCCTGCGTGATCGCCACGCGCATCCCGCTGCGCATGCGCGACCTGCTGCTGGTCTGGCTGCAGCGCACCTTCCTGAGCCTGGTGTTCACCATCCCCTTCGCGCAGTTCGCCCACAAGCTCGGCTGGCTATGACCGCCGCGCAACCCCCGACCCCAACAACGTCAACCTCAACCCCGACCCCGCCTTCCAACCCCGCACCCCATAAACGGAGATTCCCCATGACCAAGTTCCGCGACATCGAGATCCGCGCCCCGCGCGGCACCGAACGCACCGCCAAGAGCTGGCTCACCGAAGCCGCGCTGCGCATGCTGATGAACAACCTCGACCCCGAGGTGGCCGAGAACCCCAAGGAGCTCGTGGTCTACGGCGGCATCGGCCGCGCCGCGCGCAACTGGGAGTGCTTCGACAAGATCGTCGAGGTGCTGCGCCGCCTCGAGGACAACCAGACCCTGCTGGTGCAGTCGGGCAAGCCGGTCGGCGTGTTCGAGACCCACCGCGACGCCCCGCGCGTGCTCATCGCCAACTCCAACCTGGTGCCGGCCTGGGCCAACTGGGAGCACTTCAACGAGCTCGACCGCAAGGGCCTGATGATGTACGGCCAGATGACCGCCGGCTCGTGGATCTACATCGGCTCGCAAGGCATCGTGCAGGGCACCTACGAGACCTTCGTCGAGGCCGGCCGCCAGCACTACGGCGGCAGCCTGAAGGGGCGCTGGGTGCTCACCGCCGGCCTCGGCGGCATGGGCGGCGCGCAGCCGCTGGCCGCCACGCTCGCCGGCGCGTGCTCGCTCAACATCGAATGCCAGCAGTCGCGCCTGGAGTTCCGCCTGCGCACGCGCTACCTCGACGAGCAGGCCGCCGACCTCGACGACGCGCTCGAGCGCATCGCGCGCTACACCGCCGAGGGCAAGGCGGTGTCGATCGGTCTCTTCGGCAACGCCGCCGAGGTGCTGCCCGAGCTGGTGCGCCGCGGCGTGCGCCCGGACATGGTCACCGACCAGACCAGCGCCCACGACCCGCTGCACGGCTACCTGCCCATCGGCTGGACCTGGGACGACTACGTCGCGCGCGGCAAGACCTCGCCCGAGGCGGTGGTCAAGGCCGCCAAGCAGTCGATGGCGGTGCATGTGCGCGCCATGCTCGACTTCCAGAAGATGGGCGTGCCCACCTTCGACTACGGCAACAACATCCGCCAGATGGCGCAGGAAGAGGGCGTCGACAACGCCTTCGACTTCCCCGGCTTCGTCCCCGCCTACATCCGTCCGCTGTTCTGCCAGGGCATCGGCCCCTTCCGCTGGGCGGCGCTGTCGGGCGACCCCGAGGACATCTACAAGACCGACGCCAAGGTCAAGGAGCTGATCCCCGACAACCCGCACCTGCACAACTGGCTCGACATGGCGCGCGAGCGCATCGCCTTCCAGGGCCTGCCGGCGCGCATCTGCTGGGTCGGCCTCAAGGACCGCGCCCGCCTCGGCCAGGCCTTCAACGAGATGGTCGCCAAGGGTGAGCTCAAGGCCCCGGTCGTGATCGGTCGCGACCACCTGGATTCCGGTTCGGTCTCCAGCCCCAACCGCGAGACCGAGTCGATGATGGACGGCTCGGACGCGGTCTCCGACTGGCCGCTGCTCAACGCGCTGCTCAACACCGCGGGCGGCGCCACCTGGGTGTCGCTGCACCACGGCGGCGGCGTCGGCATGGGCTTCTCGCAGCACTCGGGCGTGGTCATCGTCGCCGACGGCACCCCCGAAGCCCACGCCCGCCTCGGCCGCGTGCTGCGCAACGACCCCGGCACCGGCGTGATGCGCCACGCCGACGCCGGCTACCAGATCGCGATCGACAGCGCGCACGAGAACGGCCTCGACCTGCCGATGATCCCGTAAGCCCACACAAAGGACCTACACCATGAAATACATGCCCGGTAGCGAGAAGTGCCCCTTGCCGTTTTCCCCCTTCAAGGCCTGCACGGTGCCGCGCCCGATCGGCTGGTTGTCGTCGATCAGCCCGGATGGTGTCGAGAACCTGGCGCCCTACAGCCAGTGGCAGAACCTCACCTTCGATCCGCCCATGGTGATGTTCGCGGCCAACCAGTATCCGGACGGTCGCCGCAAGGACACGGTGATCAACGCCGAGAAGACCGGCTGGTTCGTCTGGAACATGGTCACCTGGGATCTGCGCGAAGCGATGAATACCACCTCGATGGCCGTACCCTACGGCGAGAGCGAGATCAAGCTCGCGGGACTGCGGACGGTCAAAGCAGACCTCTCCGACGTCCCGATGGTCGCCGATAGCCCTTGCCACTTCGAGTGCCGCTATATCTCCACTCATCGCCTCAAGGGCAACTCCAACGTCGGCACCGTGGACGTCGTCTTCGCCGAGGTCGTCAAGATTCACATCAAGGACGAGTACATCGACGAGTTCGGCAAGCTCGATATCAAGAAGGCGCGCCCCATCGCCCGCCTCGGGTACTACGACTACACCGTGGTCGACGAAACCTTCGAGATGCGCATTCCCATGGCTTCCCCAGAAGAGGCCGCCGGGCTGGAAGGCCGGCCGTAGAGTCGCCGGGCACATCCACTCGCAAGCCCACACCACGCAGCACAGGAGGAGACGAAATCATGAACTACGAAAACCACAAGTCCGGTCGCCGCAGCGCCCTCAAGGCGCTCGGCATGCTCGGCGCGCTCGGCGCCGCGCCGGGGCTGGTGTCGCTCACCATCCGCGACGCCCATGGCCAGGCCGCGATCCCGGTCACACTGACCACCGGCCTCAAGCTCGCCAACTACGGCCCCATCTACGTCGCCGCGCGCAATGGCCTGTTCGCGCAGCAAGGCCTGGAGGTCAACACCAACGTTGGCGGTACGGTGGTGGAGCCCGTGTCCATCGCCTTGTCCGGTCGTGGTCAGTTTGCCGCGACCGGCACCGGGATGGCCGTCAATTCGACCCTCGAGGGAGGGAAGATGACCGTGGTGGCCAAGATGTGCGGTGCGCTTGGGATGTGGGTCATCACGCCGCCGGGGACTTCCTTCACGTCGCTCGCCGACTTCAAGGGCAAAAAGGTCGCCTGCCTGCGTTACCCCTCGAACACCATCACCACGCCGACCTTCGCGATGAAGAAATTCGCCGCGATGGATCCCAAGGCCGACGGCGTCGAGTTCCTCGAAGGCCCCCCGGGTTCGATCGTGGGGGCAGTACGCGACAAGCGCGCCGACGTCGGCGTGGTTTTCGAGTGGGACGCAAGCATCGCTGCCCAGCAGGGGCTGCAGGTCGCGTACGGCTTTGCCGAGCAGATGGGGCCGATCCTGCTGACCTCGGTGATGGTCAAGCGGGACTATCTGGAGGCCAATCCGGATCTCGTGCAGCGCTTCTGCAATGCCCTCGCGGCCTCGATGAAGATCATCCGCGAGAACTCCGCCGCCTACGTGAGCGCGATGGGAGCGGAGTTTTCCAATCTCGATCGCCAGGTCATCGAGGCCGGATGCGCCCGCCTGCTCGCAACCCCGGGCTACGTGCCGCTCAATCCGATCGTCGACAAGGCCGAATGGGATGCGAGTGTCGAGCATGATTTCCTCGCCGGCACCATCCGCAAGCAGCTGCCTTTCGAGGAGATGGTCGATAACCGGTTCGCGCAGAAGGCGACCGCAGCGTTCGGTGTGGCGGGGTGAGCGCGATGGCCAGCACAGTGACCCGAATCGAGGCGACGCCTGCGCGCCGTGCCGCCGGATCGTCCTCCATGGCATCGAAGGCACGAATCCCGATCTACCAGACCCTGCTGATCGCCGGCATCCTCATCGTTTGGGAAGTCCTCGTCCGCACCGGTGTGGCCCCGGTGTACCTCTACGGCCAGCCTTCCGGAATCCTGCAGAAGCTGATCGCGCTCACCGCCAGCGGGGAGTTGTTCACCCACGCCGGTGCGACGGCCTTCGAGGCGATCCTGGGCTTTGTCGTGGGAACTACGCTCGGTAGCGTCACAGGGCTTGCCCTGTGGCTGTCCGAGACGGTCGCGCGCATCCTCAGGCCGATCATCGTGGCGATCAATGGCGTGCCCAAGATCGCGCTCGCGCCGCTGGTGGTCGTGTGGTTCGGCGTGGATATCGGTGCCAAGGTGGCGATCGCTGCGAGCCTCACCTTCATCGTTGCGCTCATCTCCGTGTATCAGGGCACACAGGAGGTCGATCCCGACCTGGTCAAGCTGATGCGCTCGCTCGGTGCGCGTCGACTGACGATCTGGAGAAAGGTCATCGTTCCCGGAGCCTCGCCATGGATCCTCGCCACCATGCGCCTCAATATCGGCTTCGCAATGATCGGTGCGGTGGTCGGCGAGTACATCTCGGCCAAGGTCGGTCTCGGTTATTTCATCTACAACGCCGGCGCGCTCTACGACCTCAACTCGGTTTTCGTGGGCATTTTCTGCCTGATGGTCATGGCGCTGGTTCTCGACTTCCTGCTGGTCAAGGTCGAAGCGAGGTTCAAATGGTGAAGATCAGAAAGGAAGTGGTCCTCGAGGCACGGGATGTCTCGATGACTTTCAATCAGGGTACCGAGCGAGAGGTGAACGTCTTTCGCGGCATCAATTTCGAGCTCCATGCGGGAGAGATCCTCGCCATCATCGGTCCGTCCGGATGCGGCAAGTCCACGCTCTTCAACATCATCGCCGGCTTGCTCGCACCGACCGCCGGGGCGGTCCATGTGGACGGCGAAGTGGTCGATGGTGCACGGGGACACGTCGGCTACATGTTGCAGAAGGACCTGCTCCTGCCCTGGCGGACCGTCATGGAGAACGTGACCCTCGGCCTCGAGGTCCGCGGCACCGATCCGGCGCTCGCCAAGGAGCGCGCGGCAGGTCTGATCAGGAGCTATGGCCTGGCGGGTTTCGAGGAGGCCAAGCCGAGTTCGCTCTCGGGCGGCATGCGGCAACGGGTCGCCTTCATGCGAACCCTGGCGCTCGACCCGAAGGTGATCCTGCTCGACGAACCGTTCTCCGCGCTCGACTTCCAGACACGGCTGGTGCTCCAGGGCGACGTGAAGCGGATCATCCGCGATCGCAACAAGTCGGCCATCCTGGTGACGCACGACATCGGCGAAGCCATCGCGATGGCCGACCGGGTCCTCGTCCTTTCGCACCGGCCGAGTACCGTCAAGTCGATCTATCCGATCGATCTCGGTGTCGAAGGTGACGATCCGATCGCGCTGCGGCGTTCGAGCAAGTTCAACGAGCATTTCGACGTGATCTGGAGCGATCTCGACATTCAGGTCTCCGCCACCGCCTGAGCTGTCCGGTTGTAGGCACCCGAGCCGGAGCGCGAGTCTTCGAAGACCGCGCTCCGGTGCTCCTTTACCCTCTGGAAACTTTCTACTCATGCTCGACCTTGAACTACAACCCGGGCGCCTGACCCTCTCCCAGCTGCGCCAGGCCTGGCAGGAACCCGTACGCGTGCGCCTCGCCGCCGAGGCCAGCGCGGCCATCGAGCGCAGCGTCGCCTGCGTGCGCCAGGTCATCGACGAGGACCGCACGGTCTACGGCATCAACACCGGCTTCGGCCTGCTCGCGCAGACCCGCATCGCGCGCGAGGACCTCGAACTGCTGCAGCGCTCGCTGGTGCTGTCGCACGCGACCGGCATCGGCGAGGCGCTCGACGACGCCACCGTGCGCCTGATCCTGCTGCTCAAGGTCAATAGCCTGGCGCGCGGCTTCTCCGGCATCCGCCGCGAGGTCATCGACGCGCTGATCGCGCTGCTCGACGCCGAGGTCTACCCGCTGATCCCGGCCAAGGGCTCGGTGGGCGCCTCGGGCGACCTCGCGCCGCTCGCCCACATGTCGCTGGTGCTGCTCGGCGAGGGCAAGGCGCGCCACCGCGGCCGCTGGCTGGAGGCGGGCGAGGCGCTCGCGCTCGCCGGGCTGCAGCCGCTGACCCTGGCGGCCAAGGAAGGCCTGGCGCTGCTGAACGGCACCCAGGTGTCCACCGCCTACGCGCTGCGCGGCCTCTTCGAGGCCGAGGACCTGTTCGCCGCCGCTACCGTGTGCGGCAGCCTCACCGTGGAGGCCGCGCTCGGCTCGCGCGCGCCCTTCGATGCGCGCATCCACGCGGTGCGCGGCCAGCGCGGGCAGATCGACGCCGCCGCGGCCTACCGCCACCTGCTCGGCGACAGCAGCGAGATCGCGCAGTCGCACATCGCCTGCGACAAGGTGCAGGACCCGTACTCGCTGCGCTGCCAGCCCCAGGTCATGGGCGCCTGCCTGACCCAGATCCGCCAGGCCGCCGAGGTGCTGGAGATCGAGTCCAACGCGGTCTCGGACAACCCGCTGGTGTTCGCCGAGGAGAACGACATCCTCTCCGGCGGCAACTTCCACGCCGAGCCGGTGGCGATGGCCGCGGACAACCTCGCGCTGGCGATCGCCGAGATCGGCTCGCTCGCCGAGCGCCGGGTGTCGCTGCTGGTGGACCGCAACATGTCGCAGCTGCCGGCCTTCCTGGTCGCCAACGGCGGGGTGAACTCCGGCTTCATGATCGCCCAGGTGACCTGCGCGGCGCTGGCGAGCGACAACAAGGCGCTCGCCCACCCGGCCAGCGTGGACAGCCTGCCGACCTCGGCCAACCAGGAAGACCACGTCTCCATGGCGCCCAACGCCGGCCGCCGGCTGTGGGAGATGGCCGCCAACACCCGCGGCGTGATCGCGATCGAGTGGCTGGCCGCCTGCCAGGGCCTGGACTTCCGCGAGGGCCGCAAGAGCTCGGCCGTGCTCGAGCAGGCGCGTGCGCTGCTGCGCGACAAGGTGGCCTTCTACGACCGCGACCGCTACTTCGCCCCGGACATCGAGGCGGCGAACGCGCTCCTGCTCGGGCGCAGCCTGTCGGCCTTGCTGCCGGCGGCCATCCTGCCCTCTTACGCGTAATGCCCACCTTCGCCGCTCGCGGGGCGACGTCCTCGGGCGGACGCCGTTCCCTTGTTGACGACCGGTATCATGCGCAGGACGCATGGCGAAGCAGAGGACGAGACTTGAGCGAGACCACCCCACGCTATCGGCAGATCGAGGACTACCTGCTCGAGCGCATCCGCAGCGGTGAATTCCCGGTGAATCACCAGATCCCGCCGGAGGAGCAGCTCGCGCGCGACTTCGGCGTCAGCCGCATGACCGCGAACAAGGCGATCCGCGACCTGGTGCAGAAGGGCTACCTGGTGCGCCAGGCCGGACTGGGCACCTTCGTCACCGACCGCAAGGCGGAGTCCTCGCTGCTCGAGGTGTACAACATCGCCGCCGAGGTGCGCGGCCGCGGCCACGCCTACAGCAACGACGTGATCCGCCGCGAGGAGGTGCAGGCCGACGACGAGGTCGCGCTGCGCCTGGGCGTGCGCCTGGGCGCGCGCGTGTTCCACACCGTGCTGGTGCATCGCGAGGACGGCGTGCCGATCCAGCTCGAGGACCGCTTCGTCAATCCGCGCTGGGCGCCCGAGTATCTGCACACGGACTTCTCCCTGCGGACCCCCAACGAGGTGCTGGTGGCGAGCTGCCCGATCTCCGACGTGGAGCACGTGGTCGAGGCGCTGCGGGTGGACGCCGCCACCGCCGGCCTGCTCGACATCGACCCCGCCACGCCCTGCCTGAGCATGACGCGGCGCACCTGGTCGGACGATCACCTGATCAGCTACGCGCGCCTGATCCACCCGGGCGACCGCTACAAGCTGCGCTCCTCGCTGCGCGGGTTGTCGGCACCGGCCCTGGGGCGCGGCCGATGAAGCACCTCCCGCGCGACGCGCGTGTGGCGCGGCCGTGGAAGAACGGCGGCGGCACGACGCGCGAGGTGGCGGTCTCGCCCGAAGGGGCCGGTCTCGACGACTTCGCCTGGCGGATCAGCCTGGCGGAACTGCATGAGGCGGGCGCCTTCTCGTCCTATCCGGGGGTGAGCCGCACGCTGTTGCTGCTCGAGGGCGAGCCGGTACGGCTCGACATCGATGGCGAGGCGGTGGAGCTCGTGCGGGGCGGCGAGGCCGTGCATTTCGACGGGGGCGCGCGCGTGTTCGCGAGCCCGGCCGGCGTCGCGCTCGACGCCGGCGTGATGAGCCGCGATGCACGCTGCCGGCAGCATTGCCGGCTCATGACGCTGAGCGGCGAGGTCGCGCTGCTGCGCAGCACGGCGCAGGGACTGATGCTGCTCTTGGATGGGGGGCCGCTGCGGGTGGTCGCCGACTCGGGCGATGCCATCCTCGCGCGCCACGACGCGCTGCGCTTCTGGCCCGAGGACCCGGCCGAGCTGCGCCTCTCCGCCGATGGCATGGCACGCGTGCTGTTGGCGGAGTTCGTGTTTCCCGGCGAGCACACGCGGGACGGTCGAGTCGAACCGACAGGTTGAGGACGGTCCGGGTCGCCCGCTCGGGCGCGACGGACCGGGAAGCGACCCGGGTTCGGCAGGCGGGATTCCCGCTGCATACGCACCGGAATGGGCTGTCGCGTGAACTGGTTCGCATGATCCGGGCATTCGAGCGCGACAGCGTGGCGAAACTGCGGCAGAGTTCGCCCACCGAACCCCAATCCCTCATGCGCCGGAGAGCCCCCGTCGAAGCCCGTCGCCGGAAGACCGATGATCCGTTCCTCGCTCAATTTCCGCCTGTGGCTGACGATCGCGATCGCGGTGCTGCCGGTTCTGCTGTTCGCGCTTTTCGATTACGAAGAGCGCCGCCGGCAGGCGGTCGAGGAGACCCGGACCGAGATCTCGCTGCGCCTGGCGGATGCGAACCGCGAGGCGCAGGCCGCGCATCGCGCGGTCGCGCTGGTGCTGCGCATCATGGCGCGCTCGAACGACCTGCAGGCGCTGGACGCTGCGCAGTGCTCGGGAATCGCCGCCCGCCTGCTCGAGTCGCTCGAAGGTTTCGCCAACATCGGTGCTGCGCTGCCCGACGGGGAGATCTTCTGCAGCGGGAGGCCGATGAGCGCTCCGGTGACGGTGATCGATCGCGCCTGGTTCCGCACTTCTCTCGGCAGCGACGGGATTTCCCCCGGGGAGTTTGTCATCGGCAAGGTGTCGGGAATGCCGGGCATGGCCTTCGGCTACCCGCTGCGCGCGGCCGACGGCTCGCTGCGCGCGGTGATCTTCGCCACCATCACCGTGGCCTGGTTCGATCGTCTGATCGAGGGGTTCCGCCTGCCGGAGGGTTGGGAGGCGAGCGTGATCGGCAATTCCGGGCTCGTGGTGGCGCACCAGCCCGAGCGCTGGCGCGCACACGAGGTTTCCGGGGAGACCCTCGCGCGCATGGCCGCGGTCGTGCGCGACGAAGGCGGTGTCGCCGAGCTCGCCGGGCTGGACGGCGTCCATCGCCTGTATGGCATCGGCGCGCCGGATTTCGCGCCCGAGAGCGGCTTCCTCGCCATCGGCGCGCCGCTCGAGCATTCCCTGGAGGCGGTGGGGCGGCGCCTGCTGCTGCATCTGGCGCTGATCGCGGCCATCGCGCTCGTCTCCGCGCTGCTCGCGCGCTTCTACATCTATCGCCTGGTCGAGGTGTGGGCGGCGCGGGTGCGCGGCGCGATCGACGCGATCGCGGCCGGCCGGCGCGATGCGCGCGTTTCCCTGGCGACCGGTGTGGGCGAGCTCGATGCGCTCTCCGAGGGCATCGACCGCATGGCGGTGGAGATCGGCAAGCGCGAGGCGGAGCTGCAGCGCCTGTCGATGGTGATCGAGCAGAGCCCGGAGTCGATCGTCATGACCGACACCTCCGCCCGCATCCTCTATGTGAACGACGCCTTCCAGCGCATCACCGGCTATCGGCGCGAGGAGGTGCTCGGGCGCAACCCGCGCATCCTCAACGGCGGGCTGACGCCACGCGCGACCTACGAGCGGATGTGGGCGGCCCTGGTCGCCGGCGAGGTGTGGCGCGGCGAGTTCAACAACGTACGCAAGGACGGCTCGACCTACCTCGAGCTGGCGACGATCGCGCCGATCAAGGACGCGGCCGGGGCGATCACGCACTACGTGGCGGTCAAGGAGGACATCACCCAGCGCAAGCAGTCCGAGGCGCTGCTGCACCGGCTCGCCTACTACGATGCGCTGACCGGGCTGCCGAACCGCGCGTTGCTGCACGACCGCATCGCCCAGGCGATCCGCAGCGGCGCGCGGCGCGACCGCTTCGGCATGCTGATGCTGTTCGACATCGACCGCTTCCGCCAGCTCAACGACACCCTCGGCCATGCCGCGGGAGACGACCTGCTGCGTGAGGTGGCTGCGCGCCTGCGTGCGGGCGTGCGCGAGGAGGACACGGTCGCGCGCCATGGCGATGACGACTTCGCCGTGCTCGTCGAGGGCGTCGGCGACGACGAGGCCGACGCGTTGGGCCATGCCGAGCAGATCGCGCGCAAGCTCCAGCATGCACTGCAGCAGCCCTACGTGCTCGGAGACGGGGACGGCGATCGCCACTTCGCGACCCTGAGCATCGGCATCAGCCTGTTCCACGACGGCGTGAGCTCGCTCGAGAGCCTGCTCAAGCAGGCCGAGGTGGCCTTGTACCGCGCCAAGCAGGAAGGGCGCGACACCTTGCGCTTCTTCAACCCGGAGATGCAGGCGGTGGTCGATGCGCACGCCCGCCTGGAGGCCCGCATGCACGAGGCGCTGGAGGCGAACGCCTTCCGGCTCTTCTTCCAGCCCCAGGTGAACCGGCGCGGCGTGGTGATCGGCGCCGAGGCGCTGCTGCGCTGGCCGCTCGATGGCGGCGCCATGGTGTCGCCGGCCGAATTCATCCCGCTCGCCGAGGACACCGGCCACATCGTCCGCCTCGGCCTGTGGGTGCTGCGCACCGCCTGCGCCCAGCTTGCGCGCTGGCAGATGAACGAGCGCACGCGCCACCTCAAGATCGCGGTCAACGTGAGCGCGCGCCAGTTCCACCAGCCCGACTTCGTCGCCAGCGTGAAGGACACCGTGCGCGCTGCGGCCATCGACCCCGGCCGCCTCGAGCTGGAGCTCACCGAGAGCGCGATCCTGTCGGACGTGGACGAGACCATCCGGCGCATGAACGAGCTGCGCGCGCTCGGCATCCGCTTCGCGCTCGACGACTTCGGCACCGGCTACTCCTCGCTGTCCTACCTCAAGCGCCTGCCCTTCGACCAGCTCAAGATCGACCAGTCCTTCGTGCGCGACATGGCCGAGGACGAGAGCAGCGAGGCGATCGTGCTGGCGATCCTGTCGCTGAGCCACGCGCTCGGCCTGGAGGTGGTGGCCGAAGGCGTCGAGATGCCGGAGCAGCGCGACTTCCTGCGCCAGCACGGCTGCGACGCCTACCAGGGCTACCTGTTCGGCAAGCCGCTGCCGATGGAGGCTTGGGGCGACTTCCTCGAGATGATCTGAGGCCGGCCGCGCGCCCTGCCTACATCGGCACGCCCATCACGTGCGTGGCCGCCACCACGCGGTCGTCGCCCAGCATCATCAGCACGAAGAGGCGCTCCTCCAGCGTCGTGCACCCGGCGCTGCGGCGGGCGAGCAGCGGGGTGGCGCGCGGGTCGAGGACGACGAAGTCGGCCTCCTTGCCGGGCGCGAAGTTGCCGATGCGGTCGTCGAGGTAGAGGCTGTGCGCGCCGCCCAGGGTGGCGAGGTGAAAACCGCTCGCCGCCGACAACGACTGGCCGCCGAGCTGCAGCACCTTGTAGGCCTCGTTGAGCGTCTGCAGCATCGACAGGCTGGTGCCGCCGCCCACGTCCGTGCCCAGGCCTACGCGCACGCCGAGCGCGCGCGCGCGCCGCAGGTCGAAGAGGCCGGAGCCGAGGAAGAGGTTGGAGGTGGGGCAGAAGCTCATCGCCGCGCCGCGCTCGGCCATGCGCCGGCGGTCGGTGTCGTCGAGCCAGAGGCAGTGTGCGAACAGCGCGCGCATGCCGAGCTGGCCGGCGCGCTCGTAGACGTCGAGATAGCTGCGCGCCTCGGGGTGGAGCCGCGCCACCCAGTCCACCTCGGCGCGGTTCTCGGCCAGGTGCGACTGCAGGAAGACCCCCGGGTGCTCGCGGAACAGCCGCCCGGCGAGCGCCATCTGCGCGGGCGTGGAGGTGGGCGCGAAGCGCGGGGTGATGGCGTAGAGCAGGCGGTCGCGGTTGTGCCAGCGCTCGATCAGCGCCCTCGACTCGGCGTAGCCGGTCTCGGCCGTGTCGCGCAGGAACTCGGGGCAGTTGCGGTCCATCAGCACCTTGCCGGTGATCAGGCGCATGCGGCGTGCTTGCGCGGCCGCGAAGAGCGCCTCCACCGAGGCCGGGTGCACCGTCGCGAAGGCGGCCGCGGTGGTGGTGCCGTTCCTCAGCAGCTCGTCGCAGAAGAAGCCGGCCACCTCGGCGGCGTGCGCGGGGTCGGCGAAGCGGCGCTCGGCGGGGAAGGTGTAGTTCTCCAGCCATTCGAGCAGCTGCTCGCCATGGCTGGCGATGATGTCGGTCTGCGGGTAATGCACGTGGGTGTCGACGAAGCCGGGCAGGATGAGCCTGCCGCGGTGGTCGGCGAGCGGCGTGCCGGACGGCAACTTCGCCAGCAGCGCGGCGGCGGGGCCGCATTCGGCGACGTGACCGTCGCGCACGATCAGCACGCCGTCGGCGAAGTGCTCGAGCGCGCGGGGGTCGGCGGCGGGGTCGGCGAGGAAGTGCACGATCTCGCCGCGCACGGCGCTCAGGCGGGAGGCGTTCATGGCGGTCGGGTTCATCGCACTGGGACGGAGCTCATGTGGGGTGGGCGCGGCGCGCAGGCTCGGACGGCTGTCCTGGCTGCGCGTGCGATTCGGCTCGGGCGATGCCGCTGGCGCTGCCGCGCTGCGCCGGGCGGGCGGCGAGCGAGGCGCCGCGCAGCTGCAGCACCTCGGCGGCGATCGCGATCGC
>NZ_AMXF01000095.1 GCF_000310225.1 Thauera phenylacetica B4P
GGCCGGCCCGGCGCCGGCACCTCGGGCCGGGCTTGCGCCGCTAGCCATGCGCACGCCCCCTGCGGCCGCGGGCTCCAGGCTCCGGGCTCCGGGCGCCGGGCGCCGGGCGCCGGGCTCCGGACTCATGATTTTCTGTAGATGGCACTGGCGCTGCCGTCGAGGCGGGCACCGACGGTGTTCAGCGAAAATCCTTCGGAAAATCACGCCCGCCGAGGAGTCCGACCGTGAAAGCCGAACATCGCGCAGTCCCCGCCGCCCCCAAGGGCCCTGTCGTCGCCCCCAGGAAAACCGCCAACACCGACCACGCCCTCCCGCGCGCGAAGAGGCTCGCCGCCCTGCTCCGCCTCGGCGTTCCCGGCGCGCTGGCCGGCTTCGCCTGCCTCGCCGGCGCGCAGCAGGGCGCGCCGACGGATGCGGAAGCGGTGGCCCTCAACCCGGTCGTGGTCACCGGCGCGCCCACCGCCACCGAGAGCTTCGAGCTGCCCTACTCGGTCGATTCGGTCGACCTACGCGCCAACCAGGCCGGCAACCTCGGCGTGAACGCCTCCGAGGCGCTCGCCGGCGTGCCCGGCCTGGTGATCCAGAACCGCCAGAACTATGCCCAGGACCTGCAGATCTCGGTGCGCGGCTTCGGCGCGCGTGCGGCCTTCGGCGTGCGCGGCGTCAAGCTCATCGCAGACGGCATCCCGGCCACCAACCCGGACGGCCAGGGCCAGGCGGCCACCTTCAACCTCGACACCGCCGAGCGCATCGAGGTGATGCGCGGCCCCTTCGCCACCGTGTATGGCAACCACGCCGGCGGCGTCATCCAGCTCTTCTCGCGCAAGGGCGAGGGCGATCCGCGCGTGCGCGCCAGCGTGCTCGGCGGCAGCTGGGGCACGACCAAGTTCGGCATCGGCGCCGAGGGAGAGAAGAATGGCGTCGGCTTCGTGCTCGACGCCTCGCGCTTCGACACCGACGGCTACCGCGACCACAGCAAGACCCGCCGCGACCAGGGCTTCGCCAAGCTGACGCTGAACCCGGACGAGGACAGCACGCTGACCCTGGTGGCGAACGGGCTGCGGCAGCCGGAGACGGAGGATCCGCTGGGCCTCACCTGGGATCGCTATCAGCTCGACCCGCGCAGCGTCGAGCCCGAAGCGCTGGCGTACAACACGCGCAAGAGCATCCATCACCTGCAGGGCGGCGCGACGTATGAACGCCGCTTCGGCGAAGACCGCCTCGAACTGACCGCCTACACCGGGCGGCGGAGCGTCACGCAATACCAGTCCATTCCCTTCGACGTTCAGGGAAGCCCGCGCCATGCCGGTGGCGTCATCGACTTCGATCGCGACTTCTACGGCATGGGAGCGCGCTGGATCGACCACAGCGACCTCGCCGGGGGCCGCCTGACGGTCACCGCCGGCCTGGACTACGACCGCTCCGAGGACGATCGCCGAGGCTATGAGAACTTCATCGCGCTCGTCCCGGCTGGCCAGCTGCTCGGCGTGAAAGGCATGCAGCGTCGGGACGAGATCAACACCGTCACCAGCCTCGCACCCTACGCGCAACTCACCTTCGCCCAGGGTCCGTGGCAGTGGTCGGCGGGGGTGCGCCACACCAAGGTCCGCTTCAAGGTCGAGGACCACTACATCGTCACCGGCAACCCGGACGACAGCGGCAGGCTCGAGTACAGCCGGACCACGCCGACGCTGGGCGTCACCTATGCGCTGAGTGAGGCCACCAATCTCTACGCCAGCCTCGGCACCGGCTTCGAGACCCCTACGCTGGGGGAGATCGCCTACCAGACGCCGCAGAGCGGCTTCAACTTCGGACTTCAACCGTCGCGCAGCAAGCAGGCCGAGATCGGCATCAAGACCTTCGTGACCGACAACACCCGGGTCAATCTGGCGCTGTTCTCGATTCGCACGAAGAACGAGATCGTCGTCGCCGACTCGCTCGGCGGCCGCACCAGCTACATGAATGCGACGGAGACCTCGCGCGAGGGCGTCGAGATCGCCGCCGAGTCGGAACTCGCACGCGACTGGAGCGCGCGCGCGGCGCTGACCTGGATGACCGCCGAGTACGACGAGGGCTTCGAAACGCGCAGTCGCGGAAACGTCACACAGATCCCCGCGGGAAACCGCATCCCCGGGATCCCGGCGCTCACCGCCTACGCCGAGCTCGCCTGGAAGCCGCTCGCCGGGCTCGAGCTCGCCGGAGAGGCGCTGTATCGCGGCAAGGTGTACGTCAACGACCTCAACGACAAGCCGAGAGCACCGGCCTACACCCTGTTCAACCTGCGCCTGAGCGCCGAGCAGCGCCAGGGGCCCTGGACCTTCGGGCAACTACTCCGGGTGGACAACGTCTTCGATCGCAAGCACGTGGGCTCGGTCGTGGTCGGCGACAGCAATGGCCGCTATTACGAACCCGGCCCCGAGCGCAGCGTGTATGCCGGCGTGAGCGCGAGCTACCGGTTCTGAGCGCGGCAGCGGGGGCTCTTGTAGGAGCGCCGGCAGGCGCGAACAAAGCCGCGGGGAAAGGGACGCGCGTCGGGTGACCGAGCGCCGCCTTCGCGCCTGCCGGCGCTCCTACAGAAACCGGCGCGCGTCCCGGCCGCGTCCCGACACAAACCGTCGCGCGTCCCGGCCGCGCTGTAGGAGCTGCGGCAGCTGCGAACACGGCGGTCGGGTCATCGGCGCGCGTCGCTTTCGGTCGGCGCCGCTTTCGCGCCTGCCGGCGCTCCTACACAAACCGTCGCGCGTCCCGGCCGCGCTGTAGGAGCTGCGGCAGCTGCGAACACGGCGGTCGGGTCATCGGCGCGCGTCGCTTTCGGTCGGCGCCGCTTTCGCGCCTGCCGGCGCTCCTACATAAACCGGCGCGCCTCCGGGGGGGCTGTAGGAGCGGCGGCAGCCGCGAATGGGGCGGTTCGGTCTGCGAGGCGAGGGATGAGGGCTGCGGCCGCCTGCGCGCCTGCCTGTGCTCCTACATAAACGGCGCGGGTCGGGAGCTTTTGTATGAGCGCCGGCAGGCGCGAACAAGGCCGCGGGGGAAGGGACGCGCGTCGGATGACCGAGCGCCGCTTTCGCGCCTGCCGGCGCTCCTACAGAAACCGGCGCGGGTCGGGGGCCTTTGTAGGAGCGCCGGCAGGCGCGAACAAGGCCGCGGGGGAAGGGATGCACGTCGGGTGACCGAGCGCCGCTTTCGCGCCTGCCGGCGCTCCTACAGAAACCGGCGCGGGCGGGGGCTCTTGTTGCGGATGGAACGGCGACGTGCGTCTTGGGGTGAGGTGCGCGTCAGAACGGGCGTCCCATCCTCCTGTAGAGCGTGTTGCGCGCGACGCCGAGGTGGCGGGCGGCGGCGGAGAGGTTGCCGTCGAAGCGGGCGATCGCGGCGCGGATGGCGTCGTCGTCGAGCGCGCGGGCGCGCCGCAGCGGGAGCAGGTCGGGGTCGTCGGCGAGTCGCGCTGGGCGCGCCTCGCGCTCGGAGAGCGGCAGTGGGGAGAGGGACGATACGGAGTGCAGCGATCCCGAGCGCGGCGGCACCGAGTGCGACGCCGTCGAGTACGGCGATGCCTCCCCGGCCGCCTGCAGCACCTCTTCGGGCAGATGCAGCGGCAGGATGCGCGTCTCGCCCTCGTCGAGCAGCGCGAGCGCGACCTCGAGCACGTTCTGCAACTGGCGGATGTTGCCCGGCCAGGGGTAGGCCGCGAGGATCGCCATGGTCTCGGGCGCGGCCTCGACGCCGGTCGGCGCGGGATGATGGCTGCTGCCGTCGAGCAGGCGGCGCACGATGCGCTGCAGGTCGCTGCGCGCGCGCAGCGGCGGCAGCTGCACGCTCAGGCCGTTGACCCGGTAGTACAGGTCCTCGCGGAAACGCCCGGCCTTGACCTGCTCGCCGAGCTGGCGGTGGGTCGCGCACAGCAGGGCGATGTCGACCGGCACGGCGCTGCCCGCCCCCACCGGCTGCACGCAGCGCTCCTGCAGCACGCGCAGCAGCCGCGCCTGCATCGCCAGCGGCATGTCGCCGATCTCGTCGAGGAAGAGCGTGCCGCCGTGGGCCTGCTGGATGCGGCCGACCGCCCCCTCCTTGCGCGCGCCGGTGAAGGCGCCGCCGACGTAGCCGAAGAGCTCGGACTCGATCAGGTTCTCGGGGATGGCCGCGCAGTTGACCGCGACGAAGGGACCGTCGGCGCGCGGGCCGCTGTTGTGGCAGGCGCGCGCGAGCAGCTCCTTGCCGGAGCCGGATTCGCCCTGGATCAGGATCGGGATGTTGCGCCCGACGATGCGCGCGCAGCGGTCGAGCGCGAACTGCAGCGCGGGATCGCCGGTAGACAGGGCCTCGAGCGTGACACGCCCGCGCGCCGAGCGCGAGGGGTCGGGGGTGGCGACGACGCGGGCCGCGCTGGCTGGAGCCGCCTGGGCACCGGCCTGCCAGGCCGGGCTCACCCGCACGCGCACATGAACCCGCGCCCCCGAGCGCAGCTCGAGCTCGACCAGGGCCGCCGGATCGCGCGCCGCGCGCCCGATCAGCGTGCCGAAGCCACCGCGGAACAGGTTGGAGAAATTCCCCAGGCCCGCAACACGGCGCTCATCGACGCCCAGCAGCGCACGCGCCTGGCGGTCGGCGGCGACGATCTCGCCGTCCGGGTCGATGGCCAGCAGGCCTTCCTGCAAGCAGCCGACGCCCTCGGGGCGCGGGTGGAAGGAGAGCAGCGCGTGGCGCGCATGTTCGCTCTCGAACAAGCGGCGCTCGACCAGGCGCACCCCCATGCGCGCGAGCCCGAGGGTATGGGGCTGGTGGCTGCGGTGGTCGCCCGAGATGTCGAGCGCGCCGAGGAGCTCGCCGCGCCAGTCGAAGATCGGCGCCGCGCTGCAGGTGAGCACGCCGTTGCAGTCGAGGTAGTGCTCGGCGCCGAGCACCTCGACCGGCGCGCGCTCGATCAGGGAGGCGCCGATCGCGTTCGTGCCGCGCTCGCATTCGCTCCAGTTCGCGCCGGCCTGCAGCACCACCCGGCTGGCGCGGTCGACGAAGGCGGGATCGCCGATGCCGTGCAGGATCATGCCGCTGGCGTCGGCGAGCAGCACCATGCTGCCCGAGGAGCGGATCTGTTCGTGCAGGTGCTCCATGACGCCGCTGGCGTGCGCGAGCAAGGCCGCGCTGCGCTCGCGCGCCACCATCAGGTCGCCGCGCGTCGTGCTGGGCGGACGCACGCGCTCGCCCATGTCCAGCCCGAGGCGCTGGCAGCGCGCCCACGAGCGCAGCACCGGAATCGGCAGGCCCGCGTCGGGCACTTGTCCGGACGAGGAAAACTGCCTGCGCAGCGACTCGACCACCGCCGCCTGCGCGGCACGCACCGTGTTATCGACCATCGTCTCCTCTCCACCTGCGGCCGTGGTGCGCTCGCGTCATGGACGCCGCGCCCGGGCTCTTCCGCCGTTGTCCCGGCCGCTCCGGGGGTCGGATCGCGGCCGTCTCGTCCAACGACTGAAGCCAGCATCATGCCGCAAGCGTGACACCGGAGGCGTGCGGCGGCGAAGAAAATGCCGACGATCAAGAATTCCTATCGCCCGAGGGCGCGATCCTCCGCCTCCACCGCCGCCATCTCGGTGTCGTCGTACAGCCGCGAGCGCGTGTGGAAGGCCTTGCCGGTGCCGCCTTCGAGCGAGAAGGTGCCGCCCTGGCCCTCGACCACGTCGATGATGAGCTGGGTGTGCTTCCAGTATTCGTACTGCGAGGCGCTGATGTAGAAGGGCACGCCGCCGATCTCGCCCAGATGCACGTCGTAGGGCCCGATGGTGAGGTCGGTGGGCAGGTAGCAGTTGGCGGCGCTGTTGTCGCAGCAGCCACCGGACTGGTGGAAGATCAGGTCCGGGCCATGCTCGGCCTTGATCTGCTCGATCAGCGCGAGCGCCGCCGGGGTGGCCGTGACGCGTTCGACCATGTCATGAACCTCCAGGATGAAAAACGGGGGCGGTCGCCCGCCCCCGGCAAGGTCGCCCGCAACGCGGGCGAGGGAGGGAGAACGCCTTGATCAGAAGAAGCCGAGCTTGTTCTCGCTGTAGCTCACCAGCAGGTTCTTGGTCTGCTGGTAGTGGTCGAGCATGACCTTGTGGTTCTCGCGGCCGATGCCCGACTCCTTGTAGCCGCCGAAGGCGGCGTGCGCCGGGTAGGCGTGGTAGCAGTTGGTCCACACGCGCCCGGCCTGGATGGCGCGGCCCATGCGGTAGGCGACGTTGCCGTTGCGGCTCCACACGCCGGCGCCCAGGCCGTACAGGGTGTCGTTGGCGATCGCCAGGGCCTCGGCCTCATCCTTGAAGGTGGTCACTGCGAGCACCGGCCCGAAGATCTCCTCCTGGAAGATGCGCATCTTGTTGTGGCCCTTGAACAGCGTCGGCTGGATGTAATAGCCGTCGGCCAGGTCGCCGTCGAGCTGGGCGCGCGCGCCGCCGATCAGCACCTGGGCGCCCTCTTCCTTGCCGAGCTGCAGATACGACTGGATCTTGCTCATCTGCTCGGCGGAGGCCTGCGCGCCCATCATGGTGTCGGTGTCGAGCGGGCTGCCCTGCTTGATCGCGGCGACGCGCTTCACCGCGCGCTCGATGAAGCGGTCGTAGATCGATTCCTGGATCAGCGCACGGCTCGGGCAGGTGCACACCTCGCCCTGGTTGAAGGCGAACAGCACCAGGCCCTCGATCGCCTTGTCGAGGAAGGCGTCGTCCTTGTCCATGACGTCGGCGAAGAAGACGTTGGGCGACTTGCCGCCCAGCTCGAGCGTGGCCGGGATCAGGTTGTTGGCGGCGGCCTGGGCGATCACGCGGCCGGTGGAGGTGGAGCCGGTGAAGGCGATCTTGGCGATGCGCTTGCTGGTGGCGAGCGGCATGCCGGCCTCGCGGCCGTAGCCATTGACGATGTTGAGCACGCCCGGCGGCAGCAGGTCGGCGATCAGCTCCATCAGCACCAGGATCGAGATCGGGGTCGACTCGGCGGGCTTGAGCACCACGCAGTTGCCCGCACCCAGCGCCGGCGCCAGCTTCCACGCCGCCATCAGGATGGGGAAGTTCCACGGGATGATCTGGCCGACCACGCCCAGCGGCTCGTGGATGTGATAGGCCATGGTGTTCTCGTCGATCTCCGAGATGCCGCCTTCCTGCGAACGCAGGCAGCCGGCGAAGTAGCGGAAGTGGTCGACGGCGAGCGGGATGTCGGCGTTGAGCGTCTCGCGGATCGGCTTGCCGTTATCGACAGTCTCGGCGTAGGCGAGCAGCTCGAGGTTGGCCTCGAGGCGGTCGGCGATCTTGAGCAGGACATTGGAACGGGTGGTGGCGTCGGCCTTGCCCCACTTGGGGAAGGCGGCGTGCGCGGCGTCGAGCGCGAGCTCGATGTCCTCGGCGGTGGAGCGCGCGGCCTCGGTGTACTTTTGGCCGGTGATCGGCGTGACCACGTCGAAATACTGGCCCTTGACCGGGGCCACCCACTGGCCACCGATGAAGTTGTCGTAGCGGGTCTTGTACTGGAGCTTGGCGTCGGCCTGGCCGGGCAGTGCATACAACATGGTCTCTGTCTCCTGGTGTGGTTTCGATTGCGGGCGGTTTCGCCACACACCCACCCTGCAGCCCCCGTGCCAGACAGCCTCCTCCTTTCTCAACAACGACTTAGCGTTTTTCAAACGGACGCCCCGGACGCTCCGTGGGGCATTCGGAGCAAATCCGGACTGCTCCATTTGCTCCAGGTGCTCCACGAACGGTGGCGCGCACCGCCGTCGATGCGGACTGCCCCGCAGGGCACATCGACGATGAACTGGCCAACGCATCGTGCTCTGCTATACCGAAGACATGAATCCTCTCCGGAGGGATCGAGAATGACTCGTCTGACGAAAGCTCTGCTCCTGGTCGGAGGGGTACTTCTCGGCCTCTCCCAAGGATACGCGGACGACAGTTGCGGCTATGCGCGCGATGGCGCCTGCGATGAACCGCTGCTGTGCGCCACCGACACCGACGGAACGGATTGCGCCGGCGTGCCGGCAGAAGTCCGGGCGGGCGTCACCAACGACACCGCCGAGGACAACGATCCCCTTCCCGTCGACGATTCGTTGCCGGCAGGACTCTGGCAAGCCCTTGAGTCGGCAGCGTGGTCGCTTTATTTCCTGCCCAACCGTTTCGGCCTGGATCCGGACACGATGCTCCTCTGGCTCGTGATCGGCGGTGTGGTCCTCGCCCTTTATCTTCGGGGCAAGAAAGGGCCCGCCACGACCGATACGATCAGGGACCTGGTCTGGAGGGCGATGAGCCCGGATGTGCAGCCGGGCGATGGCAGCGAGATCGGCGAGGCGAGACGCCAGTGCAGGCGCATCGCAGAAGCGCTCGAGAGAGAACTGGGCGAAAGGAACACGAAGTTCCGCATCTACGTCGACGCAGACGCAGTCAGCGTTCCATGGTTGCGGGTGGACTGCGTGATACGCGACGAACGTGGAAGCTTCCTGAGCAACCTCGTGATGGATTTCAAGCCCCAACCGTTCGGAACGATCCCGGTTCTCGTCGACTTCGAGATCGACCAGTTGGGACGGCGCCGGCGCATCACCTCCGCATACGAGTTCGGACCGGACCAGATCGCGCTCATGGCAGCCTGCCTGGGCGGAGCGTCATCGCCGTTCCGCTGGACCGGGGCACGGGCGCGCGAGATGCCTTGGCAATTGACACGCGAGAAGCAGCGGATCGCCCTTTTGGAAGCTCCGTTCATGACCTCGTTGCGAGGGACGCTAAAGCTGACCGGGCTGCTTGCGGGCTTGGTGATCACCTCGATGGCGTTCGGCGCCGCGCCGGCCATGACGATACTGGTCGGACTGGGTGGCTACGTGGCATACCGGCGATTCCATGTCCCGCCACCGACCTACCGCATCGTGGCGGCCTGCCCGCCACGTCCACCACGCGACCTGCGGGGACTGGATTCGTGGCAGACGGTCGTCCGCGATCTGGGCGGGCAACGGGATGTCGTGCTGGAACGGTTCGAGACGATGCTCGCGGACAGGTTGTCCGACGCGAGCGAGCCGATTTCGATCAGACGGGAGAACATCTGGTACAGCGGCGCGGAAGACAAGGTCGAACGCCAGCAACTGGCGCTGACCTTGCGGCGCGCCATCGTTTTCGTGCGCATCGATCGCTATGGCCGGGACCTGTTCGTCGGCTGGGACGCGCACGTCAATCTACTGTCCTGGAAGGACCGTGCGCTCCACAAGGGTTACCGGGACGGTGACGGGCTGAAGGTGGAACTCGTGGGCATCGAGACGCAGTACCACCAGATCAACGAGTACGACATCACCGACGCGAACTTCCTGCTCGAAGCCACCCACGCGCACCTGAGCAGCCTCGTCAAGGACCTGCTGCGGGAACGGGAAATAGACCAGGAAGTCGATTTCAGCATCGTCCGCGAATCGCGCCAGAAGTTGATGGAGGCGCCCCCCTCGGCCGGGAACGGCTCGCGCCGTCGCTTCTTCCGCAAATCCTGAATCATGTGGCTCGAACGTCTTCAGGCGGATGACGAAGAGTGGGTCCAAGGCGCGCTGACCCTCGCACCTGGTCCTGCGTCGGAATGGGATCCCGAAACCCGGAACACCATGAATCGGGTCCTCGAGACGCTGACCCTCGTCGATCGGGTCACCCTGTCCAAGCGGGTGGTATTCGCTCCCGCCACGGGCGTGGTCCTCACCTATCAGTGCATCGTGCCGGTGGCGGCCGCCTCCAGGCTCGAAGCCGGCTGGGCCACCCTAGAGACTGTCGGCCGGCGGAAGGGAAACGTACGCGTTCCGACCAGCGCGGCGGACTTCGATCCGATCGTGGGGAGCAGTCCGTCGCTGCACGCGCTCGTCGGCAGCCCGCGCTACCGCTTCGGAGACACCTGGATCACCTGTCCGTTCCGCGCCGCCGCAACCTGGGCGCATGTCGCCGCAGCAGGCCCGCGGACGGCTGATCTGGACGATGCAGCACATGGCTATCAGGTCAATCTCTACGGCTTCCATCCAGCGCCGGCGCAACTGCGCGAGATCCTGCTCAACAGGGACCGCCAAGACCGCCTCCCGGCGCTATCTTCCCAAGTCCTGCAACAACAGCATGGACTCGTCGAGCGCGCACGATACGGCCGCTGGCTGAGCGAGGAGTTCCTTCTGGCCGACAGCGAAACCGCCGCCGCCGCGCTTCGCAAAGGCGCGGAGACCCTGTTCCGAAGATGCTATCCCGGGTTCGACGCGGGCCCCGAAGTGATCTTTTCCATGGGCCGCTGCACCGACAACCTGACCCTGGCGTGCTCGTTCGACGATACTTGCGCCGCCGACGCGAGCTACGTCGCCTCGCACGCAGTCGACCAGGAAACCTGCTTCGAACTGCTCGCGCTCGACGACGATCTGCCATCGCTCCAACCCGCCCGCCCGATGGTGACCGGGCGCCGCTACGCCTTCATCAGCTACGCGCATGTCGACACGGCCAGAATGCTCGCCGTGCGCGGGATCCTCGACAGCAGCGGGATTGAAACCTGGCATGACACGAGTATCGACGGTGGCGAGGACTGGAACGCCGTGCTCGAAGGGCAGATCCGCAACTGCTCGCTCTTTGTCCTCGTGCTCAGCCCTGCCGCGGCGGCCTCCAGGATCGTGCGGCGAGAGCTCCGCTTCGCCGATGCCCTCGAGAAACCCCTGCTGTGCATCCGCCTGGGCGAGACCTCGCTGACGGACGGTCTCGCGATGTTGCTGCTACCACTGCAGTGGATAGATGCCGACAGGCCCGACAGCGCGGAGCGGATCTCCACGGCAGCACGAAAGTTGCTGCAGATTCGCGACGTTTGATGTCCCGCGCGGAACCATCGAAGGGCGGCGCGCCCGCGTCGTGCCGCCCCGCAATTCCCGAACCCTGCGTCCTAGCCTCAGAACATCAGGATGCCGCCCACCGAGATGGTCCGCGTCTTCAGGTCGCCCGCGAAGAGGTCGGCGCCGTCGCCCTTCTCCTGGTTGTATTCGCCCACCAGGGTGATGTACTTGTTGAGGCTGTGATAGACCCCCGCCGTGGCCGAACGGAACTTGTTGGTGTCCGCCAAGGTACCGCCGCTGTCGCGGTTCTCGCCGAAATTGAGACCGAACTTGGTCTTGCCCACGGTGTAGGTGCCCTGCACGAAGTAGCCCTTGCCGTCAGTCTTGCCGAAGGGCGAGAGGTAGAGCGCGCCGACCGTCGACAGGCCCAGCCCGCTCGCGTCGAAGCCGTAGGCGACGGCCTCGAAGGCGCCGATGCCGATCTTCGCACCCAGCTCGAAGCCGCTGGCGTTGAAGCTGCCCGCGCCGCTGGTGCGCTGGTGGACCGCTCCCGCCCACACCGAGCCCTTTGCCGCACCCGACGTCCAGTCGTAGTTCGCCATCGCCTGGAAGCCGGGGTCCTTGGTCTCGTCGCCAGCGAACTTGTTGGGGTCGAAGATGCCCGCCGAGGCCGAGAAGCCGCCGAAGGCCGGCGTGGTATAGGTGATCTGCGGCTGGAAGCCGGTGTACATGTAGCCGTGGCCGATCATGCCGAAGGTGGTGTTGAAGGGCGTCGATGCGTAGCTGTTGCCGCCGAGCCCGAGCAGGGTCATGTCGGACAGGATGATCTTCTGCCCGAACAGCCCGATGTCGCGCCCGAGCTTCACCGTTCCCCACTCGGTGTTGCCGAACTGGAAGTACAGGTTGCGCGTGTCGATCTGGGTGAAGGGGCTGTCGCAGCCGGTGCCGCCGCCACAGCTCGGGTCGCTGGGCAGGCCGACGACGTCCGACTTGTCGTTGATCCCGGGCGCGAAGCCGACGTGGGCCTTGATGTCCAGCCCCTCGACCTTGGTCGTGAACACGAAGTTGATCCAGCCCGGCAGCAGGCCGTTGGTCAGCGCGGAGTCGGTGGTCTTGACGCCAGCACGCTCCTCGCTGCGGTGGGAATAGAAGCCGTTGACCGTGCCGTTGATGTCGAGCGTCGCGTCGCCCTGGGAGAAGCCGATCGCCTGGGCCGGAGTGGCGGCGAGCGCGAGCAGCGCGGCCGAGAGCGCCGCCGGCAGCACGGCGGTGGTGGCGGATCGGGCGTGGCGGTGGCTGGAAAGCTTGTTTTGCATGGAGGTCCCCTCGGATGGTGTGGATGCCGTCGACTCGTCCGCGTGGCGGACGGATCGAGAACGGGCTGCGCAAGCAGCTGTGCCACACCCCGAAAAACGCCCCGATCTTGGCATTCAAGCGCAGTACGGCCGCACAGTCCGCTCCGGATGCTCCACAATCCCTGCCCGCACTGCTTCGGAACGGCGCCACTGGAGCAATCGCCGACCACGGGCACCCCGCCTCATTCCGCTTCGCACACCCCTCGACAGGATTGCCGCTTCGATGAGAGAGTCCCCCGCCCCGCCGACCGCGCCACCCCCATCGACGTCTGCCCCGAGCACGCCCCCCTCGGCCGGCCGCACCGAAGCCGCGTGCGCGGCATCGGGCCGCTTCCCGCTCGCCCTCATCGGCCCCGGCGCACTGGGCCTGCACTTCGCAGCCCGCCTCGAAGGCGTCGTTCCGATCGCGCTGATCGCGCGCGACGAGGCGTCGGCTGCGCGGCTGCGTGCAGGCGTCGAGGTGGATGGGCGACGTTTTCGGCCGCAAGCCTTCGGGCCGGAGCAGGCCCCGGAGGCGGACTGGGTGATCGTGCTGGTAAAGGCGGGCGACACCGCGGCGGCGGCGGCAACCGCCAGCCGCATGCGCCCGCTCGGCGTGCTATCGCTGCAGAACGGGCTGACCGGGGAGTTGCTGCGCGCGCACTGCACGGCGCGACAGGTCGAACAGGGCATCACTACCGAAGGCGCCTATCGCGAGCGCGGGGACGAGGGCGACCGGGTACATCCCTCGGGGGCGGGCGAGACCCTGGTGCCTCCCGGTTTCGAGGCGGTCGCCGAGCTCTTCGTCCGCGCCGGGCTGCGTGCCCGCGTCGAGCCCGGCATCGCGCATGCCCGGCTCGCAAAGCTGCTCGTCAACGTCGCCATCAATCCGCTCGCGGCGCTGTTCCGCGTGCCCAACGGCGCGCTGCTCGATCGGCCGCATCGCGTGCTGCTCGACACCCTCGTGCGCGAGGCCCTGCCGGTATTGCGCGCGCAAGGGCTCGACCTCGACGAGGCGGCCGCGCTCGCCCGCGTGCATGCGGTCGCCCGTGCCACCGCGGCCAACCGGGCGAGCATGCTTCAGGACGTGCTCGCCGGCCGGCGCACGGAGATCGACGCGATCACCGGCGCCCTGCTGCGCATGGCTGCGGACCACGCGATCGAGCTTCCCACCCATCGGGCGGTGCATACCCTCGTGCACGCGCTGGAACCCTGAGCGCGGGCGGATCGCACCGGATCAAGGCGCGAGCGGGTCGGACGGGCTCCCGGCGTCGAGACCCGCCCCCCCGTCCTCCGCCTGGCGCCCCCTCACCCGCTTACTGCGCGCCCCGGGCTTGACCGTGTCCGACATGGCCACCTCGCGCAAGCTCGCCTGCACGAAGCTCAAGTGCAGGTTCGCCGCCTTTCGCGCTGCAGCCGGATCCCGCGCAGCGATCGCCTTGACGATCTCCGCATGCTGTTCGTCGAGCAGCCCGACGTTGCCCTGCTGGTGGTAGAGCGCTTCGCGCGCGCGCAACATGTTGATGCGCATCAGATTGAAGATCCCGCGCGTTACATGCAGCAGGGCGATGTTGTGCGAAGCCTCGGCCACGGCCATGTGGAAATCCACGTCGCGGTCGGCATCCTCGAGGGCGTCGAACTCGCCCTTGCGTTTGCGCATGCGGGTCACCAGCCCGTTCAGCTTCTTGATGTCCGCATCCGTGGCACGAAGGGCCGCGAACTGGGCGGCGATGCACTCGATGCCGTGACGCAGCTCCAGGACGTCGTCGACCGTCGACGGATGTCGTTGGAGCAGGTGCACCAGCGGGTCGGTGATCACTGGACCGGTCACGTCGGTCACGCAGTAGCCGCCACCGCGGCGCGCCTGCAGCAGGCCACGACTCTCGAGGACGAGCAAGGCCTCGCGCAGGGAGGGGCGGGACACATCGAGCTGTTTGGAAAGATCGCGTTCGGGCGGCAGGCTGTCACCAGGCTTGAGCGCTCCGTTCGCGATGAGCCCCTCGATCTGCTCGGCAATGGTGTCGGACAAGCGCGGACGCCTGGGCTGCACGACTGCACTGAAGGATGGGCCGGTCGACATGATCGCGATCTCCTTGGGGTCCGACATTTCCGAAGCGCCCCGACACGTGCTCGATCGCCCCGGAGTGCGCCGCGCATTCTACGTCCATCGCCGCCGTCCTTCCGTGGCAGGGATAGCACTTGCGAGCTGATAGACCGAGAGAATACTATGATAAAACCTTCTTGGTCAGACCAAGCAGGCCAAAGATCCCGGCCGACCAGAAAAACCAGGCTAGCCAAACGTCGAGCGCTCCCGCAGGGACCTCATTTGCGAGGCTGCGGGACGCGGAAGCGAAAACCAACCGGAGGAGGCGACATGAGCATGCAAGGGGATATCGATGTCCGTGAGACGACTGAATGGACCGAGGCGCTGGCCGGCGTAGTCGAAAACGTCGGCCCCGAGCGCGCCCACTACCTGATCGAGACCCTGATCGCGACGGCGCGCCAGGAAGGGGTGAACATCCCCTACTCGGCGACG
>NZ_AMXF01000096.1 GCF_000310225.1 Thauera phenylacetica B4P
GTGCAGGCGCCGCCGCCGGCCGTGCCCGCGCAGCAGGCCCCGGCGCCGGTGGTCGAGGCCTCGCTGCAGCCCGCGCCGGCGGCACCCCCCGCACCGCCGCGCAACGAGCGTATCTACCTGCAGGTGGGCTCGTTCGAGAACCCCTCCGAGGCCGACAACCTGAAGGCGCGGCTGGCGCTCTCGGGCATCCAGGCGAGCGCGCAGCGCGCGCAGCTGCCCGACGGGCGCGTCGTGCACCGCGTGCGCGTGGGTCCTTTCGCCAAGCCCGAGGACATGAACCCGATGCGCGCGCGCCTCTCCGACGCCGGCTTCAACGCCTCGGTGAGCCGCAACCAGTGAGCCTGGACGTGGCGGTGCGCATGGAACGTCCGTGCGCCGGCCGCGTCTCACCCAGCCCTAGTCAATGGAGTTCCGCATGAATCGTCGTGATGCCCTCAAGCTGGCCGGCCTGGCCCTCGCCCTTCCCGCCGCCTCGGTCGTGCAGGCGAACGAGCCCTTTCAGATCATCGAGCCGGCGCAGAAGGCGGACGACCCCTCGAAGATCGAGGTGCTCGAGTTCTTCCACTACGGCTGCCCGCACTGCCGCGACTTCCATCCGCTGATCACCGCCTGGAAGAAGAAACTCCCCGCCGACGTTGCCTTCCGCGCGGTGCCGGCGGTCTGGAACAACGCCCAGCTGAGCGGCCTGGCCCGCCTGTTCTACGCCGCGCAGATCACCGGCGAGCTCGCCGCGCTCGAGCCGACGATCTTCGCTGCGGTGCAGGACGACAAGCGCCCGCTGTTCAACGAGCAGCAGGTGTCCGAGTGGATCGCCGGCAAGGTGGGCGATGCGGCCAAGTTCGTCGAGACCTACAAGTCCTTCGGCGTCGGCTCGATGGTGCAGCGCGCCGACCAGCTCGCGCGCGCGTTGAAGATCCAGGGCGTGCCGGCGATGGTGGTCGGTGGCCGCTACCTCACCTCGGCCTCGCTCACCGGCAGCCACGAGAACACCCTCAAGGTCGCCGACGAGCTGATCGCCCGCGTACGCAAGGAGCGCGGCTGACCATGAGCGATCGCGACGCCAGCCCGCAGCCGCAGGCGGCCGAGGCCGCAGAGCGCCGGCGCATCCAGCGTTTCCTGGGGCAGCGCCGGGGGCAGCCTTACCTCTGGGTGACGATCGGGAGCGAGCGCGTGGCGCTGCGCGACATCTCGGTCGATGGCTTCGCGATCGCCGCCGCGGCGCCGCCGGCGGGAGGGGAGCCCTTCGACTTCGTGCTGCAGCGCGAGGGCGTGCCCGACCAGATCCGCGGTCGCGCACAGGCGGTGAACTTCATCGCCGCGAGCGGGCAGGCGGGCTGCCGCTTCCTCGTGCTCGAGGACGATGGCGCCGAGCGCCTGCGCGACTGGCTGATCGCGCTGGTGATCATGAACGCGAGCGTGCGCATCAGCGAGAAGGACGCGGCAGCGATCGTCGCCGGACCTTCACTGATCTGATCGGACCTTGCTCCCGGGGGCGGTGATTCACCCCCGGCCCAATGTGAAAAAAGCCGTCCTGCCCTTGGGCCGTGACGGCTTTCTTGAGTGCCTGCAGCAGTGCCGGGGCCCTCGCAGGCCCCGGATCTCTGGGTGCTAGGTCGCGGCGCGCTCTGCCTCCGCGCGCCGCTGGCGCGGCTTCTGCATCGCGTACACCAGGCCGAGCAGGATGAAGGCCGGGATGAACATCCACTCCTTGGCCGGGCGCTCGCCCGAGGGGATCTCGATCGCGGTGATCGAGTAGCCCTGCTCCAGCCCGAGCTTCTCGGCCTGACTGCCGAAGCGCACCGCACCGACCTGGACCTGATCGCCGAGCGTCATCACCGTCAGCCCCATCGCCCCCAGGCGCTCGCTGGCCTTCTCGGCCTTGTTGCCGAGCGGCAGAAGCACGCCCTTCGAGATGTCCTGCCCTTCCAGGTTCATGCCCTCCACCCATACGCGCAGGTTGCCGTTGCGCGGGGCTTCCTCGACCAGGCGGGTGAGCTCGGTGGGCGGGATCTCGTCATAGGGCGGATACATCATGTCCATCCAGAAACCCGGGCGGAACAGCGTGAAGGTCACCAGCAGCAGCAGCGCCGACTCGTGCAGCCTGCTCTTGGTGATGAAGTAGCCCTGCGTCGCCGCCGCGAACATCATGCTCGCCAACGTCGCGGTGATGATCGTCAGGATCAACTGGAAGGTGTTGTCGATGCCGATCAGCAGCAACTGGGTGTTGAAGATGAACATGAACGGCAGGATCGCCGTCCGCGCGCTGTAGCTGAAGGCGGTGAGGCCGGTCAGCATCGGTTCGCTCTTGGCGATGCCGGCGGCCGCGTACGAGGCCAGGCCCACCGGTGGCGTCACGTCGGCCATCAGGCCGAAATAGAACACGAACATGTGCACCGCGATCAGCGGCACCAGCAGCCCGGTCTGCGCACCCAGTTCGACGATCACCGGCGCCATCAGCGTCGACACCACGATGTAGTTCGCCGTGGTCGGCAGGCCCATGCCCAGCACCAGGCAGATGATCGCCACCAGGATCAGCATGATCATCAGGTTGCCGCCCGACAGCACCTCAACGAGCTCGGTCATCGCCAGGCCGATGCCGGTGAGCGTGACCGTGCCGACGATGATGCCGGCGGTCGCGGTGGCGATTGCGATGCCGATCATGTTGCGCGCACCGGTCACCAGCCCGGAGAACAGATCCGAGAAGCCCTGCTTCGCCGCTGCGCCGACGTCGCCCGTGCGACGGAAGAGTGCGAACAGCGGACGCTGGGTGACGAGGATGAACATCAGGAACAGCGTCGCCCAGAACGCCGACAGCGCCGGCGAGAGCTGCTCGACCATCAGGTTCCAGATCAGCGCCGCCACCGGCAGCAGGAAGTGCAGGCCGGCCTTGAGCGTCGGGCCGATCTCGGGCAGGTACTCCATCTTCTCGTCGGGCTTCTCCATGTGCAGCTCGGGGAAGTTCGCCGCGTAGCGCACCAGCGCCACGTAGGCCCCGAGCATCAGCAGGCCGATGACGATGAAGGTGCTTTCGCCGAACACGGTCTTTAGCCAGCCGAAGCCCCAGTAGATGATCGCCGACAGGATGACGAGGCCGGAGACGGTCAGCGTGGTCGAGATCATCGCCCGCTGCCACGGCAGTGACTCGCGCCGCGGCAGGCCCTGCAGGTTCATCTTCAGGGCCTCGAGGTGCACGATGTAGTACAGCGCGATGTACGAGATCAGCGCCGGCAGGATCGCGTGCTTCATCACCTGCACGTAGGTGATGCCCACGTACTCGACCATCAGGAAGGCCGCCGCGCCCATCACCGGCGGCATGATCTGGCCGTTGACCGACGACGCCACCTCGACCGCCGCGGCCTTGTCGGCGCGGTAGCCCACGCTCTTCATCAGCGGGATGGTGAAGGTGCCGGTGGTGACCACGTTGGCGATTGACGAGCCGGAGATGAGGCCGGTGCTGGCCGAGGCCACCACCGCCGCCTTGGCCGGGCCGCCGCGCATGTGGCCGAGCAGCGCGATCGCCGACTTGATGAAGTAGGCGCCGGCGCCGGCGGTCTCGAGCAGCGCGCCGAACAGCACGAACAGGAAGATGAAGCTGGTCGACACCCCGACCGCCACGCCGAACACGCCCTCGGTGGTCAGCCACATGTGGCTCATGCCCTTGGCCAGCGAGGCGCCGCGGTGGGCGATGACGTCGGGCATGTAGGGACCGAAGAAGATGTAGACGAGGAACACCGCGGCGAGGATCACCATCGGCAGGCCGAGCGCGCGACGCGCGGCCTCGAGCAGCAGCAGCATGCCGACCACCGCAGCCGCCAGGTCCATGTCGGTCGGTGTGCCCGGGCGCTCGGCAAGCTCCTTGTAGAACAGGAACAGGTAGGCCGCACAGAAGGCCGCCACGGCAGCCAGCACCCAGTCCTGCACCGGCACGTAGTCGCGCGGCGAGCGCTTGAGCGCCGGATACGCGGCAAAGGCGAGGAAGATGGCGAAAGCGAGGTGGATGGCGCGCGATTCGGTGTCGTTGAACACGAACACGCCCAGCGAGAAGGGCAGCGGCGAGGCGATCCAGAGCTGGAACAGCGACCACGCCAGAGCCACCATCAGCAGCAACTGGGCGGTGAAACCGGTGGGCTTGCGTCCGCCGGTGTCGGCCTCGGCGACGATCTTCTTGAGCTCTTCATCGGACAGCTCGAAGCTGGCCTTGTCCTTGCTTTCGTCCGGGCGGGTCATGAGGAGCGCCTCTCAGGTTCGTGACGGAGACAAAAAACGGCGGGACCTCGGGGGGCGCCGCCGTTTGCTCAGCAGGAACCGGCGCACCGTGCAGGCGCGCCGGCCGGCGGAATTACATCCAGCCCTTTTCCTTGTAGTACTTCACCGCGCCTTCATGCAGCGGCGCCGACAGGCCGTCCTTGATCATGTGCTGCGGATCGAGGTTGGCGAAGGCCGGGTGCAGCTTCTTGAAGTCCTCGAAGTTCTCGAACACCGCCTTCACCAGGGTGTAGACCGTGTCGGTCGGCACCTTGGCTGAACTCACGATGCTCGCCACCACGCCGAAGGTGTCGGTCGCGTTCGGGTTGTTGGCGTACAGGCCGCCCGGGATCTGCACCTTGGCGAAGTAGGGGTGCTCGGCGACCAGCTTGTCGACCGCCGGGCCGGTGATCGACACCAGCTTGGCGCCGCAGGTGGTGGTCGGGTCCTGGATGTTGGCGGCCGGGTGGCCGACGACGTAGGCGAAACCGTCGATCTTGTTGTCGCACAGGGCCGCGCTGTGCTCGTCGGGCTTGAGCTCGGACACCAGCGAGAAGTCGGATTCGGCCATGCCCATCGCCGGCAGCAGCATCGCCATGGTCGCGCGCTGGCCCGAGCCCGGGTTGCCGACGTTGAAGCGCTTGCCCTTGAAGTCCTCCATCTTGGCGACGTTGGCTTCCTTGCGCGACAGGATCGTCAGCGGCTCGGGGTGCAGCGCGAACACGGCGCGCAGATCGCTCACCGGGCCGCCGTCCTTGAACTGGGCCTCGCCCTTGATCGCGTTGAACTGCACGTCGGACTGCGCCACGCCGAAGTCGAGCTCGCCGGCTTTGATGGTGTTGACGTTGTACACCGAGCCGCCGGTGCTCTCGACCGAGCAGCGCAGGCCGTGCTGGGCGCGGTCCTTGTTGATCAGGCGGCAGATCGCGCCGCCAGCCGCGTAATAGACGCCCGTCACGCCACCGGTGCCGATCGTGACGAACTTCTGCTGGGCGTGCGCGGGGGCGGCGCCGAGCGAGGCGGCGATTGCGAAGGCGGCAGCAAGGGCAGTCAGTTTTTTCATGAGTGCGTTCTCCGTGAAAGGTGAAGATCCGGCTGCCCGAAGGCGCGCCGACAGGGCGGAATCGGTGCTGAGGATCGGGGCGAGGCGTCGGGATGAGCGTGACATCCGCCTCTGGCGCCCGGTCCAGGGTGTCCAAGCTTGGCACAGAACCACCCGTGCCTGCACTCGGGATTTCCCGAAGTGCGCGGCGCGTGGGCGTTTTGCGCGCGCAGCGGCGCCTGGCGGGCCGTTGCACGATAAAATTCGGGACCCGACGCCACGCCGAAGACGCTGACCATGTACGCCAGAACCTCACAGGATGTGGTTTGGACATCGACCGACGCCGTCGGGCGGCGGCATGCGCCGGCCGGCCCCGATGCGCGCATCGTATCGCTGGTGCCCTCGCTCACCGAGCTGGTGTTCGAGCTCGGCCTGGGCGACCGCCTGGTGGGACGCACCGGCTTCTGCGTGCATCCGCATGAGGCGCTGCGCGGCGTGCCCAAGGTGGGCGGCACCAAGGACGTCAAGCTCGAACGGATCCGCGAGCTCGCGCCCACCCACGTCCTTGTAAACATGGACGAGAACCGCCGCGAGACGGTCGACGCGCTGGCCGCCTTCGTGCCCCATATCGTCGTCACCCATCCCAACACGCCGCAGGACAACCTGCCCCTCTTCGCGCTGCTCGGCGGCATCTTCGGCGCCGAGGACGCCGCCGCCCGGCTCGCCGACGAGCTGCGCGCCGCGCTCGCCGAAGCGGCGGCGCTGCGCACGACGCTGGCCGACGAGCGCGTGCTCTACCTCATCTGGCGTGAGCCCTGGATGACCGTCGCCCGCGACACCTACATCGCCGCCACGCTCGCCGAGGTCGGCTGGCACACCCTGCCCGCGGTGGAGGGCGGCGAGACCGGGGCGGCGCGCTATCCCGCCTTCGACTGGGGCGCGCCCTGGCTCGCCGATGTCGCACGCGTGCTGCTGTCGACCGAGCCCTACCGCTTCCGTGAGGCGCACCTGCCGGAGGTCGAGGCGCTCGCACGCCGTCCCGCACTGCTGGTCGATGGCGAGATGGTGTCGTGGTACGGCAGCCGCGCCGCGCGCGGGCTGCGCTGGCTGATCGCGCTGCGGCGCGGGTCGGCGTAAGCCCGCGGCTCAGGTCGGCGCGTCGGTCGCTGGCGTGAGCGCTTGCTGCATGCGCTCGGGTGTAAGGATGGTGAAGCTTGCGCGCACCAGGCGGTGGCGCGCGAGGCGCAGCAGGGCCTTGTCGCGGGTGATCAGGGTGGCCGCTCCGGCAGCGCCGGCGATCTCGAGGAACTTCTGGTCGTCGGGATCGCGACAGCCGGGGAGATCCCCAGGGTGGGCATCGTCCGGCAGCACGGCGAGGCGGGCGAGATAGCGCGCGCGCAGGGCGTCCTGGCGGCCCGCGTCCAGGCCGAATTGGGCATAGGCGAGTACGCGACGCAACTCTTCCAGCGCATCGGCACGCGAGACCAGGCGGCAAGACCCCGCGTGGATCCACTGGCGCAGCGCTTCCAGCGCGGGGTCATGAAACATCCACAGCGCGAGCACCGTGTTGGTGTCGAGCACGACGATGGGCGGCTGGGGGCTGCTGGAGGAGGGCTCGATCAAGGTCGCGGCTGATTGCCCGCATTGCCGGCACGGCGCCGCAGGACGGTGAACGAAAAACGGGGAGGGTCGCCCCTCCCCGTCCTCATCGCAACGAAGCTCAGGCGGCAGCCTTGGCGTCGATGCGGATCTTCACGAAGTGGCCCGGCGCGTCTTCCAGGGCCTTCAGCTTGCCCTTGGCCGGATCACGCGCCTCCGCCTGCTCGCTGTCGTGCGCGGTGACCCAGGCCTGCCAGTCGGTCCACCACGAGCCCGGGTGTTGCTGCGCGCCTTCCAGCCAGGCGTCGGCGGTGTCGGCGAGCTTGGCGGCCGGGTTGAGCCAGTAGCCGTACTTGTTGGCCGCGGGCGGGTTGACGATGCCGGCGATGTGGCCGGAGCCGCCGAGCACGAAGCGGGTCGGGCCGCCGAAGCGGCGGGCGCCCATGTAGGTGCTCTTCCACGGCGCGATGTGATCCTCGATCGTGGAGATGAAGTAGCACGGCACCTTGATCTTGGAGAGATCGATCGGGGTGCCGTCGATCTCGATGCCGCCCGGCTCGATCAGGCGGTTTTCCATGTACATCGTGCGCAGGTAGAAGCTGTGCATCGCTGCCGGCATGCGGGTCGAGTCGGAGTTCCAGTAGAGCAGGTCGAACGGGAACGGGTCCTTGCCGAGCAGGTAGTTATTGACCACGAAGGACCAGATCAGGTCGTTGGCGCGCAGCATGTTGAAGGTGCCGGCCATCTCCGAGCCTTCGAGATAGCCGCGCTCGAACATTTTCTTCTCGAGGCTGGAGATCTGGCCTTCGTCGATGAACACGCCGAGTTCGCCCGGGTCGGTGAAGTCGGTCATGGTTGTGAAGAAGGTCGCCGAGGCGATGCGCTTCTGGCGCTTGGCGGCGAGATAGGCGAGGGTGGTCGCAAGCAGGGTGCCGCCCAGGCAGTAGCCGATGGCGTTGACTTCCTTCTCGCCGGTCTGCTGCTCGATGGCGTCGAGGGCGGCGAGGATGCCTTCCTTGACGTAGGCGTCGAAGCTCTTTTGCGCAAGGCGCTCGTCGGGGTTGACCCAGGAGACCACGAAAACGGTGTGGCCCTGGTCAACCGCCCACTTGATATAGGAGTTCTTCTCGCGCAGGTCGAGGATGTAGAACTTGTTGATCCAGGGCGGCACGATCAGCAGCGGCTTCTTGAGGACCTTGTCGGTGCTCGGGGTGTACTGCAGCAGCTGCATCATGTCGGTCTGAAACACGACCTTGCCCGGCGTGGTGGCGACGTTCTTGCCCAGCTCGAAGGCCGAGGTGTCGGTCATCTTGACGCGCAGGTTGCCGCCGCCGTCCTCGACGTCGCGCAGCAGGTTGTTGAGGCCCTTGAGCAGGTTCTGGCCGTGGCTCTTGACCGTCTCGCGGAAGACCTCGGGGTTGGTCATCGCGAAGTTCGACGGCGACAGCGCGTCGATGTACTGGCGGGTGTAGAAGGTAACCTTCTTCTGGGTCTGTTCGTCGAGACCGTCGACTCCGCTGACGGTGTCATGGATATGGCGCGCGGCGATCAGGTAGGACTGCTTGATGAAGTCGAACAGGAAGTGCTCCTCCCACTCCTCGTCCTTGAAGCGCTTGTCGGACTTCTCGGGCGCGGCGACCGGCGAGGCGCTCATGCCGGCGACGCGCATCATCGAATGCTGCCACAGCGAGAAGTAGTCCCACACCAGGTTCATCTGCGCCTGGGCGAGTTTGTACGGGTTGGCCAGCAGCTTGGCCATCATGTCCATGAAGGCCTGCGCGATGCCGAGCTCGTCGGCGGGGGTGCTCACGCCCTTCTTGAGCTGGCGGTGCACGTGGTCGCTGATCAGGTGCGAGGCACGGCGGGCGACTTCGGCGTAGGTTTTGGCGACTTCCTGCGGGTCGGGCAGGTCGCAGGAGGGGGTCTCGTTGGTGGGTGCGGCCATCTTGTTCGGGCTCCTGTTTTGCGGCGGGGCGGTCTGTTGCGGGCAATGTTACGGACAAGGGGTGAAACGGATCAGGCCGTCCGCATCGACGCGTCTCGAGAGCGTTCCCGTCTTCTCGAGATGGTTGAGGTGGGCGATCGCTTCCCCCATGGCGAACATGACCTGGTGGGTGTCGAGCTCGCGCGGAAAGAGCGTCGGCAGCAATGCTGCGGCGCTTTGCGGCATGGCACAAGCCGTCAGCAGCACCTCGCAGCGATCGCGATGATGCTCGACAAGCTGCTCCACGCGTGCCCGGATACCCTTGAAAGGCTTGCCATGTGATGGTAGCACGAGCGTGTCGTCGGGCAAGGTGCAGAATTCCCGCAACGAGTGAAGAAACCAGCCCAGGGCGTCTCCATGTGGCGTTGCAGCATAGACGCTGACGTTTGTGGAGATGCGCGGAAGCAACATGTCGCCCGCAATCAGCACGCCGAGCTCGGCGCAGTACAGGCTGGCGTGCTCGGGCGCATGGCCGAAGCCGACGATGACGCGCCAGGTGTGGGCGCCGATGCGCAGCTCGTCGCCGGCGAACATGCGCTCGTAGCGGCCCGGCACCTGCGGCGCGCCGACGCGGTAGGCGTTGCCGCGGGTCAGCAGGGCATCGCGGCGCATCTCGTCGAGGCCGTGGCGGCGGAACTGCTCGACCATGTCGGTGGCGCAGTAGCCCGGCAGCTGGTGCCATACCGCCTGGGCGGCGAAGAACTCGCCCTGCGTCATGTGGATCGCGGCGTCGTCGCGCGCGGCCAGCCAGGTGGCGAGGCCGATGTGGTCGGGGTGGTGGTGGGTCACCACGACGCGGCGCAGCGGCCGGCCGTCCGCGGCGAGCACGGTGTTCCAGGCCTCGCGCGTCTCCTCGCGGGCGAAGCCGCAGTCCACCACCGCGAGCGCCTCGCCGTCGTCGAGCAGCCACAGGTTGATGTGGTCGAGCGCGAAGGGCAGGCGCATGCGCACCCAGCGCAGGCCGGGGGCGATCTCGATCGTGTGCCCGGGCGCGGGCAGGCTGTCGAAGGGGTATTCGAGGGCGGTCGGGCTGGCGGTGCTCATGGGGGCTCCTGTGTGGCGGCGGGCTCGTGCCTGCGCGGGCGGCGTTCGGGCGGTCGTGCGGTTCCGGAATGGGATCGATTACGTTAACGTTAACGTATTGACAGGCATAATTACACACTCGACGGAGACACGAACATGCGCCCTGAATCGCCCCAGTTCCAGCCCCGCGACCCCGGCTACGCCGAGCGTGTGCGCGCGAGCTTCGCGCTGCAGCAGGCGATGAGCCTGATCGGCGCCGAGCTTCCCGTGGTCGAGCCCGGATACACCGAGATCCACCTGCCTTTCAAGCCGGAGATCTCGCAGCAGCACGGCTTCATCCACGGCGGCGTGGTCGGCATGATCGCCGACTCCGCCGCGGGCTACGCAGCCAACACCCTGACGCCGGCGGACACCAGCGTGCTCACCGTCGAGTACAAGCTCAACCTCGTCGCCCCCGCCGACGGCGAGCGCCTGGTGGCGCGCGGCGAGGTGGTCAAGCCGGGGCGCACGCTGATCATCACCAAGGCCGAGGTCTTCGCCATCCGCGACGGCAAATGGACCTTGTGCGCGCTGATGCAGCAGACGATCATGGCCATGCACGGCAAGAAGGAGCGCGCCGCCTGAACGGTCGCCCACCGCATTCCCCTGAGAGATCCGCCCACGCACCTTCCCGGAGACCCTCCATGCCTTCCCGCCTGTGCGCCCTCGGCGCCGATGACACCACCGAGCTCGAACATGTGCGCGGATTCTTCCGCCAGTACGCCGCCTGGCTCGGCGTGGACCTGAGCTTCCAGGGCTTCGCCGACGAGATCGCCAACCTGCCGGGCGCCTATGGCGCGGCCGACGGCCGCCTGTTCTACGCCGAGGTCGACGGCCAGCCGGCCGGCTGCGTGGGCATCCGCCGCTTCTCCGAGGGCGTGTGCGAGATGAAGCGGCTCTACGTCGATCCTGTCTTCCGCGGCCGCGGCGTGGGGCGCAAGCTCGCGCTCGCCGCAATCAAGGCGGCGCACCTGTTCGGCTATCGCCGCATCCTGCTCGACACCGTCCCGTCGATGCGGATCGCAGTCAAGCTCTACCGCGAGCTCGGTTTCAAGGAAGTCCCCGCCTATTACCCCTCGCCGATCGAGGGCACGATCTTCCTGACGCTGGACCTGGAGAACTGGTCGGAGGACGAGGTCAACAACGAGAACCTCTTCCACCTCTTCGACTACAACCAGGCGTGGTCGCGCCAGATGCAGCAGATCGACCCTGGCTTCTTCGGCAAGCTGGCGCAACTGCAGGCCCCGGAATATCTGTGGATCGGCTGCTCCGACTCGCGCGTGCCGGCCAACCAGATCGTCGGCCTCCTGCCGGGCGAGGTCTTCGTCCATCGCAACATCGCCAACGTGATCGTGCACACCGACCTCAACGCGCTGGCGGTGATCCAGTACGCGGTCGACGTGCTGCATGTGAAGCACGTCATGGTGGTCGGCCACTACGGCTGCGGCGGCGTCAAGGCGGCGCTCGAGCGCGCGCGCGTCGGCCTTGTCGATCTGTGGCTGCGCCATGTGCAGGACGTCCATGTGCGCCACCTGCAGGCGGTCGACAGCCTGGCGCCCGAACGCCGCCACGACCGCCTGTGCGAGCTCAACGTCATCGAGCAGGTCGCCAACGTGGCGCAGACCGTGGTGGTGCAGGACGCCTGGCGACGCGGCCAGCGCCTCACCGTGCATGGCTGGATCTACGGCCTGCAGGACGGCCTGATCCGCGACCTGGGGATGAACGTCAGCCGCCCCGAGGATCTCATGCCGCGCTATGTCGCGGCCCTCGAAGCGCTCGGCAACTGAGCGTTTCGCGAGTCGAATCGATCAACACCTACAACAAACCAAACAGGAGAGTCGCATGTCCGATCCCGTCGTCATCGTTTCCGTCGCCCGCACGCCGCTGGGCGGCTTCCAGGGCGATCTGTCCAGCCTGACCACGCCGCAGCTCGGCGCCATCGCGATCAAGGCCGCGGTCGAGCGCGCCGGCCTCGCGCCCGAGCAGGTGCAGGAGGTGATCATGGGCTGCGTGCTGCCCGCCGGCCTCGGCCAGGCGCCCGCCCGCCAGGCCGCGCTCGGCGCCGGCCTGCCGCTGTCGGCCGGCTGCACCACGATCAACAAGGTGTGCGGCTCGGGCATGAAGGCCACCATGCTGGCGCATGACCTGATCCTCGCCGGCAGTAACGAGGTCATGGTCGCCGGCGGCATGGAGTCCATGTCCAACGCACCCTACCTGCTGCCCAAGGCGCGTGCCGGCTACCGCCTCGGCCACGGCCAGATGTTCGACCACATGTTCCTCGACGGCCTGGAGGACAGCTACTCCAAGGAGAACAAGGGGCGCCTGATGGGCACCTTTGCCGAGGACTGCGCCGGGCACTTCAAGTTCACCCGCAGCGCGCAGGACGAGTTCGCCATCGCCTCGACCACGCGCGCGCAGGCCGCGATCAACAACGGCGACTTCAGCTGGGAGGTGGTGCCGGTCACCGTCTCCGGGCGCAAGGGCGACGTGGTGGTCGACAAGGACGAGCAGCCGCTGAAGGCACAGATCGACAAGATCCCCACGCTCAAGCCGGCGTTCAAGAAGGATGGCACCGTCACCCCGGCCAACTCGAGCTCGATCTCGGATGGTGCCGCCGCGCTCGTGCTGATGCGCAAGTCCACCGCCGACAAGCTCGGCCTGAAGCCGGTCGCCACCATCGTCGGCCACGCCACCCACGCGCAGCAGCCGGCGCTGTTCACCACCGCGCCGGTGGGTGCGATGCAGAAGGTGCTGGCGAAGGCCGGCTGGACCACCGAACAGGTCGACCTGTGGGAGATCAACGAGGCCTTCGCGGTCGTCACCATGGCGGCGATGCACGAGATGAAGCTGCCGCACGACAAGGTCAACGTGAACGGCGGGGCGTGCGCCCTCGGCCACCCGATCGGCGCCTCGGGCGCGCGCATCCTGGTCACGCTGATCGGCGCGCTGCGCAAGCGCGGCCTCCGGCGCGGCGTGGCCAGCCTGTGCATCGGCGGCGGCGAGGCCACCGCGATGGCGATCGAGGTCGATGCCTCGGTGGCCTGCGGCTGAAACGGACCGAAAGCTTCGGGGCCACTCACGAGGCGGCCCCGTCATGCCCTCAGCAAGGACTTCTACAAGGACAGCAGTGCAATGATTCTCAACCAGGAACAGGAACTCATCCGCGACTCGATGCGCGCCTTCGCGCAGGAGCGCCTGGCCCCCTTCGCCGCCGAATGGGACCGCAACCACACGTTCCCGCGCGAGGCGCTGAACGAGCTCGCCGAGCTCGGCGCGCTCGGCATGGTGGTGCCCGAGGAGTGGGGCGGCGCCGGCATGGACTACATGAGCCTCGTGCTCACGCTCGAAGAGATCGCCGCCGGCGACGGCGCCACCTCGACCATCGTCAGCGTGCAGAACTCGCTGCCCTGCGGCATCCTCAACCGCTTCGGCAGCGAAGCGCAGAAGGAAGCCTGGCTGAAGCCGCTCGCCCGCGGCGAGAAGCTCGGCTGCTTCTGCCTTACCGAGCCGCACGTGGGCTCGGACGCCTCGGCGATCCGCACCAGCGCTGTGCGCGACGGTAACGAATGGGTGCTCAACGGCGTCAAGCAGTTCATCACCACCGGCAAGTACGCCGACGTCGCCATCGTATTCGCGGTCACCGACAAGGCCGCCGGCAAGAAAGGCATCACCTGCTTCCTGGTGCCCGCGAGCGCGCCCGGCTACCAGGTCGGCCGCATCGAGGAGAAGATGGGGCAGAAGGCCTCCGACACCACGCAGATCCTCTTCGAAGACTGCCGCATCCCCGCGGATTCGGTGGTCGGCCAGGAAGGCGAGGGCTACAGGATCGCGCTGTCGAACCTCGAGGCCGGCCGCATCGGCATCGCCGCGCAGTGCCTGGGCATGGCGCGCGCCGCGCTGGAGGCCGCGGTCAAGTACGCGCAGGAGCGCGAGAGCTTCGGCAAGCCGATCTTCGAGCACCAGGCGGTCAACTTCCGCCTCGCCGACATGGCGACCCAGCTCGAGGCCGCGCGCCAGCTCGTGTGGCACGCTGCCAGCCTCAAGGACGCTGGCCGCCCCTGCCTCAAGGAGGCCTCGATGGCCAAGCTGTTCGCCTCCGAGATGGCCGAGCGCGTGTGCTCGGATGCGATCCAGGTGCACGGCGGCTACGGCTACGTCACCGACTTCCCGGTCGAGCGCATCTACCGTGACGTGCGCGTGTGCCAGATCTACGAAGGCGCGAGCGACATCCAGAAGCTGGTGATCGGGCGCGCGCTGGCGGGCTGAGCCTGCGCTGGCGCGATTGCGCCGGCACGACTGCGGGCCGATCTTCCCCCGGTGGGGAGGTCGGCTTGGTGTTTTTTACGGTCGGGGAGGCCGCCTCTTGGGTTGCCGTCGCCCGCCGGGGGCAACCTCCCCGGCGGCCGTGACCTGCGCCACAGCCACGGCGGCCGGGTTCGTGAGAACATCCGCTGCAGGAGCGTCGGAGCGGGCAGCGAAGGGCTTTTTGCTCGCAGATCCGCGCGCACCGGAACGATCGAAGAACGACCAGCGAGGCGAGCGTCATGGAAGCCGTGTCACCTGCAATGAATTCCGCCACCCGCGAGCTCATGCGGCCGAGCGAGCCGCGCCCGGCGCAGGCCGCCGAGCGCGAGCTGCAGGCGGCGCGCGCGCAGGAGTCCGCCGCACGCGATGCCTCGGCGAGCCCGGCC
>NZ_AMXF01000097.1 GCF_000310225.1 Thauera phenylacetica B4P
CGCGATCTCCAGATGGCGGGCATCGGCTTGCTCGGCGCGCAGCGCGGCGTTCTCGGCGAGCGCCTGCCAGCGCTCGCGGTCGGCAGCGAGCGCCTCGCGGCGCGAGGACCAGTGCCCGCGGTCGAGCTCGAGCTGCGCCAGGCGCGCCTCCAGGCGCTTGCGCGCCTCGCCGAGGTGCTGCAGCTCGGTCTCCAGGCGCGCGACCTCGGCGCTCACCGCGAAGAGGTCGTTCTGCGCCACATGCACCGCTTCCGAGGCCTCGAAGTGCGCGTCGCGCAGCGTCTCCACGCTGGCCTCGAGCTCCTGCAGGCGGGCGCTGTCGGCCTCGATGCGGCTGCTCGCCTCGTTCAGCGCCGCCGCCACGCGCACCTGCTCGGCACGCGCCTCGTTGCGCTTGACCAGCCACAACAGCTGCTGCTTCTCGACGTGCGTCGCGTTGAGCTCGCGGTAGCGCACCGCCACCGCGGCCTGCGCCTCGAGATGCACGATGCGCTCGCCGAGCTCCATGCGGATGTCGTCGAGGCGGGCGAGGTTGTCGCGCGCGTCGCGCAGCCGGCCCTCGGTCTCCTTGCGCCGCTCGCGGTACTTGGTGACGCCGGCGGCCTCTTCGAGGAAGCCGCGGATCTCTTCCGGACGCGCCTCGATGATGCGCGAGATCATGCCCTGCTCGATGATCGCGTAGGCGCGCGGGCCCAGGCCGGTGCCGAGGAAGAGATCGATCACGTCCTTGCGGCGGACGTGCACGTTGTTGATGTAGTAGGTCGACTCGCCCGAGCGGTCGAGCACGCGCTTGACCGAGATCTCCGCATAGCGCGACCACTGCCCGGCGGCCCGGCCCTCGGCGTTGTCGAAGACCAGCTCCACGCTCGCGCGCGACACCGCCTTGCGCGTGGTCGAGCCGTTGAAGATCACGTCCTGCATGGACTCGCCGCGCAGCGCGGACGCGCGCGTCTCGCCCAGCACCCAGCGCACGGCGTCGATGATGTTCGACTTGCCGCAGCCGTTGGGCCCAACCACGCCGACGAGATTGCCGGGGGTGAGCACGGTGGTGGGATCGACGAAGGTCTTGAAACCGGCGAGTTTGAGCTTGGAGAGACGCACAGCGGGCAGAGGGAAGACAGCGGGACGTGCAGGCCGGCGATCCACCCCACCGCACCCCGCATTTGCGGCCGGCATCATACCACCGCGCCGAAGGCATCCCGCGCGTCGGCCTCGCATCGAAACCTTACGTGGCGCGGTCAGGCAAGGGCGCCGCGTCGCGCGATCCCTTGGCCGCCCACGCCTCGCGGCCTTCCAGCGGGCGCCGCCGCCGTACGCAGGTATACTCTGCGCCCGCGTCCATTGCCGGCCAAGGAGCCCGCGTACCCGTGAATCCGAACCTCGCCCGCCTGCAGAGCTATCCCTTCGAAAAGCTGCGCGCCCTCTTCGCCGACGTCGAGCCGCCCGCGCATCTCAAGCCGATCCGGCTGTCGATCGGCGAACCGCAGCATCCGACCCCGGGTTTCATCCGCCAGACCCTGGCCGACAACCTCGGCGGCCTGTCGAGCTACCCGGCCACGCTCGGCAGCGACGCGCTGCGCGGCGCGATCGCGCACTGGCTCGAGCGCCGCTACGGCCTGCCGAAGATCGACCCGGCCAGCCAGGTGATCCCGGTCGCGGGCACCCGCGAGGCGCTGTTCGCCTTCGCGCAGTGCGTGGTCGATGGCAGCAAGCCCGGCGCCAAGGTGCTGTGCCCGAACCCGTTCTACCAGATCTACGAGGGCGCGGCCCTGCTCGCCAACGCCGAGCCGATCTTCATCAACAACCTGCCCGAGAACGACTTCGGCTCGGACTTCGGCAGCATCGACGAGGCCACCTGGCGCGACGTGCAGCTCGTGTATGTGTGCTCGCCGGGCAACCCCACCGGCCGCCTGTTGAAGCTCGACGAGTGGAAGACGCTGTTCGAGCTCTCCGACCGCTACGGCTTCGTGATCGCCGCCGACGAGTGCTATTCCGAGATCTACTTCGACGACGCCGACAAGCCGATCGGCGGCCTGGAGGCGGCCTGGCGCCTGGGGCGTACGGACTTCCGCAACGTGGTGATGTTCTCCAGCCTGTCCAAGCGCTCGAACGTGCCCGGCATGCGCTCGGGCTTCGTCGCCGGCGACGCGAGGATCCTGAAGGATTTCCTGCTCTACCGCACCTACCACGGCTGCGCGCTCAACCCGGCGGTGCAGGCGGCCTCGGTGGTGGCCTGGAACGACGAGGAGCACGTCGAGGAGAACCGCCGCCTCTACCGCGACAAGTTCGCCCGCATCACGCCCATGCTGCAGCCCTGGCTGCCGGTATCGCTGCCCGACGCCGGCTTCTACTACTGGGTGCGCACGCCGATCCCGGACACCGAGTTCGCCCGCCGTCTGCAGGCTGAATATAATGTGACGGTCCTGCCGGGCAGCTACCTGGCCCGCGAAGCCAACGGCGTCAACCCGGGCGCCGGTTTCGTCCGCATCGCGCTGGTGGCCGACACGCACGAGTGTGTCGAGGCCGCCGGGCGCATCATCGATTTCTGCAAAACCCTCTGAGAGAGAATCCCTACATGCACGCTCTGCAATCGATCATCGACACCGCCTTCGAGAACCGCGCCAGCCTGTCGCCCGCCTCCGCCCCCGCCGAAATCCGCAACGCGGTGGAAGAGGTCATCGCCGGCCTGGACGCCGGCACGCTGCGCGTGGCCGAGAAGAAGGACGGCCAGTGGGTGGTCAACCAGTGGATCAAGAAGGCCGTGCTGGTCTCCTTCCGCCTGCGCGACAACGAGGTGGTGCAGGCCGGCGGGCTCAACTTCTTCGACAAGGTGGCGACCAAGTTCGGCGACTACACCCCCGAGCAGTTCCGCGAAGGCGGCTTCCGCGTGGTGCCGCCGGCGGTGGCGCGCAAGGGCAGCTTCATCGGCAGGAACGTGGTGCTGATGCCGTCCTACGTGAACATCGGCGCCTATGTCGATGAAGGCACGATGGTCGACACCTGGGCCACGGTCGGTTCCTGCGCGCAGATCGGCAAGAACGTGCACCTGTCGGGCGGCGTCGGTATCGGCGGCGTGCTCGAGCCGGTTCAGGCCGGCCCGGTCATCATCGAGGACAACGTCTTCGTCGGCGCGCGCTCCGAGGTCGTGGAAGGCGTGATCATCGAGGAGAACGCCGTGCTGTCGATGGGCGTGTACATCGGCATGAGCACCAAGATCTACGACCGCGAGACCGGCGAGGTCACCTACGGCCGCGTGCCCTCCGGCGCGGTGGTGGTGCCGGGCAGCCTGCCCTCGGCCTGCGGCAAGTACAGCCTGTACTGCGCGGTGATCGTGAAGCGGGTCGATGCGCAGACGCGCGCCAAGACCGGCATCAACGAGCTGCTGCGCGGCGCCTGAGCGGGCTGGCAGAATTCGCGCCTGCCGGCGCTCCTACATGAACCCTCGCGCATCGCCCCCCGTAGGAGCGCCCGCAGCCGCAAGCATCGAACCGCCACGCGCCCTGTAGGAGCGCCGGCAGGCGCGAACATCGAACCGCAGACGCCCTGTAGGAGCGCCGGCAGGCGCGAACATCGAACCACCGACGCCCCTGTAGGAGCGCCGGCAGGCGCGAACATCGAACCGCCAGCGCCCTGCAGGAGCGCCGGCAGGCGCGAATCCGGCCTTGCACCACCCGCCGCCGCCTCGGGCACACGCTTCGCGGCGGTCCGCGCCGGTCCTCGCGCCTGCCGGCGCTCCTACAGGCGGGCGTCGCGACGATGCGGACGTAGCAGCGTCTGCTATAAGCGTGCGGTTACGCTGCGCGTAAGCAGCATTTTTTGGTGACGACAGGAGTCCGACGCCGTGATCTTCGACAACCTCTTCCAGTTGATGGCCGAGAAGAAGGCCTCGGACATCTTCATCACCGCCGGCACCCCGATCCACATCAAGATCCAGGGCCACACCATGCCGATCAACCAGCAGGTCATGGACCCGCTGATGATCCAGCGCATGCTGCACGAGGCGATCACCCCGGCCCAGCAGTCGGTGCTCGACCGCGAACGCGAGCTCAACCTGTCCTTCGGCCGGCGAGACCTCGGCAACTTCCGCGTCAACGTGTTCTGGCAGCGCAACTCGATGGCCGTCGTCGTGCGCTACATCCAGAGCGACATCCCGAGCATCGGCGCGCTCGGCCTGCCGCCGGTGCTCGACGACATCGTCCTAGAGAAGCGCGGCCTGGTGCTGGTGGTGGGCGCGACCGGCTCGGGCAAGTCGACCACGCTCGCAGCCATGATCGATCACCGCAACCGCAACCGCAGCGGTCACATCCTCACCATCGAGGACCCGATCGAGTACCTCTTCAAGCACCGCAAGTCGGTGGTGAACCAGCGCGAGGTGGGCATCGACACCCTGAGCTGGAGCGAGGCCCTGCGCAACGCGATGCGCCAGGCGCCCGACTGCATCCTGATCGGCGAGATCCGCGACCGCGAGACCATGCAGGCGGCGATCTCCTACTCGCAGACCGGCCACCTGTGCCTGGCGACGCTGCACGCCAACAACGCCTACCACGCGCTCAATCGCATCGTTAACTTCTTCCCGCTGGAAAACCGCCAGCTGCTCTACCTCGACCTCGCGGTGGCGCTGCGCTGCGTGATCTCCCAGCGCCTGGTGCGCAAGCCCGACGGCAAGCGCATCCCGGCGGTCGAGATCCTCATGAACACCCGCCACATCGCCGAACTGGTCGAGCGCGGCGAGCTCAACGCGATCAAGGAGGCGATGGAGCAGTCGCTCGCCCAGGGCTCGCAGACCTTCGAGCAGGCGCTCTACCGGCTCCACCATGAGAACATCATCACCCTCGACGAGGCGCTCGCCAACGCCGATTCGCCGAGCAACCTGCACTGGCTGATCAACAACGCGCAGATGCAGAGCGACCCGATGCTCACGGTCAACGGCACCACCTCGATCACCGGTTTCGAGGCCACCAACACCGACGGTGCCTCCTTCCAGGAGTTCACCCTGGACCTCAACAACAACTAGGCGCCCCCGCGGCCGCCCTCCCCCATGCAGACCAGCCTCTCCAGCACCCCCACCCTCGCGCTCGCCTGCGAGCTCATCGCCCGCCCCTCCGTTACCCCGGAGGACGCCGGCTGCCTCGAACTCCTCGCCTCCCGCCTCGCCCCGCTCGGCTTCCGCATCGAGCGCATCGACAGCGGCGGCGTGTGCAACCTGTGGGCGCGGCGCGGCGACTCGGCCCCCGTGCTGTGCTTCGCCGGCCACACCGACGTCGTGCCACCCGGGCCGGACGCCGCGTGGTCCTCGCTGCCCTTCGCACCGACGATCCGAGACGGCGTGCTCTACGGCCGCGGCGCGGCCGACATGAAGACCTCGCTCGCCGCCTTCATCACCGCCATCGAACACTTCGTCGCCGCCCACCCCGACCACGCCGGCAGCATCGCGCTGCTGCTGACCTCCGACGAGGAAGGCATCGCCACCCACGGCACGGTCAAGGTCGTCGAGGCGATGGCGGCGCGCGGCGAGCGCCTCGACTACTGCGTGGTGGGCGAGCCCACCTCGGTGAAGACGCTCGGCGACATGATCAAGAACGGGCGCCGCGGCTCCCTGTCGGGCACGATGCGGGTCAAGGGCCAGCAGGGCCATGTCGCCTACCCGCAGCTCGCACGCAACCCGATCCACCTCTTCGCGCCGGCACTCGCCGAGCTCGCGGCGATCGAGTGGGACCAGGGCAACGAGTTCTTCCCGCCCACCACCTGGCAGGTGTCGAACATCCACGCCGGCACCGGCGCCAACAACGTGATCCCGGGCGTGTGCGAGGTGATGTTCAACTTCCGCTTCGGCTCGGTGTCGAGCGCGGACGAGCTCAAGCGCCGCACCTGCGAGGTGCTCGACCGCCACGGTCTCGACTACGAGATCGACTGGCACCTGTCGGGAAAGCCCTTCATCACCGGCCGCGGCAAGCTGGTCGGCGCCTTGGCGGCCGCGATCCGCGACACGCTCGGGGTCGAGACCGAGCTGTCGACGACCGGCGGCACCTCCGACGGCCGCTTCATCGCCGAGATCTGCGCCGAGGTGGTCGAGTTCGGCCCGGTCAACGCGTCCATCCACAAGATCGACGAGCACATCGCGACCGACGCGATCGAGCCCTTGTCGGTGGTGTACGAGCGCACCCTGACCGCCCTCCTCGCCCCTGGCCCCCTGTAGGAGCGGCGGCAGCCGCGAACCAGGCGTTCAGACAAGTGCAGCTCGTCACGACCTCCACCGCCGCCTTCGCGCCTGCCGGCGCTCCTACAGCAACCATCGCACCTCCAGCCCCCTGTAGGAGCGGCGGCAGCCGCGAACACGGCGTTCAAACAAATGCAGCCCGTCACGATCCCCGCCGCCGCCTTCGCGCCTGCCGGCGCTCCTACACAAACCGCCACGCGTTCCGGACCCCCTGTAGGAGCTGCGGCAGCTGCGAACCCAGCGGTCCGGCAACGGACGCGCGTCCCGGACGCCCCCGCCGCCTCAGCGCCTGCCGGCGCTCCCGCATAAACCGTCGCGACCGGCTGCGCAGACGCTGCTACGATCGGCACCACGCCTGACGCGACCGCGACGCGGTTCGCACGCTCCCAACCACGAAACGAGCCCTCCATGCCTGAAACCCATCACGACGACGCCCCCGACCACGACCTCGACCAGAACCCGGATCACGAGCACGAACACGAGCACGGCCCGCTCGCCGAGCTCGTCACCGTGCGCGACTGGCTGCGCTACGCCGTCACCCGCTTCAACCGCGCTGGCGTGTTCTGCGGGCACGGCGTGCACGACAGCTTCGACGAAGCCGTCTGGCTCATCCTGGGCAGCCTCGCGCTGCCGCTCGACCGCCTCGAGCCCTTCATGGACGCCTGCATCCCCTCGGAAGAGCGCATCGCCTTGCTGGAAGCGATCGAGCAGCGGGTCGACGAGCGCATCCCCACCGCCTACATCCTCGGCGAGGCCTGGCTGGGCGACTTCCGCTTCACCGTCGACCCGCGCGTGATCGTGCCGCGCTCCTTCTTCGCCGAGCTGCTCGAGGACGGCTTCGCGCCCTGGGTGGACGATCCGGAGGCGGTGGCCAGCGTGCTCGACCTGTGCACCGGCTCGGGCTGCCTCGCGATCCTGATGGCGCACGTCTTCTCCAACGCCGAGGTGTGCGCGGTCGATCTGTCCGAGGACGCACTCGAGGTCGCGCGCATCAACGTCGCCGACTACGGCCTCGAGGATCGCATCGAACTGGTGCATGGCGACGTCTTCGAGGCACTCGAAGGCCGCCGCTTCGACCTGATCCTGAGCAATCCTCCCTACGTCACCGCCGAGGCCATGGACGCCCTGCCGCCGGAATACCTGCACGAGCCGCAGATGGCGCTCGCCTCGGGCGAGGACGGGCTCGACGTGGTGCGCCGCCTGCTGGCGGAGGCTGCCGAGCACCTCAACCCCGGCGGCATCCTGGCGGTAGAGATCGGGCATAATCGCGAGATCGTCGAGGCCGCGTTCCCCGACCTGCCCTTCCAGTGGTTGTCCACCCGTGGTGGCGACGACATGGTGTTCCTGCTACGGCGCGAGGACCTCTAAGCCGATCGCCGCGCAGACCGCTCCATTCAGACAGGCACATGGCAAGCGAGAGACCGATCCTGCTGGTCGAGGACAACCCCGACGACGAGGCGCTGACGCTGCACGCGCTGTCGCGCAACCGCATCACCAGTCCGGTGGTGGTGGCGCACGACGGCGTGGAGGCGGTGGAGTACCTGTTCTCGACCGGAGGCCGCGTAGGGCAGCCGCTGCCACCGCTACCCGCCGTGGTGCTGCTCGACCTCAAGTTGCCGCGCATCGACGGGCTGGAGGTGCTGCGCCGCATCCGCGCCGACCAGCGCACCGCGCTGCTTCCGGTGGTCGTGCTGACCACCTCGCGCGAACCGCTCGACCTCGCCCAGGCCTATCGCCTCGGCGCCAACAGCTACATCCGCAAGCCGGTGGATTTCGACCGCTTCGAGCGCGCGATCGGCCTGATCGGGCACTACTGGCTGGAGCTCAACGAGACCACCGAGACGGTCGCGCGCGGCGCATATTGAGCCGCCGTTTTCGCGCCTGCCGGCGCTCCTACAGGGGGGCCAAGGCGCGGTGGTTCCCGTAGGAGCGCCGGCAGGCGCGAAGGCGGCGGTGGAGTGCTGCGCGCGCGTCATTTGCCGGACCGCCGGGTTCGCAGCTGCCGCAGCTACAGGGGGCCAAGGCGCGGTGGTTCCCGTAGGAGCGCCGGCAGGCGCGAAGGCGGCGGTGGAGTGCTGCGCGCGCGTCATTTGCCGGACCGCCGGGTTCGCAGCTGCCGCAGCTCCTACAGGGGCCGGAGGCGCGGTGGTTCCTGTAGGAGCGCCGGAAGGCGCGAACAGGGCGGTGGAAATGGCGGCGCGCGGCGGATACCCGACGGCCGCGTTCGCGGCTGCCACCGCTCCTACATTGCAGCGAAAGCGGCCCGCCTCATGTACGGGGGCCGAGGCGCGACGGGTTCTTTGATGCAGACCCGGGTTTCAGGCGACCTCGTCGATCCAGGCCTGCTGGATGCCTTCGAGGATGCGTTCGCCGCAGCGCTTGGGGTCGTCGTCGAAGTCGGGCAGCGCCATCACCCAGTTCATCAGGTCGACGAAATTCACCCGCGTCGGGTCCACATCGGGATGCGCGTCGGAGAGCTGGATGGCGATCTCCTGAACCTCGGTCCACTTCATGTCAGTGCTTTCCTTCGCGAGCCATGTTGATGGTGTAGCGCGGGATCTCGACCACCAGCGGGGTCGCGGCGACCACCGCCTGGCAGGACAGGCGCGACTGCGGCTCCAGGCCCCAGGCCTTATCGAGCAGGTCCTCCTCCTCGTCCTCGGCGGTGTTCAGCGAGGAGAAGCCCTCGCGCACGATGACGTGGCAGGTGGTGCACGCACAGGACTTCTCGCAGGCGTGCTCGATGTCGATGCCGTGCTCGAGCAAGGCGTCGCAGAGGGTGGTGCCGGGGGCAGCCTCGAGGACGCTGCCGTCCGGGCAGAGTTCGACGTGGGGCAGGACGATGATCTGGGTCATGGGGCGGATTTCAGATGGGGAGTTCGTCGACCTTGTGGCCGGCCAGCGCGCTGCGGATGCTGTTGTCCATGCGGCGCGCAGCGAAGGTGTCGGTGGCGCGCGCGAGCGCGTCGATACCGGCCTTGATGGCGCGGTTGTCGGTGCCCGCGCGCAGCTCGCGCACGCGCGCGATCACGCTGCGGATCTCGGCGGATTCGGTGGAGGAGAGCAGGTGGCCGTCGTGGGCGAGCGCCTGCTCGGTGGCCTCGACGACGCGGTCGGCCTCGACCTGCTGCTCGCGCAGCGCGCGCGCGGCCATGTCGTCGCCGGCGTGATCCACGCCCGAGCGCAGCATCTCGGCGATCTCGTCGTCCGACAGCCCGTACGAGGGCTTGACCAGCACGCTGGCCTCGACGCCCGAGGACATCTCGCGCGCCGACACCGACAGCAGCCCGTCGGCATCGACCTGGAAGGCTACGCGGATGCGCGCCGCGCCCGCCACCATGGGGGGGATGCCGCGCAGCTCGAAGCGCGCCAGCGAGCGGCAGTCGGAGACGAGCTCGCGCTCGCCCTGCACGACGTGGAAGGCCATCGCAGTCTGGCCGTCCTTGAAGGTGGTGAACTCCTGCGCGCGCGCGATCGGCAGCGTGGAGTTGCGCGGCACGACCTTCTCGACGAGCCCGCCCATGGTCTCGAGGCCGAGCGAGAGCGGGATCACGTCGAGCAGCAGCCAGTCGTCCTGGTCGGCGCGGTTGCCGGCGAGCACGTTGGCCTGCATCGCCGCGCCGAGCGCGACGACCTTGTCGGGGTCGAGGTTGGTCAGCGGCTCCTGGCCGAAGTAGTTCGCGACCGCGCGCTGGATGTGCGGCATGCGGGTCGCACCGCCGACCATCACCACGCCCTTGATCTCGTCCGGCGCGAGGCCGGCGTCGCGCAAGGCCTTGCGCACCGGGGCGAGCGTCTTCTGCACCAGGTGCGTGGTCATCTCGGCGAACTCCTCGCGAGTCACCACGAGGTCGACCTCTTCGCCCGAGGCCAGGCGCACATGCACCGGCGCCTCGTCGCAGCTCGTCAGCAGCTCCTTGGCCTCGCGCGCCTTCATCTGCAGGCGGCGCGCGTCTTCCAGCGAGGGCGGCGAGATCTTGGCGCGGTCAAGGATCCAGCAGAACAGGCGATGATCGAAGTCGTCGCCGCCGAGCGCAGCGTCGCCGTTGGTCGACAGCACCTCGAACACGCCGCGCGAGAGCTTGAGGATGGAGAGGTCGAAGGTGCCGCCGCCGAGGTCGTACACCGCATAGACGCCCTCGGCCGCGTTGTCGAGGCCGTAGGCGACCGCCGCGGCGGTCGGCTCGTTGAGCAGGCGCAGCACGTCGAGCCCGGCGAGGCGGGCGGCGTCCTTGGTGGCCTGGCGCTGGGCGTCGTCGAAGTAGGCCGGCACGGTGATCACCGCCCCGACCAGCGCGCCGCCCAGGCTGCCCTCGGCGCGCACGCGCAGGCGGCGCAGGATCTCGGCGGACACCTCCACCGGGCTCTTGACGCCCTGCACCGTGCGCAGCCGCACCATGCCGGGGCTGTCCTCGAAGTCGTAGGGCATGGCCTCGATGTGGGCCACGTCCTTGAGCCCGCGCCCCATGAAGCGCTTGACCGACACGATGGTGTTGCGCGGATCCACCGCCTGCGCCCGCAGCGCAACGAGGCCGACGTCGATGCTGCCGTCGGCCTGGTAGCGCACCGCCGAGGGCAGCATGGTGCGGCCGGCCTCGTCGGGCAGGCAGATCGCGATGCCGTTGCGCACGGTGGCGACGAGCGAATTGGTGGTGCCGAGGTCGATGCCGACGGCGAGCCGATGCTTGTGCGGCTCGGTGGACATGCCGGGTTCGGTGATTTGCAACAGAGCCATCGGTGCTGTTCCGTGCCTTTTTAGCGTTCTAGTTTTCGAGCGCGAGCAGCGCTTCGTCGATTTCCTGCTGTAGCTTGTCGATGAACATCAGCCGACGCACGGTGTCGGCCGCGGCTTCGTAGTCCTGGTGCTCGTCCAGTTGCGCGGCGAGATGCCCGCGTACCTCGCGGGCATGCCCGAGCAGACGCCGGTGCAGGTCCTCGAGCTCGGAGACCTCGGCGGCCTCGCGCGCCTCCTCCACCGCCTCGCGCCACTCCATCTGCTCCATGAGGAACTCGGCGGACATCGCGGTGTTGGTCTCGAGCGCGGCATCGACCCCGGCAAGCTCGAGCAGGTACTGGGCACGCGCGAGCGGCTTGCGCAGCACGCGAAAGCCCTCGTTGACCCGCGTCGCCCACTGCATCGAGCGCCGCTTCTCGAAGTCGGACAGGTGGGCGTGGCGGTCGGGATGCACACGCCCCTGCAGCTCGTGCCAGGCGGCTTCGAGCGCGCCTTCGTCGAGCGCATAGCGGCGCGGCAGACCGAAGAGGGCGAAGTAGTCCTGCGTCAGGTCGATGCTCATCGGGCGCGGCTCAGACGTTGAAGCTCTCGCCGCACCCGCACTGGTCCTTGACGTTCGGGTTGTTGAACTTGAAGCCCTCGTTGAGTCCCTCCTTGACGAAGTCGAGCTCGGTGCCATCGAGATAGGCCAGGCTCTTGGGGTCGATGACGACCTTGACACCGTGGCTCTCGAAGACCTCGTCCTCGTCCTCCGTCTGGTCGACGAACTCGAGCTTGTAGGCCATGCCCGAACAGCCCGAGGTCTTCACGCCGAGGCGGATGCCGAAGCCCTTGCCGCGCTTGGCGATGAAGTTCGAAACGTGGCGCGCAGCCGATTCAGAAAGCGTGACAGGCATGTTTCCTCCTCTTCGACGAAGGCCGCTCAGGCCTCATGCTTCTTTTTATAGTCCGCCACGGCGGCCTTGATCGCATCTTCGGCGAGGATCGAGCAGTGGATCTTCACCGGCGGCAGCGCGAGCTCCTCGGCGATCTGCGTGTTCTTGATGTCGAGCGCCTGGTCGAGGGTCTTGCCCTTGACCCACTCGGTGACCAGCGAGCTCGACGCGATCGCCGAGCCGCAGCCGTAGGTCTTGAACTTCGCGTCCTCGATCACGCCGTCCTTGCCGACCTTGATCTGCAGCTTCATGACGTCGCCGCAGGCGGGCGCGCCGACCATGCCGGTGGCCACGCCTTCTTCTTCCTTGCCGAAGGAGCCGACGTTGCGGGGGTTTTCGTAGTGGTCGAGGACCTTTTCGCTGTATGCCATGTTTTTCTCCTGCTGGGGCGGTGAATTCGTTCACCTGCAATTTACATCATCTTCTGCACTAAAGTTCAGTGGGCAGCCCACTGAACCGCGTCGAGATCGACGCCATCCTTGTACATCTCCCACAGCGGCGACAGCTCGCGCAGCTTGCCGATCTTGTCGTGCAGGAGCTTGATCGTATATTCGACCTCTTCCTCGGTGGTGAAGCGCCCGATGGTGAAGCGAATCGAGCTGTGCGCGAGCTCATCGTTGCGGCCGAGCGCGCGCAGCACGTAGGACGGCTCGAGGCTGGCGGAAGTGCAGGCCGAACCCGAGGACACCGCGATGTCCTTGACCGCCATGATCAGCGACTCGCCCTCGACGTAGGCGAAGGAGATGTTGAGGTTGTGCGGCACGCGCTGCTCGAGGTCGCCGTTCACGTAGGTGGCCTCGAGGTCGGTGAGGCCGGCGAGCAGGCGGTCGCGCAGCTTGCCGACGCGGACGTTCTCCGCGGCCATCTCCTCGCGGGCGAGACGGAAGGACTCGCCCATGCCGACGATCTGGTGGGTGGCCAGCGTGCCCGAGCGCAGGCCGCGCTCATGGCCGCCGCCGTGCATCTGCGCCTCCAGGCGGACGCGCGGCTTGCGGCGCACGTAGAGCGCGCCGATGCCCTTGGGGCCGTAGGTCTTGTGCGCACAGAAGCTCATCAGGTCGACCTTGAGCTTGTCGAGGTCGATCTCGACCTTGCCGGTGGCCTGTGCGGCGTCGACGTGGAAGACCACGCCCTTCTCGCGGCAGAGCTCGCCGATCTCGGCGATCGGCTGGACCACGCCGATCTCGTTGTTCACGAACATCACCGACACCACGATGGTGTCGGGGCGGATCGCCGACTTCAGCACCTCGAGGTCGATCAGGCCGTTCTCCTGAACGTCGAGGTAGGTCGCCTCGAAGCCCTCGCGCTCGAGCTCGCGCACCGTGTCGAGCACGGCCTTGTGCTCGGTCTTCACCGTGATGATGTGCTTGCCCTTGCCCTGGTAGAAATGCGCCGCGCCCTTGATGGCGAGGTTGTTCGATTCGGTCGCGCCCGAGGTCCAGATGATCTCCTTCGCGTCGGCATTGACGAGCGCGGCGACCTCTTCGCGCGCATCCTCGACGGCCTTCTCGGCTTCCCAGCCGTAGGCGTGCGAGCGGCTGGCCGGGTTGCCGAAGTGCTCGGTCAGCCAGGGGATCATCTTGGCCGCCACACGCGGATCGACCGGGGTCGTCGCCGAGTAGTCGAGGTAGATGGGGAACTTCAGCATTGTGTCTCTCCGCACTTTCTTCGTTAGCGAGTTCGGTGGATGGCCAGCTTGGCCGGTTCAGGCCCCGATCGAGGCCAGGTTCTTGAGCTCGTCCGTGACCCGGACGAAGGTTTCGATGAAGCTGCGCACGTCGTCCGCGCGCGTGTCGCGGCCGAGGCTCACGCGCACCGCGGCGCGCGCCAGCCCGGGTTCCACGCCCATCGCCAGCAGGGTGTGGGACGGCTCGGGGTTCGCGCTCGAGCACGCCGAGCCGCTCGCACAGGCGAAGCCGGAACGGTCCAGGCGGCCGACCAGGGTCTCGCCGTCGATGTCCTCGACGGCGAAGAATACGGTATTCGGCAGGCGCGGGGCAGCCACCGAGAAGATCCGCGCGCCGCGCCCGGCGAGCGCAGCGCAAAGCTCGTCGCGCAGTGTGGCCAGGCGTGCGGCCTCGGCTTCGCGCCGCGCCGCCGCGCGCTCGCAGGCCACGCCGAAGCCGACGATCGCGGCGACGTTCTCGGTGCCCGAGCGCAGCCCGCGCTCCTGCCCGCCACCGGCGATCAGCGGCGCGAGCTCGACGCGCTTGTCCACCACCAGCGCGCCGGCGCCGAGCGGCCCGCCGAGCTTGTGCGCGGACAGCGTCATCGCATGCACGCCGAGCGCACGAAAGTCCACCGCGACCTTGCCCAGCGCCTGCACCGCGTCGGTGTGGAACCACGCGCCGGCAGCGCGCGCCGCGCGCGCCAGCGCGGCCACGTCCTGCAGCACGCCGGTCTCGTTGTTGGCCAGCATCACCGACACCAGGCCGGGGCGGGAATCGAGCACCGCGGCCCAGTCGGCGGGGTCGATCCGCCCCTCGGCATCCACCGCGATCTCGCGCAGCGTCCAGCCCGCGCGCCGCAGCTGGCGGGCCGGCTCGCGCACGCAGGGATGCTCGATCGCGCTCACCGCGACCACGCCCGGCTTGAGGTTGGGCGCGGCGCCCTTGAGGAAGAGGTTGTTGGCCTCCGAGCCGCCGCTGGTGAAGATCACCTCGGTCGCGTGCGCGCCGACCGCCGCCGCCACGCGCGCGCGCGCGTCGTCCACCGCCGCGCGCGCCTG
>NZ_AMXF01000098.1 GCF_000310225.1 Thauera phenylacetica B4P
CGCCTGCCGGCCGGCGAGGTGGAGCGCCACTGTCGCCCCGATCCGGGCGGCGAGGTCCTGCTGCGCCAGGCGATGCAGCGGCTCGGCCTGTCGGCGCGGGCGTATCATCGTGTCCTGCGCGTCGCGCGCACGCTAGCCGACCTCGCCGGCGCGGAGCGCCCGGGGGCCGCCCAGGTGGCCGAGGCCATCCAGTACCGGCGCAGCCTCGACTCGCGCTGAACGAAGCGGCGCGCCCGGCGTCTCCGGCGCCGGACAACAACATCAAGAATCCGCCTCAAGGCGCACATGACCCGACCGCTCACCCATGCCCGCCTCGCTTCGCTGCTGGCGGCGCTGTCCTCGATCGGCCCGTTCGCGATCGACGCCTACCTGCCCGCCTTCCCGGCGATCGGGGTGGCGCTCGGTGCCAGCCAGCTGGAGGTGCAGCAAACCCTGACGATCTACATGGTGGCGCTCGCGGCCATGGTCTTGTGGCACGGCGCGCTCGCCGACCGCTTCGGTCGCCGCCGCGTGTTGATCGCGCTGACCGTGGTGTTCGCGCTCGCCTCGCTGGTGTGCGCGCTGGCGCCGAGCATCGAGTGGCTGTGGTGCGGGCGCGCGCTGCAGGGCCTGAGCGGTGGCGCGGGCATCGTGGTCGGGCGCGCGGTGGTGCGCGACCTGCACGAGGGGCCGCAGGCACAGCGCCTGATGTCGCGGGTGATGCTGATCTTCGGGCTCGCGCCGGCGCTGGCGCCCCTGGTGGGGGCGGGCCTGCTCGCGCTCGCGGGCTGGCGGTCGATCTTCTTCTTCCTGACCCTGTTCGGCCTCGTGCTCGCGTGGGTGACCTGGCGCTTCCTGCCCGAGACGCTCGCCGAGGAGGACCGCCAGCCGCTGCATCCGCTGCCGCTGCTGCGCGCCTACCTGGCGATCTTCCGCCACCCGGCCTTCATGCTGCTGGCGCTCGGGGTGGCGCTGAACTTCAACGGCTTCTTCCTCTACGTGCTGTCGGCCCCGGTCTTCATCCTCGAGCATCTGGGCCTCGGCAGCGGCGGCTTCGTGTGGCTGTTCGGCCCGGCGGTGGGCGGGATGATGATCGGCTCCGTGCTCTCCGAGCGCATGGCCGGGCGCTGGTCGTCGGTGCGCACGGTGGGCGCCGGCTTCACGCTGATGTTCGCGGCGGTGGTCGTCAACGCCGCGGTGTCCGGGCTGCTCGTCCCCGGGGTGCCGGTCTCGGTGCTGCCGATCGGCCTGTTCAGCTGTGGCATGGCGGTGGCGATGCCGAGCATGAGCCTGCTCGGGCTGGAGATCTTCCCGGAGCGCCGCGGCATGGCGTCGAGCTGCCAGAGCTTCCTGCAGATCGGCCTCAATGCCGCCAGTTCGGCGCTGGTGGCGCCGGTGCTGTGGTCCAGTCCGCTCGGGCTGGCCTCGGGGATGGGGATGTTCGCCGCGCTCGGCCTGTGCGCCTGGGTGGCGTGGCGGCGGCTGGGCCTGCGCGGGGGCGGCGGGGAGACGATCTAGTCCGATCGCGTCGCGGCCGTAGTGGTTGGCCCCTATTTTTGTCGTGGACGCCTTCGGCTAAGGTCACGCCTCGTTCTAGAATCCCCACTCGTGGGCTGCCCGGTTCGGGTAGTCGTGTTCGCGTGCCGGCGCCCCGGCCCCGTCCCGCTCCTCTCGCCGCAAGGAATCGCATCGCTATGCTCGAAGTGGATGGCCTGGTCAAAGCCTTCGGCGGCTTCCGTGCCGTGGACGGCTGCACCCTGCGGGTGGGCAAGGGCGAGATCCTCGGCCTGATCGGCCCCAACGGCGCGGGCAAGACCACGCTCTTCAACCTCGTCGCCGGTGCCCTGCAGCCGACCCTGGGGACGATCCGCTTTCTCGGCGAGGACATCACCACGCTGCCGACCGACGCGCGCTTCCACAAGGGCCTGGTGCGCACCTTCCAGATCCCGCACGAGTTCCACAACCTCACCGCGCGCGAGAACCTGATGATGGTGCCGCCCCGCCAGCCGGGCGAAAACCTCTTTGCCAACTGGTTCGCCGCCGGCAAGGTGCGTGCCGCCGAGGACGCCGTGCGGCAGAAGGCCGACGACACGCTCGCCTTCCTGGAACTCACCCACGTCGCCGACGAGCGCGCGGGTAATCTTTCCGGCGGGCAGAAGAAGCTGCTCGAGCTCGGCCGCACGATGATGACCGAGGCGAAGCTGGTGCTGCTCGATGAGCCGGCGGCCGGCGTCAACCGTACCCTGCTGCGCAAGCTCGAAGAAAAGATCCTCATCCTCAACCGCGAGCGCGGCTACACCTTCATCCTCATCGAGCACGACATGGAGATGATCGAGAAACTGTGCGCGCCGGTGGTGTGCATGGCCGAGGGCAAGGTGCTGATCCAGGGCGACTTCCACACCGTGCGCTCGGATTCCCGCGTGCTCGAGGCCTACCTCGGCGAGACGCCGACCGCGGTCGAGCGCGAGGCCGCCGAGCACGACCCCAGGGTCGAGGACCTGCGCGAGCAGGAGCTGCACCGGGAGGACCTGTGATGGCGCTGCTCGACATGAAGGCCGTGCGCGGCGGCTACGGCGACGCCGATATCCTGCACGGGGTGTCGATGACGGTCGGCGAGCGCGAGATCGTGGTCATCGTCGGCCCCAACGGCGCCGGCAAGTCCACCGCGATGAAGGCCGTGTTCGGCCTGCTCACCGTCCGCGGCGGCCACATCGTGTTCGACGGCGAGGACATCACCGGCTGGGCGCCCGACCGCATCGTGCAGCGCGGCATCTGCTACGTGCCGCAGGTGGACAACGTGTTCCGCGAGATGACGGTGCACGAGAACTTCGAGATGGGCGCCTTCCTGCGCCGCGGCGACCTCTCCGCCGCCTACGACCGCATCTACGGGCTCTTTCCCGACCTCAAGGCCAAGCGCCGCAACCTCGCCGGCGACCTCTCCGGTGGCCAGCGCCAGATGGTGGCGATGGGGCGCGCGCTGATGCTCGATCCCAAGCTGCTGCTGCTCGACGAACCCACCGCCGGCCTCTCGCCCAAGTACATGGAACAGATCTTCCAGATCACCCGCGACGTGCGCGACGCCGGTGTCTCCATCCTGCTCGTCGAGCAGCACGCCAAGCAGGCGCTCGCCTTCTGCGACCGCGGCTATGTGCTCGCCACCGGCGCCAACCGCCACGAGGGCACGGGCCAGGCCCTGCTCGCCGATCGCGAGGTGGCCGAAATGTTCCTCGGCGGCTAAGGGAGTCCGGCGCACATGAGCTTTATGGAGTTCATCAACTTCCACCTCGTGCCGGGCATCGTGCTCGGCTCGGTCTATGCAGTGGGTGCGATCGGCATCACGCTGGTGTTCGGCATCCTGCGCTTTGCGCACTTCGCCCATGGCGACATGGCCACGCTCGGCGCCTTCATCGCGCTCGCGCTCGTCACCGCCGGCCTCACCCCGTGGGCGGCGCTGCCGGTCGCGATGGCGGCGGTGGCGGTGGTGGCGATCGTGGTCGACAAGCTGTTCTACGACTACCTCAAGGCGCGGCCGAAGATCATGACCGTGATGGCCTCGCTCGGCGTCGCGCTGATGCTGCGCGCGGTGGTGCAGGTGGTGTTCGGCGTCGATCCGCGCACTTACGCCACCGGCATCGTGCGCCCGGACGACTACTTCGGCATCCTGCTGCGCGACCGCGAGCTATACACGCTGGCCGCGGTGGTGCTGATCGTGATCGGATTGACGCTCTTCCTGCGCCACTCGCGCTGGGGCAAGGCGATGCGCGCGATGTCGGACAACCCAGACCTGGCACGGCTGTCGGGCGTGGACAACCGCAAGGTCACCATGCTGACCTGGGCGATCGTGGGCGCGCTGTGCGCGGCCTCGGGCTTCATGCTCGGCATCAACAACGAGCTGCACTCGATGATGGGCTGGCAGGTGCTGCTGCCGATGTTCGCCGCCGCCATCCTCGGTGGCGTGGGTCGGGTCGAGGGTGCGGTGCTCGGCGGCCTGATCGTGGGCATCGCCGAGGAGATGTCGATCTTCATCCTGCCGGCGCAGTACAAGGCGGCCACCGCCTTCGTGCTGCTGCTGCTGATCCTGCTCGTCCGCCCGCGCGGCCTGCTCAACGGCAAGGTGCTCTGATGGATCTGCTCGGACTCGCCAACTACGCGGTCTTCATGGCCATCCTGATCGGCATCTACGCGCTGCTCGCGCTCGGGCTGAACATCCAGTGGGGCTTCACCGGCCTCTTCAACGCCGGCATCGCGGGCTTCTTCGCGGTCGGCGCCTACACCTCGGCCATCCTCACCAGCCTGCCCGCGAGCGGGCGGCTGGGCGGCTACGAGCTGCCGCTGGTGGTGGGCTGGCTGGCCTCGATGGTGGCGGCGGCGGCGATCGCGTGGCCGATCGGCAAGATCTGCCTGCGCTTTCGCTCCGACTACCTCGCCATCGCCACCATCGGCATCGCCGAGATCATCCGCCTGGTCATCCGCACCGAGGGCTGGCTCACCGGCGGCGTGCGCGGCGTCACCGGCATCCCGCGCCCCTTCGGCGACCTCGACTACATGCCCTCGCAGATCGCCTACCTGGCGATCGTCGCCACCCTGGTGCTGGTGGCCTACCTGCTCGTCGAGCGCCAGGTGAAGGCGCCGTGGGGGCGGATGATGCGCGCGATCCGCGACAACGAGCTCGCCGCCGCGGCGATGGGCAAGCAGGTCGAGGCGCGCCGACTGCAGGCCTTCGTATTCGGCTCCGCGCTGATGGGGCTGGCGGGGGCGCTGTTCGTGCACTTCAACCGCTCGGTCACGCCCGAGGCGATCGACCCGATGATCGCCACCTTCCTGATCTGGATCATGCTGATCCTCGGTGGCTCGGGGAACAACCGCGGCGCCATCCTCGGCGCGGCGGTGATCTGGATCATCTGGTCGGTGTCCGAGCTGCTCACCGACCGCCTGCCCACCGAGATTGCGGTGCAGGCCAAGTACGCGCGCGTGTTCATCATCGGCCTGACCCTGCAGCTGGTGCTGCGCTTCCGCCCCGAGGGCATCCTGCCCGAGCGCCAGGCGGGCTCGCCGCCGCATCGCTGAGGCGCGCGACCGGAACCGGAACTTCGTGGCGGGCCCGCGGCGGGCCTGCATCGTCCATCAGGTGCTTCGGCACATTCAGGAGGTGACAAGGTGAACAAGAAAGCAATCGCAGGTCTGGTCGGCGCCATGCTCGGTGCCGCGGTCGTCGCCGCACCGGCTCACGCCCAGGACGTCAAGATCGGCCTGATGGCGGCCATCTCGGGCCCGATCGCGGCCCTCGCGCCGCCGATGGCGGCGGCCTCCAAGCTGGCGGTGGCACATGTCAACGAGCAGGGCGGCATCCTCAAGGGCGGCAAGCTCGAGGCCGTGCTCGGCGACAGCGCCTGCAACCCGCAGAACGCCACCGACGTCGCCACCAAGGCGGTCAATATCGACCGCGTGCTGGCCGTCGTCGGCCCGGCCTGCTCGGGCGCGGTGCTGGCCTCGGCGAACTCGGTGACCATCCCCGCAGGCGTGCTGATGATCACCCCCTCCGGCACCTCGCCGGAGATCACCAAGCTCAAGGACAAGGACCTCGTCTACCGCACCCTGCCGTCCGACGACTACCAGGGCCGGGCGCTGGCGCGCACGCTCAAGGCGCGCGGCATCTCCAAGGTGGCGGTGGCCTACCTGAACAACGACTACGGCAAGGGCCTGGCCGAATCCTTCAAGGCCGAGTTCGAGGCCAACGGCGGCACGCTCGCCGGCTATTCGGGCCACGAGGAGGGCAAGGCCTCCTACCGCTCCGAGCTGGCCACGCTCGCGCGCGGCGGCGCCGATACCCTGGTCATCTTCGACTACGGCGACGGCACCGGCCTGAGCATCCTGCGCCAGTCGCTGGAGAACAACTTCTTCAAGACCTTCGTCGGCGCCGACGGCATGAAGTCCGAGGGCCTGGTGAAGGCGATCGGCGCGGCCAACCTCGGCGGCTTCTTCGTGTCGGCCCCGGTGGGCGAGGCCTCGGCCTCGCTCGACAACTTCAACAAGGCTTACAAGGCTGCGGGCGAGAACATCGACGCGGTGTTCGCCACCACCTCGTACGACGCCGCCTTCCTCGCCGCCCTGGCGATCGAGAAGGCCGGCGGCGACAAGGCCAAGCTCGCCGAGTCGCTGCGTGCGGTGGCCAGCGCGCCGGGCGAGCCGATCCTGGCCGGCGAGTGGGCCAAGGCCAAGCAGCTCATCGCCGAGGGCAAGGACATCGACTACAAGGGCGCCGGCGGCGACCACGAGTTCGATGCCGCCGGCGACGTGCCGGGCAACTACGCCTTCTTCAAGGTCAGCGGCACGGGCTACGAGTCGATCGCCGACATGAAGTGATCCCGGTCCGCCCGAATCGCGGGCGGGTTCCCTGGCAGTGCAGGCCATTCGCGGCTGCCGCCGCTCCTACAAAACCCCTCGTTCAGGGCTCGTGCAGGAGCGTCGGCAGCCGCGAATCCTTGCAGCCTCGGCGCGCGATTGCAAAGCGTCACCTTTCCCCGATTGCAAATCGGTTCGGCATGGTCGATGCTGTTGGCGTCGATCCGCTCCCGGTCGGGCTCGTGCGTGGCTGGGGGCGCCCCGACGGCGCGCTGCGCATGGCGCCGCTCAACGGAGAACCAACATGAAGCGCTTCCTCGCCTGGCTTTGCGGCCTGCTGTCCGCGATCGGCATCACCGCCTGCGACTACATCAACGTCAAGGAGCTCCAGCCGGGCGTGTCGACCTCCGCCGAGGTGCGCGAGCGCTTCGGTCCGCCGCACATGGAGTGGCGCAACGAGGATGGCTCGCTGACCTGGGAGTTCAGCCGCCAGCCGCAGGGCATCGAGTGCTTCATGATCACGATCGGGCCCGACCAGGTCCTGCGCCGCATCGACCAGGTGCTCAACGAGGAGACCTTCGCCAAGGTCCAGAACGGCATGAACGGCGAGCAGGTGCGCCGCCTGCTCGGCAAGCACGCCTCCAGCCAGTTCTTCCAGCTCAAGCAGGAGACGGTGTGGGAGTGGCGGATCTCGCACGGCCCCAACGGTACGAGCGACCCGGTCTTCTTCACCGTGTCCTTCAACAACGATGGCCGGGTCACCGGGACCGGGCGCTACACCCAGTACAAGCGCTAACAGGGAGGTCGCGATGGATTCCCTCGATACCCCGTCTCCGGGCGCGTGGAGCCAATCTCTGCGCTGGTTTCTGCTGATGCTGCTCGCAGGGCTGCTCGCCGGTTGCGCCAGCTTCGAGCCGCCACGTCCCTTCACCACCGAGGCCGAGGCCTTGTCCGCGCGCGGCGCGCCGACGCGGCGCTGGAGCAACGACGACGGCACGAGCACGCTGGAGTACTCCACCCAGCCCAATGGCCGCAGCTGCCTGATGGTGCAGGTGGACCAGGGCGGGATCGTGCTGCGCCAGTGGGATGCGCTCGCCCCCGAGAACCTTGCCCGCGTCGAGCGCGGCATGGACAAGGAGCAGGTGTCGCGCCTGCTCGGCACGCACCGCTCCGAGCAGCGCTTCCGCAACTCGGGCGAGGAGGTGTGGGACTGGAACATCCGCAACGACGGGCCCGGGATCGCCACCCTGTTCAACGTGCATTTCATCGACGACAAGGTGGTGCGCACCAGCCAGACCTACGTGTTCCCGCGCGACGGCGCGGTCTATGGAGGCTGGAGCGGCTACTACGGCCACCCCTGGGGCTGGGGCATCGGCTGGGGCTACCCCGGCCCCTTCTTCCCGCGACCGTTCGGACACCCCTTCTTCTGGTAGGTCGACGCCCCGTTGGCCACCGCCCTTGGCAGCGGGCGCGTGCTGCCGATAGAATCCGGGGCCTGCCGAGGAGCGCTGCGACCCCCTGATCGTCCCGGGGCCAGGCTCGGCAACCGATCAACGGCGCTCACAAACCTTCAGCCGGTTTGTGGCGCCGTTCGCATTTGTGCGTGGCGTTGCCCGGCGACCGTCGAACGACCGAGGAACACGCAATGCAAGCCGACCGCACGACCGAACTCCGCCAGCTTCTCGCCGAGCGCATCCTGATCCTGGACGGCGCGATGGGCACGATGATCCAGCAGGAGAAGCTCGGCGAGGCGGACTACCGCGGCGAGCGCTTCCTCGATCACCCGAAGGACCTCAAGGGCAACAACGACCTGCTGGTGCTCACCCGCCCGCAGGTCATCGCCGGCATCCACCGCGCCTATCTCGAGGCCGGCGCGGACATCATCGAGACCAACACCTTCAACGCCACTCGGGTGTCGCAGGCGGAATACGGGCTCGAGTCGGTGGCCTACGCGCTCAACGTCGAGGGCGCGCGCCTGGTGCGCCGGCTGTGCGACGAATACACCGCGAAGAACCCGGCCAAGCCGCGCTTCTGCGCCGGCGTGCTCGGGCCGACCTCGCGCACGCTGTCGATCTCGCCGGATGTGAACGACCCCGGCTACCGCAACATCCGCTTCGACGCGCTGGTCGACGATTACTACGACTCGGCCAAGGGCCTGCTCGAAGGCGGCGCCGACCTCCTGCTGATCGAGACCATCTTCGACACCCTCAACGCCAAGGCCGCGGTGTTCGCGATCGAGAAGCTGTTCGAGGATCTGGGCACGCGCTGGCCGGTGATGATCTCCGGCACCATCACCGACGCCTCGGGCCGCACGCTGTCCGGGCAGACCGCCGAGGCCTTCTGGAACTCGCTCAGCCACGCGCAGCCGATCAGCTTCGGCCTCAACTGCGCGCTTGGCGCCGACCAGCTGCGCCAGTACGTCGAGGAGCTGTCCACAGCCTGCGACACCCATGTGTCGGCCCACCCCAACGCCGGCCTGCCCAACCCGCTGTCGCCCACCGGCTACGACGAGACGCCCGAGCACCTCGCGGGCCAGATCCGCGAATGGGCGCAGAGCGGCCTGGTGAACATCGTCGGCGGCTGCTGCGGCACCACGCCGGCGCATATCGCAGCCATTGCCGAAGCCGTTGCCGGCCTCGCCCCGCGCGTCGTGCCGGTCATCGAGAAGAAGCTGCGCCTGTCGGGCCTCGAGCCCTTCAACGTCGGCGGCGATGCGCTGTTCGTCAACGTCGGCGAGCGCACCAACGTCACCGGCTCCAAGGCCTTCGCGCGCATGATCCTCGAGGGCCGCTTTGACGACGCGCTCGCGGTGGCGCGCCAGCAGGTCGAGAACGGTGCCCAGGTCATCGACATCAACATGGACGAGGCGATGCTGGATTCGGTCGCCGCCATGGAGCGCTTCTGCAAGCTCATCGCCACCGAGCCCGACATCTCGCGCGTGCCGATCATGCTCGACTCGTCGAAGTGGTCGGTGATCGAGACCGGCCTCAAGTGCATCCAGGGCAAGGGCGTGGTCAACTCGATCTCGATGAAGGAGGGCGAGGCCGAGTTCCTGCGCCAGGCGCGCCTCGCGCGCCGCTACGGCGCGGCGGTGATCGTGATGGCCTTCGACGAGCAGGGCCAGGCCGACACCTTCCGCCGCAAGACCGAGATCTGCGCGCGCGCCTATACGCTGCTCACCAAGCCGGTGGCCGAAGGCGGCGCCGGCTTCCCGGCCGAGGACATCATCTTCGACCCCAACATCTTCGCCATCGCCACCGGCATCGAGGAGCACGACAACTACGCGGTCGACTTCATCAACGCGGTGGCCTGGATCAAGGAGAACCTGCCGTACGCCAAGACCTCGGGCGGGGTGTCGAACGTGAGCTTCAGCTTCCGCGGCAACGACCCGGTGCGCGAGGCGATCCACACCGTGTTCCTGTACCACGCGATCAAGGCCGGGCTGTCGATGGGCATCGTCAACGCCGGCCAGCTCGGCGTGTATGACGAGCTCGACCCGGTGCTGCGCGACAAGGTCGAGGACGTGGTGATGAACCGCAAGCCCGGGGCCGGCGAGGCGCTGGTCGAGCTGGCGCAGACGGTGAAGGGCCAGGCCAAGGAGTCCACGCAGGACCTCGCCTGGCGCGCGTGGTCGGTGGAGGCGCGCCTGAGCCACGCGCTGGTCAAGGGCATCACCGAATTCGTCGTTGCCGACACCGAGGAGGTGCGCGCCAAGCTCGAGGCCGAGGGCAAGCCGCCGCTGACGGTCATCGAGGGCCCGCTGATGGCCGGCATGAGCGTGGTCGGCGACCTCTTCGGCGCGGGCAAGATGTTCCTGCCCCAGGTGGTGAAGTCGGCGCGCGTCATGAAGCAGGCGGTCGCCCACCTGATCCCCTACATCGAGGCCGAGAAGCTGCGCACCGGCGCCAGCAGCAAGGGCCGCATCATCATGGCCACGGTGAAGGGCGACGTGCACGACATCGGCAAGAACATCGTCGGCGTGGTGCTCGGCTGCAACGGCTACGAGGTAATCGACCTCGGCGTGATGGTGCCGGCAGCGAAGATCCTCGAGGCCGCCAAGGAGCACGGCGCGCAGGCGATCGGCCTGTCGGGCCTGATCACGCCCTCGCTGGAGGAGATGAGCCACGTCGCCGCCGAGATGAAGCGCCAGGGCTTTTCTGTGCCGCTGCTGATCGGCGGCGCCACCACCAGCCGCAACCACACCGCGATCAAGATCGCCCCGCACTACGACCAGCCGGTGGTGTATGTGCCCGACGCCTCGCGCGCGGTGGGCGTGGTCACCGCGCTGCTGTCCGAAGGCCAGAGCGAGGCCTTCAAGGCCGAGGTCGCCGCCGACTACGAGAAGATCCGCGCCCTGCATGCGAACAAGAAGGGCGTGCAGCTGGTGAGCGTGGAGGCCGCGCGCGCCAACGCCTTCCGCACCGACTGGAGCGCCGAGCGCGTGGCCGCCTGCAGCACCGCCCACCAGGCCGGCTACGCCCCCTACCAGCCGCCGCGCCCCAACATGCTCGGCGTGCAGGCGATCGACGTCGAGCTCGGCGAGCTGGTGAACTACATCGACTGGGGCCCCTTCTTCCAGACCTGGGACCTCGCCGGCCGCTTCCCCGCCATCCTCGACGACGCGGTGGTGGGCGAGACCGCGCGCAACGTCTTCGCCGACGGCAAGGCGATGCTCGACAAGATCGTCGCCGAGAACTGGCTGCAGGCCAAGGCGGTGTTCGGCCTGTTCCCGGCCAACGCGGTGGGCGACGACATCGAGCTCTACACCGGCGAGGACCGCAAGCACCTGGCCATGGTGTGGCACGGCCTGCGCCAGCAGCACGAGCGCCCTGCGGGCAAGCCGCACTGGTGCCTGGCGGACTTCGTCGCGCCCAAGGACTCGAGCGTGCCCGACTGGGTCGGCGCCTTTGCGGTCACCGCCGGCCTCGGCATCGAGCCCCGGGTCGCCGCGTTCGAGGCCGCGCACGACGACTACCACGCGATCATGCTGAAGAGCCTGGCCGACCGCCTCGCCGAGGCCTGCGCCGAGTGGCTGCACGAGCGCGTGCGCCGCGAGTGCTGGGGCTACGCCGCCGACGAGACCCTCGACAACGCGGCGCTGATCGCCGAGCAGTACCGCGGCATCCGCCCGGCGCCGGGCTACCCGGCCTGCCCTGACCACACCGTCAAGGGCCCGCTGTTCGAGCTCCTCGGCGCGCGCGAGCGCATCGGCATGGAGCTCACCGAGAGCTACGCGATGATGCCGGCGGCGGCAGTCAGCGGCTTCTACTTCGCCCACCCCGAGAGCCACTACTTCGCGATCTCGAAGATCGGCCGCGACCAGCTCGAGGACTGGGCGCGCCGCACCGGCATGGAGGTGGACGAGGCCGCGCGCTGGCTGGCGCCGCTGCTCTGAGCGGGCATTCGTCCCGCCGCCCGCTTCGCGCCTGCCGGCGCTCCTACAGGGGCGCACGACGGTTCTCATGTAGGAGCGCCGCCAGGCGCGAATGCGGCGTCCCAGCCCATAAACGCGTCGCCACCCGCGCCGCCCGTTTCGCGCCTGCCGGCGCTCCTACAGGGCGCACGGCGGTTCTCATGTAGGAGCGCCGGCAGGCGCGAATGCGGCGTCCCAGCCCGAAAACGCGTCGCCACCCGCGCCGCCCGTTTCGCGCCTGCCGGCGCTCCCAGAGGGGCGCACGACGGTTTTCATGTAGGAGCGCCGGCAGGCGCGAATGCGGCGCTTCAGCCGCGCAGCGCGGCGGCGTGGTGGCGCAGGTGGTCGTCGATGAAGCTGGCGATGAAGTAGTAGCTGTGGTCGTAGCCCGGCTGCAGGCGCAGGTTCAGCGGATGGCCGGCGGCGGTGCAGGCGGCGCGCAGGGCCTCGGGGCGGAGCTGCTCGGCGAGGAAGCCGTCGGCCTCGCCCTGGTCCACCAGCAGCGGCAGGCGTTCGGTGGCGCCGGCGATCAGCGCGCAGGCGTCCCACTCCAGCCAGCGCGCGCGATCGGCGCCGAGGTAGCGCGCGAACGCCTTCTCGCCCCAGGGGCAGGCGCTCGGGTTGGCGATCGGCGCGAAGGCCGACACCGCGCGGTAGCGGCCCGGGTTTTTCAGCGCACACACCAGCGCGCCGTGCCCGCCCATCGAATGCCCCGAGATCGAGCGCGCGTCGCTCACCGGGAAGTGCGCCTCGACGAGCGCGGGCAGCTCCTCCACCACGTAGTCGTACATGCGGTAGTGGCGGCGCCACGGCTCCTCGGTCGCGTCGAGGTAGAAGCCCGCGCCCAGCCCGAAGTCCCACGCGCCGTCCGGGTCGCCCGGCACGCCGGTGCCGCGCGGGCTGGTGTCGGGCGCCACGATGGCGATGCCGAGCTCGGCGGCCAGGCGCTGGGCGCCGGCCTTCTGCATGAAGTTCTCGTCGGTGCAGGTCAGCCCGGACAGCCAGTACAGCACCGGCACCGGGCCGGCCTCGGCCTGCGGCGGCAGGTAGATCGCGAACACCATGTCGCAGCCGAGCACCGCCGAGCGGTGGCGGAAGCGGCGGTGCCAGCCGCCGAAGCTGCGGTTGGCGGCGAGCTGCTCGGGGGCGGTCGTCATCGCGGCCTCCGTCATCAGTACAGGATCACCGAGCGGATGCTCTTGCCCTCGTGCATGAGGTCGAAGGCCTTGTTGATGTCCTCCAGCCCCATGCGGTGGGTGATGAAGGTGTCGAGCGGGATCTCGCCGCGCTGCGCCATGTCGACGTAGCCGGGCAGCTCGCTGCGCCCGCGCACGCCGCCGAAGGCCGAGCCGCGCCACACCCGGCCGGTGACGAGCTGGAAGGGGCGGGTGGAGATCTCCTCGCCCGCGCCGGCCACGCCGATGATCACCGACTCGCCCCAGCCCTTGTGGCAGCACTCCAGCGCCGAGCGCATCACCTTGACGTTGCCGATGCACTCGAAGGAGTAGTCCACGCCGCCGTCGGTGAGGTCGACGATGACCTCCTGGATCGGGCGGTCGTAGTCGAGCGGGTTGATGCAGTCGGTGGCGCCGAGCTGGCGCGCGATCTCGAACTTCTCCGGGTTGATGTCCACCGCGACGATGCGCCCGGCCTTGTTCATGACCGCGCCGATGATCGCCGACAGGCCGATGCCGCCGAGCCCGAACACCGCCACGCTGGCGCCGGCCTCCACCTTGGCGGTGTTGCGCACCGCGCCGATGCCGGTGGTGACGCCGCAGCCGAGCAGGCAGACCTTGTCGAGCGGGGCGTCCTTGCGGATCTTCGCCACGCTGATCTCGGGAAGCACGGTGTATTCCGAGAAGGTGGAGGTGCCCATGTAGTGGAAGATCGGCTTGCCGTCCTTGCTGAAGCGGCTGCTGCCGTCGGGCATCAGGCCCTTGCCCTGGGTGGCGCGGATGGCCTGGCAGAGGTTGGTCTTGCCCGACAGGCAGAACTTGCACTTGCCGCATTCGGGCGTGTACAGCGGGATCACGTGGTCGCCGACCGCCACCGAGCTCACGCCTTCGCCCACGGCCTCGACGATGCCGCCGCCCTCGTGGCCGAGGATGGCCGGGAAGATGCCCTCCGGGTCCGCGCCCGACAGCGTGTAGGCGTCGGTATGGCAGACGCCGGTGGCGACGATGCGCACCAGCACCTCGCCGGCCTTGGGCGGGGCGACGTCCACTTCGGTGACTTCGAGCGGCTGCTTCGCAGCCCAGGCGACGGCGGCGCGGGAACGGATCATGGGATTTCCTTTTCGAATGGGTCCAAACAGGTATTCTAGGCGAAATGCCCGACCCCTCCGTGACCCTTGCGGCGGGGCGGCGTATCATCGTCATTCGCTAATATGGATTGGAGCCGCAGATGGCCACCCTCGAACTTACCGCCGACAACTTCAACGAGACCGTCGAGCAGAACCCGATCGTGTTCCTCGACTTCTGGGCGGCCTGGTGCGGTCCCTGCCGCAACTTCGCGCCGACCTACGAGGCGGCGGCCGAGGCCAACCCCGACATCGTGTTCGGCAAGGTCGACACCGAGGCCCAGCAGGACCTCGCCGCCGCCTTCCAGATCCGCTCCATCCCCACCATCGCGGTGATCCGCGAGGGCGTCATGGTGTTCCGCGAGTCCGGCGCGCTGCCGGCGAGCGCGCTGAGCCAGGTGATCGAGGGCGTGCGCGGCCTCGACATGGACCAGGTGCGCGCCGAGATCGCCCAGCAGCAGGCCGACGCGCAGCAGGGTTGAACGACGCGCGCGCTGACGCCGGCCGGCGCTCAGCCCGCGGCTGCCGGCGTCAGCGC
>NZ_AMXF01000099.1 GCF_000310225.1 Thauera phenylacetica B4P
AGCGGCCGCCGGCTCGCGCCCGGAGGGCGCTTCCTCGGCGGATGGCTCGTCGTCCGCGGACTTGCGCACGCCGAGCGTGCCCTGGATGCGCGAGGGTTGAGGGGTGGGCGGCTTTCTGCGGATCGTGTTCAACGTGATTCCCCGGGGGTTCGAGGCCGCATTATCGCCGATCGGCAGGCTCAGTCGTGCGCGCTGCGGCGCCCGTCTTCGTCGTCGGGCTCGCAGGCGCCGGGCGCGGCATCGAAGGTGCTCCAGCCGACGGGGCGGCCGGTGGGCGGGAGGCCGTCGCGCAGCTCGGTGTGTTCGTGCAGGTGGGCCTTGGCGATGAAGTGGGCGCTGATCGGCGCGGTCATGAACAGGAAGGCGGTGATCAGCACCTCGTGGATCGACAGCGTGCCCTCCAGCCCGGCGAAGAACACCATGGAGGCGACCAGCGCACCGCCCACGCCCAGGGTGGTCGCCTTGGTGGGTGCGTGCAGGCGGGTGAGCAGGTCGGGCAGCTTGACCATGCCGATCGAGCCGATCAGCAGGAAGGCGCCGCCGCCGACGATCAGCAGCGAGACGAGGAGTTCGAGCACGAAGGTCATGGGCGGTCCCCGCTCACTCGATGACGTCGCCGCGCAGGATGAAGCGGCAGTAGGCGACGGTGGAGATGAAGCCGAACATCGCGAACAGCAGCGCGGCTTCGAAGAAGATCGTGGAGCGCTCGTGGATGCCGGCGAGCACGATGAGCGCGATGATGTTGATCACCATGGTGTCGACCGCGAGCACGCGGTCCATCAGCGCGGGTCCGCGCAGCAGCCGCCACAGGTTGAGCAGCAGCGCGAGCGAGGCGGCGGCGAAGCCGAACTGCAGGGCGTATTCGATCACGGGAAGATCTCCTTGAGGCGGTCCTCGTAGCGTTCCTTCATCTGCCGCACCGTGTCCTCGGCATCGGGCGCGTCGAGGCAGTGCACCAGCAGGCTGCGGCCGTCGGCGGAGAGGTCGCAGGACACCGTGCCGGGCGTCATCGTGATGGTGCCGGCGAGCACGGTGATCGCCTCGGGCGAGCGCAACTGGAGTGGCAGCACCACCCAGCGCGTGGCCAGGCTCTCCACCGGGCGGAACAGGATCAGGCGGGCGACCTGCAGGTTGGCGACCACCACGTCCCAGGCCACCACGCCGAGGTAGGCGAGGGCCTTGGGCCAGGACTTCACCGGCGGGCGCTCCGGCCAGAAGTTGCTCGTCACGCGTGTGATCACCACGGCGAGCACCACGCCCACCAGCAGCCCGCCGAGGCTGAAGCTGTTGAGCAGCAGCATCCACAGCAGCACCAGCACCGCGGTCATCAGCGGATGCGGCAGCCAGCGCGCGGTGAAGCTGCGCTGCTCCAGCTTGTCGTGCCTGGCGCCCATCAGCGCACCCCCTGTGCGGTGCCGAGCACCGCGTCGATGTAGCCGGCCGGAGCGTAGAGCTGCGCCGCGGCGAGTTCCAGCCAGGCGTGCACCGGGCCGGCGAACGCGGTCAGCAGCACCAGGCAGGCGAGCAGCCCGCCGACCGCGACGAAGGACAGCGCGCCGTCCGGGCGGTAGCCGGGCGCGGGCGCGGCGGGCAGCGCGTACGCCTTCCAGAACACGAAGCTGCCTGCACGCGAGAAGCCGACGATGGCGATCAGCGAGGTCGACAGGATCAGCGCCCAGAACCAGGTCGCATGCGCCGAGGCGCGCACGCCGTCGAGCACCAGCAGCTTGCCGATGAAGCCGGACAGCGGTGGCATGCCGGTCATGGCGATCGCGGCGACGAAGAACAGGCCGCCGACCAGCCCGCCCTGGGCGATGCGTGGCGCCGCGGCGAAGCGGTCGCGCTGCGCGCCGCGGCGCTCGGCGACGAGGTCGGCGACGAGGAAGAGCGCGCCGGCCGCGAGCGTGGAGTGGATCAGGTAGTACAGCGCGGCGCTGGTCGCCTGCGGGGTGAACACCGCCACGGTGGCGAGCAGCATGCCCATCGAGCCGATCACCGCGAAGCTCGCCATCTGGCCGAGGCTGCGCGCGGCGAGCACGCCGGTCATGCCCAGCACCAGCGTGAGCAGCCCGGCCGGCAGCAGCCAGGGTGCGGCGAGCCAGGCCGCCTCTCCGGCGTCGGCGCCGAAGGCGAGCACGTAGAGGCGAATGATCGAGTAGGCCCCCACCTTGGTCATGATCGCGAACAGCGCCGCCACCGGCCCGGGCGCGTTGGCGTAGGTGCCGGGCAGCCAGAAGTGCAGCGGCACCAGCGCGGCCTTGACCGCGAACACCAGCAGCAGAAGCACCGCGCCGGTCTGCAGCAGCGCCTGGTCGGCCGCCGGCACCTGCGGCACGATGCGCGCGAGGTCGGCCATGTTGAGGGTGCCGGTGACGCTGTAGATCATGCCCACCGCGATCAGGAAAACCGAGGAGCCGACCAGGTTGGTGATCACGTACTGCACGCCCGCCTTCACCCTCAGCCCGCCGCCGCCGTGCACCATGAGGCCGTAGGAGGCGATGAGCAGGATCTCGAAGAACACGAACAGGTTGAAGAAGTCACCGGTCAGGAAGGCCCCGTTGATGCCCATCAGCTCGAACTGGAAGAGCGGGTGGAAGTGCTTGCCGCGCTGGTCCCAGCCGCCGATCGCGTACAGCAGCACGCCGAGGCCGAGCACCGCGGTGAGCACCAGCATCAGCGCCGACAGGCGGTCGAGCGCGAGCACGATGCCGAAGGGCGCGGGCCAGGCGCCGAGCGCGTAGCTGCGCACCTGCCCGTCGCTCGCGAGCACCAGCAGCGCGACGGCGATGCCGAGCATCAGCACGGTGGAGGCGACCGCGAAGCTGCGCGCGAGCACGCTGTCGTGGCGCGCGGCCAGCACCAGCAGCGCGCCGACCACCGCCGGCAGCAGGATGGGGAGGATCAGCAGGTGGTTCATGCGCGCCCCCCGCGGCCGCCCCGTGCCGGCGCCGGCTTGCGCCCGCGCAGCTTCCAGTCGTCCTCGGTGGCCTCGGGCGAGGCGTCGCCGGGCAGGTCGACGTGGTCGTTGCCGGTCTCGAGGTAGGCGCGCAGCGCCATCACCACCACCACCGCGGTCATGCCGAAGGAGATCACGATCGCGGTGAGCACCAGGGCCTGCGGCAGCGGGTCGATGTAGCCCGCCGCGTCGGCGGAGATCACCGGCGGCCGGCCGATCGCCAGGCGGCCGGTGGCGAACAGGAACAGGTTGGTGGCGTAGGTGAGCAGCGACAGGCCGATCACCACCGGGAAGGTGCGCGCGCGCAGCACCATGTAGATGCCGGCCGCGGTCATCACGCCGATCGCGCTGGCGACGAGGAACTCCATCAGCCCTGCTCCTTGCCCGAGGTGGCGCCCGGATCCACGTCCATCGCGCCGGTGTTGATCGTGTAGGGGCTGGTCCAGCGCCCCATGCGCGACAGGTTGGCGAGCATCAGCATCACCGCGCCGACCACGGTGAGGAAGACCCCGGTGTCGAAGGCCATCGCGCTGGCGAGCTCGAACTCGCCCACCAGCGGCAGGTGGAAGTGGCCGAAGGTCGAGGTCAGGAAGGGCTGGTCGAGCACCATCGCGCCGATGCCGGTGACCGCGGCGACGAGCACGCCGAGGCCGATCATGGCGTGGTAGTTGACCTTGACGCGATGCGCGGCCCAGCCGAAGCCGCTCGCCATGTACTGCATGATCAGCGCGATCGACACCACGAGCGCGGCGATGAAGCCGCCGCCGGGCTGGTTGTGTCCGCGCAGGAAGATGTAGGCGCCCACCAGCATCGCCAGCGGCAGCATGACCCGGGTGGCCACGACCATGATCATCGGGTGGCGATCGGCCGACTGCGGGCGGTCGGGCGACCACGCGCCGAGGCGGCGGCCGGTACGTCCGAACAGCGCGCCGTCGAGCAGCGCGTAGATCGCCAGCGCGGCGATGCCGAGCACGGTGATCTCGCCGAAGGTGTCGAAGCCGCGGAAGTCCACCAGGATCACGTTGACCACATTGGTGCCGCCGCCGCCCGAGACCGAGTTCTCGAGGTAGTAGTGCGACAGCGAGCTGCCGTCGCGGGTCAGCATCGCCCAGCTCGCCCCCGCCATGCCGATGCCGGCCACGATCGCGAGCACGCCGTCGCGCACGTGGCGCAGCGGATCGGCGCGCACCGAGGAGCTCTGCGGCCCCTCCTTGGGCAGGAAGTAGAGCGCGAGCAGGATCAGGATCACCGTGCCGACCTCGACCGAGATCTGCGTGAGCGCGAGATCGGGTGCGGAGAGATAGATGAAGGCCAGGCACACGATCAGGCCCACCGTGCCCACCACCAGCACCGACAGCACGCGGCGGCGGAACAGCATCACGGTGAGCGCGCAGCCGCCCACCAGCAGCACCCAGGCGGCGATCGCGGCCGGATGCGCGGGCAGCAGCGCGCGCGTGCCGGCGGCGTGTGGTGCGGCGACGAAGGCGGCGAAGCCCGCGAGCGTGAACGCGGTGAGGGCGAAGGCCAGATAGCGCTGCAGCGAGCCGTTGTGCAGGCCGTGGGTGATGCCGCGCGCGAGCGCCGCCGCGCCCGCGATGAAGGCGTCGAACATCGCCTTGGCCTCGGGGTGCGGCCCCGCCTGCCAGAGCGCGCGCACGCGCCGGTAGGCGAGCAGTGCGCCGAGGCCCACCGCGACCGCGATCGCCGACAGGCCGAGCGCCGGGGTGAAGCCGTGCCATAGCGCGAGGTGGTAGTCCATCACCGCCCCGCCGGTCACCGCGCGCGCCACCACCGCCACCAGCGGGCCGGCCACGGTGTCGGGGAAGAGCCCGATCGCCACCACCAGCATCACCAGCAGCGCCGGCGGCAGCCACATCCCGGCGGGCGGGTCGTGCGGCGCATGCGGGTAGTCGTCGCGGCGGACGCCGAAGAACACATGCACGATGTAGCGGAAGGAGTAGGCCACCGAGAAGCACGCCGCCAGGGTGGCCAGCGCGGCGACGATCCAGCCGTTGCCCAGCCAGGCGGTGTCGACCGCCTCGTGCAGCATCATCTCCTTGGAAATGAAGCCGTTGAGCGGTGGCAGCCCGGCCATCGACGCGCCCGCCACCATCGCCATGGTCGCGGTGATCGGCATCAGCTGCAGCAGGCTGCCGAGGCGCCGGATGTCGCGCGTGCCGGCCTCGTGGTCGACGATGCCGGCGTTCATGAACAGCGCCGCCTTGAAGGTGGCGTGGTTGAGGATGTGGAACACCGCCGCCACCGCCGCCAGCGGCGTGCCGAAGCCGAGCAGCATGGTCACCAGGCCGAGGTGGCTCACGGTGGAGTAGGCCAGCAGGCCCTTGAGGTCGTCCTTGAAGAGCGCGATGCCGGCCGCCACCAGCATGGTCACCAGGCCGGTGGTGGCGACGAGGTAGAACCACTCGGCCGTCCCGGCGAGCACCGGCCACATGCGCGCCATCAGGAAGAGCCCCGCCTTGACCATGGTCGCCGAGTGCAGGTAGGCCGACACCGGGGTCGGCGCCGCCATGGCGTGCGGCAGCCAGAAGTGGAAGGGAAACTGCGCGCTCTTGGTGAAGCAGCCGGCGAGGATCAGCACCAGCGCCGGCACGTACAGCGGCGAGGCCTGGATCGCCTCCTTGTTGCGCAGGATGTCGGTGAGGTTCCAGGAGCCGGCGATGTCGCCCAGGATCAGCATGCCGGCGATCATCGCCAGGCCGCCGGCGCCGGTCACGGTGAGCGCCATGCGCGCGCCCTGGCGGCCTTCGGGCAGGTGCTTCCAGTAGCCGATGAGCAGGAAGGACGACAGGCTGGTGAGTTCCCAGAACACCAGCAGCAGCAGGATGTTGTCCGACAGCACCACGCCCACCATCGCGCCCTGGAAGAGCAGCAGGTAGCTGTAGAACACCCCCATCGGGTCGTCCTTGGCGAGGTAGAAGCGCGCGTAGACGATCACCAGCAGGCCGATGCCCAGGATCAACCCGGCGAAGAACATCCCCAGCCCGTCGAGGAAGAAGCTCGCCTGCAGGCCGAGCGCGGGCACCCAGTCCCAGGCCGCGACGAGGACCTCGCCGCGGAACACCGCCGGCGCCTGCGCGAGCAGCAGCACCAGGGCGAGCAGCGGGAAGACGAAGGCGGTGGTCGCGCAGGCGCTGCGCCCGGCGCGGATCATTAGCACCGGAAAGAGCGCACCGATGAAGGGCAGCAGCACGATCAGGGCGAGACTCATCGGGGGGTTCCTCGGGCGTTGTCGATGGGAGAGGCGACGCGAATCGCGGGTGGCGGGGGCCACCCACACCCCGCATGAGGACGACTTCCGGCCCGAGTATATCGGTGATGCGACGCCCGCCAAATCGGGGTTGATTTCACTAGGCGAAATCGGATCGCACGGGTACCATTCCCGAGACTCCCTTGCCGGCCGCGGCAAGCCCCCGATCTTTTCCCGAACCGCCGTGCAGCCCAAGAAGACCGAATCCGCCCCCAGTGCCGAAGGCAAGACCTCGATCCAGGTCATCGAGCGCATGATGAAGCTGCTCGACGTGCTTGCCGCGCACGCCGATCCGGTCCAGCTCAAGCAGCTCGCGCTCGAGACCGGGCTGCATCCGTCGACCGCGCACCGCATCCTCGGCGCGATGACGCAGAGCGGCTTCGTCGAGCGCTCCGACGCCGGCGCCTACCGCCTCGGCATCCGCCTGCTCGAGCTCGGCAGCCTGGTGAAGTCGCGCATCTCGCTGCGCGAGACCGCGATGCCCTACATGCTCAAGCTCCACGCCGCCACCGGCGAGAGCGTGAACCTGGGCGTGCGTGCCGGCGACGAGATCGTGTATGTGGAGCGCACCTCGAGCGGGCGCGCCTCGGTGCGCGTGGTGCACATCGTGGGCGCGCGCGCGCCGCTGCACACCACCGCCACCGGCAAGCTCTTCCTGGTCGAGGACGGCCTCGAGCGCATCCGCGACTACGCGCGCCGCACCGGCCTGCCCGCCTCCACCCCGGCCTCGATCACCGCGCTGCCGGCGCTGGAGAAGGAGCTCGACCGCGTGCGCCGCCACGGCGTGGCCTTCGACCTCGACGAGGTCGAGTCCGGCGTGCGCTGCATCGCCGCGGGCATTCGCGACGACAGCGGCGAGCTGATCGCCGGCCTGTCGCTGTCGACCCCTTCCGAACGCTTCAACCCCGACTGGGCGCCCCTGGTCCGCGAGACCGCGGACGAGATCTCCCGCGCCCTCGGCCACCTGCCGCCTAAGGCGGCGTAGCCGCGCCCGCTTCCGCTTCCCCTTCGGTTTCCGCGCGCGCTTGCGCGAGCGCGTCCCCCAGCGCTCCGGTGAGCGGCGCGATGCCCGAGCGGTGCGCGGCGCGCGCCATGGCGTGGGCGGCGAGCGGGGCGGTGGCGAGCAGGACGAGCATCGCGAACAGCGCGGCGAGCGCGAAGCCGCCTTCGCTCGCGGCGGCCACCCCGGCGAGGATCAGCGCCGCGCCGAGCGCACCGGCCTTGCTGGCGGCGTGCAGGCGGGTGTAGCTGTCGGGCAGGCGCAGCACGCCGATCGCACCGATGAGGCCGATCGACGCGCCGAGCAGCAGCAGGGCCGAGGACAGCCAGGCGAGGAATCCGCTCATCGCGCAGCCTCCCCGTTCTCGCGCGCTTCCCGCACCGCGGGAGCCGGAGCCGCGCCTCCAGCTGCGCGGGTTTCCCGCGTCTCAGGCTCCGTGCCGGCCGCTTGCGCGCTCGTGCTGCCGGGCGCCGCGCCGGCTGCGAGCAGCCTCGCATCCGCTCCGGTCGCCACCTCGCCCGCCCCGCGGCCACGGCGGTGGAACAGCAGGATGAAGGCGGTGGTGCCGAGGAAGTACACCAGGGACAGCACCACGGCGGCGTCGAGCAGCATGGGCTGGGCAGTGGCCAGCGCGAGCAGGGCGATGGCGGCGATCGCGATCATGCTGAGCGCGTCGATCGCCACCACGCGGTCGGGCGCGCGCGGCCCGCTCACCAGGCGCAGCAGGATCAGCGCGGCGCCGAGGGCGAGCAGCGCGAAGGTGAGCGGCAGCACCCAGGCCGCCCCGGCGATTGCGGCGTTCATGTCGTGTCCCTCCCGGTCCCGTCCGTGGCGCCCCCCTGCGCGCCGGCGTCGAGCCAGCGCAGCAGGCGGCGCTCGATCGCGCGCACCCCGGCCTCCACCTCGGCAGCGGTGCGCGCGTCGAGCGCGTGGATGTACATGAGGCCGGATTCCGGCCGGTAGTCGAGCGCCATCGTGCCCGGCGTCAGCGTCAACAGGCAGCCGAGCAGGGTGGCGAAGCGCTCGTCCCGGCGCGCCAGGCGCATCGCCACCACCGCGGGCTGCGGCGCCACCTCGCGGCCGAGCACGATGCGCGCGACGTCGACGCTGGCGCGGAAGACCTCGCCGACGAACCAGAACGCGAACGTGGTGCCGAGCTCGAGCCGGCGCAGGTAGCGGCGGATGCCGAGGAGGTCGATCGCCAGGCGCAGCGCGAGGTAGACCGCGACGAAGGCGGCGAACACGCCGAGCGGCCGCAGTGCGTCGGCGTAGGCGGCGAGTCCGACCGCGAGCAGGAGGTGCAGGCCCAGCATGCTCAGTTCCCTCCCGCGCGCACGACCGCGTCGATATAAGCCGCCGGGGCGGCGAGCTGCTCCGCCGCGGCCACCGCGTAGTCCATCACCGGCCCGGCCGCGAGGCCGATCGCCACCGTCATCGCCGCCAGCGTGCCCACCGCCCACAGCGCGGGCTGCAGCCCGTCCGCGCTGCGCAGGCCGCCTCCGCCTTCGCCGCCCGCTCCGCCCGGATGCGGCTTGAGGAAGGCCTCGTTCCAGATCTTGCTCATCGACAGCAGGGTGAAGATGCCGGTGACCAGCGCCACCGCTGCGGCGATCCAGGCGCTGGCGTCCAGGCTGGCCTTGACCAGCACGAACTTGGCCCAGAAGCCCGACAGCGGCGGGATGCCGGCCAGCGACAGCGCCGGGATCGCGAACAGCAGCGCCAGCCAGGGCGCGCGCGCGTACAGCCCGCCCATCGCCGCCAGGCGCTCCGAGCCGGTCAGGCGCGCGGCGATGCCGCCGATGAAGAACAGGTTGGCCTTCACCACGATGTGATGAATCAGGTAGAACACCGCGCCGGCGAGCGCGAGCGGAGTGGCGATCGCCAGCCCCAGGATCATGTAGCCGACCTGGCTGACGATGTGGAAGGACAGGATGCGCCGCACCTCGACCTGGGCCGCGGCGCCGAGCACGCCGATCAGCATGGTCGCGCACGCCACCCACAGCAGCACCTCGTGGGCGATGCCCGCATCCGGCCAGAACAGCGTGACGAGGCGGATCAGCGCGTACACGCCGACCTTGGTGAGCAGGCCGGCGAAGAGCGCCGACACCGGCGTCCACGCCACATGGTAGGACGCCGGCAGCCAGCCGAACACCGGGAACAGCGCGGCCTTGATCGAGAACGCGGTCAGCATCAGCACCACCGCCGCGTGCGCGGTCGCCGGCACCTCGTCGGCGGCGAAGGCCTGCGCCAGCAGCGCCATGTTGAGGCTGCCGCTGGCGCCGTAGAGCATGCCGGCGGCGAGCAGGAACATCATCGTCGCTACCAGGTTGAGCACCACATACACCACGGTGCCGGACAGGCGGCGCTTGCCGCCGCCGAGCACCAGCAGCGCGAACGAGCCGACCAGCAGCACCTCGAACCAGACGTAGAGGTTGAACACGTCGCCGGTGATGAAGGCGCCGCACACCCCGACCAGCAGGCCGTGCACCAGCGGGTGGAAGTCGCGGCAACGCGCCGGGTCCTCGTCGCGCGCCATCGCGAACACGATGGTGGCGGCGCCGACGATGCCGGTGATGGCCACCATGGCGGCCGACAGGCGGTCGACGACCAGCGTGATGCCGTAGGGCGCGGCCCAGCCACCGGCCTGGCTGGCGAGGATCTGCCCCTGCGCGGCGAGGCCGACCAGCACCAGCCCGGCTGCCGTGAGCGCCAGCGCGCCGGCCAGGCTGATCGTCCTCACCGCGCGCGGCGAGCGGCGCACCAGCAGGGTCGCCACCAGGGTGGCGAGCGGGATCAGCAGCGGGGAGACGATGAGCGCGTTCACGCCTTGTCCCCTTGCGGCGGCAGGTCTGGCGCCGGCTCCTCGGCGACGGCGGTGACGAGGTCGGTCTCGACCTTGCCGTGCAGCTCCCAGCTGCGCTTGAGCACCGCGAGCGCGAACACGAAGAGCGCGAAGCCGATCACGATCGCGGTCAGCACCAGCGCCTGCGGCAGAGGGTTGGCAGCGAGCGCCGGTGCGCCCGCCTCGGTCACGAAGGCGGCCGCGCGGCCGTCCAGTCGCCCCGCGGAGAACACCGCCAGGTTCACGCCGTTGCCGAGCACGACCACCCCGAGCACCACGCGCAGCAGCCCGCGGTCGAGCATCATCCAGATGCCGATCGCGACCAGCGCGCCGACGGTGAGCGAAACGAGGATTTCCATGTTCAGGCCTCCCGCTCGATCAAGCCGAGCAGCATGTGCAGCACCGCGCCGAGCACGGTGAGGAACACGCCGACGTCGAAGAGCAGCGGCGTGCCCAGCGGCAGCCCCGCGGGGAAGATCCAGTTGCCGGTGAGGAAGGGCTCGCCATGGAAGAGGCCGACCAGGCCGGCGACGGCCGCGATGCCCAGCCCGCCCGCCAGCATCGCCAGCGGCGGCACGCGCAGCAGCGCGCGCGCCCGCGTGGTGCCGAAGGCGAGCGCCACCAGCACCGCCGCGCACGCCGCCACCAGGCCGCCGATGAAGCCGCCGCCGGGCAGGTTGTGGCCGCGCCACAGCAGCATCAGCGCGACCAGGGCGAGCAGGGCCGATAGCGGCAGGATGCCCTGGCGCAGCAGCACCGAGCCGAAGTCCGCGCTGCCCTCGGTGGCGCCCGCGCCCAGCGCGGCCTCGTCCTCCCGCCTGCCGCCGGCGAGCAGCCCGGCCGCAGCCAGCCCGGCGAGACCGACGACGAGGATCTCGCCGAGCGTGTCGAGTGCGCGGAAGTCCACCAGGATCACGTTCACCACGTTGGCGCCCTGGCCGCCGGGCAGGCTGTTGTCCAGATACCAGCGCGCGATGTCGCCGGGCAGCGGCTGGCTCACCGTCATCAGCATCATCGCCGCCACCACCGCGCCGATCACGACCGCCACCACGGCGTGGAAGCGCTTCGCCGCCGGCTTGCGCGAGCCCACCAGCCGGGTTGGCGGCAGGCGGCGCAGCACCAGGGCGAGGAAGATCACGGTCAGGGTCTCGACCATCAGCTGGGTGATCGCCACGTCGGGCGCGCGCGCGGCGAGAAAGAACATCGCCATGCCCAGCCCGCTCGCCCCCAGGGTGGCGACCAGCGCCACCCGGCCGGGGGTGACCGCGGCGGCCGCCGCACCCGCGACCGCGAGCACGCAGCCGAGCAGGGCGGCGAGGTTGACCGGGCTGGTGACCTCCGGCCAGGCGAAGTCCTCGCCGGTCGATGCGAACAGCCCGATCAGCGCGAAGCCGGCGATCGCCAGCACCAGCGCGCTGATGTGCTGGCGCAGCGAGCCGTGCTGGAAGCGGTCGGCCACCCGCGTGGCGAAGGCGAACACGCGCTTCAGCAGGCGGTCCCAGATGCGGTCGCCGCTCACCCGCCACAGCACCCGCCACAGCGACAGCCGGCGCCGCAGCCGGGTGCGCTGCAGGTAGAAGAACACGCCCAGCGCCACGGTGAGCAGGCTGGCGACGAGCGCCGGGGTGAAGCCGCCCCACAGATACAGGCTCACCGGCACCGTGCCGCGCGACACCGCCTGCACCGCGGCGTCGATCAGCCACACCTCGGCGAGGTTGTTGAAGGCGCCGAACACGAAGCCGCCGATCGCCAGCAGCATCGGCCCGATCCACATCGGCACGCCGACCTCGTGCGGCGCGTGCGGGTAGCGCCCCTCCCGGCCGAGGAAGGCGCGCACGAAGACGAGGCCGGCGGCGGTCAGCAGCAGGGCGTTGGTGAGGATCATCACCACGGTGGTGATCCAGCCCGCGAGGCCGAGCTCGATCAGCCCGGCGTACTTGAACTCCTTGGCGATGAAGCCGAAGAAGGGCGGCAGGCCGGCGTTGGAGAAGGCCGCCAGCGCGACTGCGAAGCCGGTGAGCGGCATGTGGCGGATCAGCCCGCCGAGCAGCGCGATCTGGCGCGTGCCGGTGGCGTGGTCGATCGAGCCCACCGCCATGAACAGCGCCGCCTTGTAGAAGGCGTGCGCCACCAGGTAGATCGCGAAGGCCTGCAGGCCGTAGTGGGTGTTGGTGCCGAGCAGCATGGTGAGCTGGCCGAGCACGGTCACCGTGGTGTAGGCGAGCACGCGCTTGAGGTCGGTCTGGCGGATCGCCAGCACCGCACCGACGAGCGCGGTGGCGGCGCCGATGATGATCAGGATGGTGCTCCAGCTCGCGGAGCCACCGAGCGCCGGGTTGAGGCGGGCGAGCAGATACACCCCGGCCTTCACCATGGTCGCCGAATGCAGGTAGGCCGACACCGGCGTCGGCGCCGCCATCGCGTTGGGCAGCCAGAGGTGGAAGGGCAGCTGCGCCGACTTGGTGAAGGCGCCGATCAGCACCAGCACGAGGATCTCCGGGTAGAGCGCGTGCTCGGCGATGGCTTCGCCCGACAGGCCCGAGAACTGCCAGCTCCCGCCCACGCTGCCGAGCAGGATCAGCCCCGCGAGCAGGGCCAGCCCGCCGCCGCCGGTGATCAGCAGCGCCTGCAGCGCCGCGCGGCGCGATTCGGGTTTGTCGTGCTGGAAGGCGATGAGCAGGAAGGAGGTGACGCTGGTCAGCTCCCAGAACACGAACATCGCGATCAGGTCGTCGGCCAGCACCAGCCCGAGCATCGCCGCCATGAAGCCGAGCAGGTAGGCGTGGAAGCGGCCGAGGTGATGGTGGTCGGAGAGATAGGCGCCGGCATAGAGCACGATCAGCGTGCCGATGCCGGTGATGAGCAGGGCGAACAGCAGCGACAGGCCGTCGAGCCGGAAGGCGAGCTCGACCCCGAGCGCCGGCACCCAGGCGAGGGTCGAGGTGACGACCGCGCCGCCGGCGAGGGTCGAGGTGACGACCGCGCCGCCGGCGACGGTCGGCATCTGCGTCAGGAAGTGGATGAAGGCCGCCAGCGGTGCCAGCGCGAGCAGCCAGCCCGCACGCCGGCCCAGGCGGCCCGCCAGCGGCACCGCGGCCAGCATCGCGATCGCGATCAGGCCGATGCTGGCGAGCATGTGCTACCCCGGCAGGCGCTGGTCAAGATGAAGCCTCCCAAACGAACGCAGCGCGCCGATCGGGCACGCCCTGCGTGTTTCTTTCGGGAGACTGACCGTCCGCTTGCCGACCGGGTTCCGCAAATCGGCGCGAGGTGCGGAGAAGAGTGGGGCGAGAAGGGGGGAGCGAGAAGCGGGAGCGAGAAGGGCGAAGCGCGGGGTACGAAGTGCGAAGTACGAAGTGCGAAGTGCGAAGTGCGAAGTGCGAAGTGCGAAGTGCGAAGTGCGAAGCGTAGGGTGAAGCAAGTGCGGAGCGAAGAGTTGGAGCGAGGGCGAAGCGAAGAGGTGGAGCGAGGGCGAAGCGAGGCGGTGGAGCGAGGGCGAAGCGAGGCGGTGGAGCGAGGGCGAAGCGAGGCGGTGGAGCGAGGGCGAAGCGAGGCGGTGGAGCGAAGGGGTGAAGCGGACAGCGAAGGGGCGCTCCCCGTTCTACCGGCGGGGAGCGCGGATGCCTGGGCCGGGCCCGGCGCTAGTGCGCGTGGTGAGCAACGCGCGGCTGGCCGTGTGCGCCGATTTCCGGGTGGGCGTCGTAGAGGCCGCTCTGGCGAGCGAAGCAGCCGTTCAACGGGCATTTCTGACCGGGCGGGCAGCCGTGTTCGAAAGCGCATTCCCTACGGGTTTCGTCCAGCAGCACCATTTGATTCATGGCTTCGCAACGGGCGATCGGGGCGTCGAATGTACACATGATGGTCTCCTTCCTGCGTCGCGGTCTCCTGTCGGATGAGTGGGAAAACCGTGACTTATTTCACGAACTGTTCGCTTCCACTCTAGGTGTTTGTTGCGGCGATGCATCGTGAATATGAGCAAAGGTTGACTTGAATCAAGCTTTCGCCATCTTTTTCCCCGAATGCCCACCACCTTCTCCGACCCGCCATCACCCCAAGGGCATTCCCTTCCACCCCCAGGGCCCCCCGCAAGCGCGATGGTTCATGTAGGAGCGCCGGCAGGCGCGAAAGCGGCGGCGGGGCAAGCGGCTGCGTCGCCATCCCGAAGGCCCCATTCGCGGCTGCCGCCGCTCCTACAGGGCGCCCGGAGCCGCGATGGTTCATTTAGGAGCGCCCGCAAGCGCGATGGTTCGTGTAGGAGCGCCGGCAGGCGCGAAAGCGGCGCCGACGCGCTCACTCCGCCCGCAGGGCCTCGACCGCGTCGAGGCGCGCCGCGCGGCGCGCCGGCAGCACGCCGGCG
>NZ_AMXF01000100.1 GCF_000310225.1 Thauera phenylacetica B4P
AGCGGCCGCCGGCGTCCCGCCCGCGCCGCCTGGCGGCGCCGCCACCCCCGGCGCCGCCACCCCCGGCGCGCTCGACCGCCTCATCGACTGGTCGGCGCGCAACGTCTTCCTGGTGCTGCTCGCCACGCTCTTCCTCGTCGCCGGCGGCCTCTACGCGGTGCACAAGACGCCGCTCGACGCGCTGCCCGACCTCTCGGACGTGCAGGTCATCGTCTACACCGACTTCCCCGGCCAGGCGCCGCAGGTGGTCGAGGACCAGGTCACCTATCCGCTCACCACCTCGATGCTGGCGGTGCCGCGCGCGAAGGTGGTGCGCGGCTTCTCGATGTTCGGCGCGTCCTATGTGTACGTGATCTTCGAGGACGGCACCGACCTCTACTGGGCGCGCTCGCGCGTGCTGGAGTACCTGAGCACCGCGGCCAGCCGCCTGCCGCAGGGCGTGGCGCCGCAGATCGGCCCCGACGCCACCGGCGTGGGCTGGGTGTACCAGTACGCGCTCCTCGGCCGCGACATGAGCCTGGCCGAGACGCGCAGCCTGCAGGACTGGTACCTGCGCTATCCGCTCAGCCAGGCCCATGGCGTGGCCGAGGTCGCCAGCATCGGCGGCTTCGTGCGCGAGTACCAGGTCAGCGTCGATCCGCTGCGCCTCGCGGGCTACGGCATCACGCTCGACCAGGTCACCCAGGCGATCCGCGCCTCCAACCGCGACGTCGGCGGACGGGTGGTCGAGCTCGCCGAGAAGGAATACATGGTGCGCGGGCGCGGCTACCTGCGCGGGGTGGAGGACATCGCCGGCATCGTGCTGAAAGCCGAGCGCGGCACGCCGGTGCGGGTGGGCGACGTCGCCCGCGTCGAGCTGGTGCCGGCCGAGCGGCGCGGCATCGCCGAGCTCAACGGCGAGGGCGAGGTGGCCTCGGGCATCGTGATGGCGCGCTTCGGCGAGAACGCGCTCGAGGTCATCGGCCACATCAAGGCCCGGCTCGCCGAGATCGCGCCCGGCCTGCCCGCGGGCGCCGAGATCGTGCCGGTGTACGACCGCTCCGAGCTCATCGAGCGCGCCATCGCCAACCTCCAGTGGACCCTGCTCGAAGAGAGCCTGATCGTCGCCGCGGTGTGCGTGGTCTTCCTGCTCCACGTGCGCAGCGCGCTGGTGGCGATCGTGACCCTGCCGCTCGGCATCCTGTTCGCCTTCATCGCCATGCGCTCGCTCGGGCTGGGCTCGAACATCATGAGCCTGGGCGGCATCGCGATCGCCATCGGCGCGATGGTGGACGCGGCGATCGTGATGATCGAGAACGCCCACAAACGCCTTGAGCGCCTGCCCGCGGGCGCCGGCGAGGCCGCGCGCGCGGTGGCGATCGTGCACGCCTGCAAGGAGGTCGGCCCGGCGCTGTTCTTCTCGCTGCTGGTGATCACCGTGTCCTTCCTGCCGGTGTTCGTGCTCGAAGGCCAGGAGGGGCGCCTGTTCTCGCCGCTCGCCTTCACCAAGACCTTCGCCATGGCGGGCGCGGCGCTGCTGTCGGTGACCCTGGTGCCGGTGCTGATGCTGTTCTTCGTGCGCGGGCGCATCCTGCCCGAGGCCCGCAACCCGGTGAACCGGCTGCTGATCGCGCTCTACCGCCCGCTGATCCGCGGCGTGCTGCGCTGGCGCTGGGCGACGCTGGCGCTGGGCGACGCTGGCGCTGGCGGTCGCGGCGATGGCGGCCACCGTCGTGCCCGCGCGCCAGCTCGGCTCCGAGTTCATGCCCACGCTCGACGAGGGCACGCATGTTCTACATGCCGGCGGCGCTGCCGGGCATGTCGGTGACCGAGGCCGGGCGGCTGCTCGCCACCACCAACCGCATCCTCAAGACCTTCCCCGAGGTCGTGTCCGTGTATGGCAAGGCCGGCCGCGCCAACACCGCCACCGACCCGGCGCCGCTGGAGATGTTCGAGACCGTCATCAACCTCAAGCCCAAGGACCAGTGGCGGCCGGGCATGACCACCGACGGCCTGATCGCCGAGATGGACGCCGCGCTGAAGTTTCCCGGCCTGGCCAACTCGTGGACCATGCCGATCAAGGCGCGCATCGACATGCTCAGCACCGGCATCCGCACCCCGGTGGGCGTGAAGGTCTTCGGCAAGGACCTGGAGACCCTGGAGAGGCTCGCCCAGGCCGTCGAGGCTGCGGTGCGCAAGGTGCCGGGCGCGAGCAGCGCCTACGCCGAGCGCGTGGCCGGCGGCTACTACATCGACATCGACCCGCGCCGCGAGCAGCTCGCGCGCCACGGGCTCAGCATCGACATGCTGCAGGAGGTGATCGCCACCGCGCTCGGCGGCGAGACGGTGACGACCACGGTCGAGGGCCTGGAGCGCTACGCCGTGTCGGTGCGCTACGCGCGCGGCCTGCGCGACGACCCGGCGCGGCTCGGCTCCGACGTCTTCGTGCCGACGATGAACGGCCCGATCCCGCTCGGCCAGCTCGCCGAGGTCAAGCTGACGCGCGGCGCACCCGCCATCCGCACCGAGAACGCGCTGCTGGCCGCCTATGTCTATGTGGACACGCGCGAGGCCGACCTCGGCGCCTTCGTCGAGCGCGCGCAGCGCGCGGTGGCGGCGGAGGTCGCCTTCCCGCAGGGCTACTACGCCACCTGGAGCGGCCAGTTCGAGAACATGGAGCGCGCCAAGGAGAAGATGAAGATCGTCGTGCCCTTCACGCTGGCGCTGATCTTCGTGCTGCTCTACCTCAACTTCGGCCGCCTCGCCGAGACGCTGATCGTGATGCTGTCGGTGCCCTTCGCGCTGGTGGGCGGGGTGTGGCTGATGTGGTGGCTGGACTACCAGATGAGCGTGGCGGTGGCGGTCGGCTTCATCGCGCTCGCCGGTGTGGCGGCCGAGACCGGCGTGATCATGCTGATCTACCTCGACCAGGCCTGGCAGGAGATGCGTGCGCGCTGCCGCGCCGAGGGCCGCGTGCCGGGGGTGGCGGAGCTGCATCGCGCGATCATGGAGGGCGCGGTCGAGCGCGTGCGGCCGAAGATGATGACCGTGGTCACCATCATGGCCGGCCTGCTCCCCATCCTGTGGGGCAGCGGCACCGGCAGCGAGGTGATGAGCCGCATCGCCGCCCCGATGGTCGGCGGCATGGTGTCGTCGACCGTGCTCACGCTCGCGGTGATCCCGGCGCTGTATGCGCTGGTGAAGCGGCGCGAGCTGGGGTGAGGGGGGCGGCCAGCATTGCGTGGGTGACGAAGCCCACCGCTGCTTTCGCGCCTGCCGGCGCTCCTACATGAACCATCGCGGCGCCGGTTTATGTAGGAGCGGCGGCAGCTGCGAATCGGGCGGTACAGGAACCACCGTGGGTGACGAAGCCCACCGCTGCTTTCGCGCCTGCCGGCGCTCCTACATGAACCATCACGGCGCCGGTTTATGTAGGAGCGGCGGCAGCCGCGAATCGCGGTTGAGCCGGGTAATGCTGTAATCGCGCGCGCTGGCGTGCCTTCGGAGGCTCGCGCGCTGCGGCGCTCCTGCATCCGTGCAAAAGGTAATCATTGGTCGCGGATGATGGTACTCTTTCAGAAAAGACACCTCTCTCCTCCCAGTGCTTCCATCTTCCTCTTCGCTCGAGCGCTGGCTCGTCGTTTCCGTGCTCGTGCTGCTCGTCTGGATGCCTTTGCCCCTGGGCAGCAACCGCGACTGGGCGGTCGGGGTGCTGGTTGCCTGGGTCGGTGTGATCGCACTGGGCTGGGTGGTGCTGCAGTGGCGGCAGGAACCGCCCGTGCCGCGTAACCCCGCCTGGCATCCGGCGTTGGGCATGGCGTTACTGCTGGGTTGTTCGCAGGCCTGGGTGGCGGTGCAGTGGCTGGGTGGTATTACGGTCGATACGGGTGCCACCTTCCAATACCTGATGCTCGGCCTGGCCTATAATTTGCTGTTCTTGCTCGTGATCGTGCTGTTCCATACACGCGGCCGGCTTACGGTGTTGTTGGCGACGCTGGTGGTCAGTGGCGCCTTGCAGGCGTTTTATGGTGCATTCATGACACTCTCGGGCATCGAGTGGCTGCTCATTGGCGCCAAGATCAGTTACGGTGGCGATGCTACTGGCACTTTCGTCAATCGTAACCACCTCGCCGGCTATCTGGAACTCACGCTTGCCTGTGGCATCGGCTTGCTCTTGGCTCTGCGCGACGGTCGGTCCCTCAACTGGCATACCGCGCTTGAACTGCTTCTTGGCCCGAAGGCTCGGCTGCGGCTAGCCCTCATCATCATGGTGATTGCCTTGGTGATGACACATTCGCGAGGCGGGAATATCGGTTTTTTTGTTGGACTTTTCGTGGCCGCTGGCCTGTTTGTGATCCGTAACCGCGAACACCGTGTCCGTAACGTGGCGATTCTTTTGAGTATCGTGCTCATCGATGTGCTGGTCATCAGCCAATACTTTGGGCTTGGGAGACTGAAGGACAGGCTAATCGAAACGCGCCTTACCGATGTGGTCATCGGTGGAGAGGTCGTCGCCTCAGCGAATGAACTGCGCGATGACGTCTTGCTGCAGTCCATCCCCTTGCTGAAGGAGCGCCCGCTGCTGGGGCATGGCGCGGGTAGCTTCGAGGCCGTTTATCCGCGCTTTTCAGATCACACCATCCCTTTGCATTTCGACCACGCTCATAACGATTACGTACAGTTCGGCGTCGAGTTTGGTCTCCTCGGCAGCTTGCCGCTGGCCCTGTTTGTCGCCTTGGCTTTGTGGCATGCATTCAAGGCTTTATGGCGGCGAGACTCGGCTTACTCCAGCGGCGTCGGGTTTGGCGCTGCGATGGGCATCATTTCACTCGCGGTTCATTCAGGGACCGACTTCAACCTTCAGATCCCCGCCAACGCGGCCACTTTTGTAGTCGTGTGCGCTATTGGTGTGCTGGCGGGGCACCACAGCAAACGGCGCGCCCGACGTTGAAGTTGTAGAGGTGGCCTCTTCACCCGGCGTGGCGTCGGGAAGGCTGGGGCAGGATCCAACGGTTGGCTTGGACGACAGTAGCCCGCAGGCTTGCTAGTAAGCTTCCGAGTAAGGTACACTTATTGCGTCATTGCGTTATTGCGTATAACTTACTTAGGTTTGCTGTGCACAAAAATCCTGTGGTCCTTTCACTGGCAGTCCTTGTCCCTGGCGCATTTTGGTTACTACGGCGGCGCTGGTTGCGTTGTGCTGGTTACCTGTCTGTTTATGCGGCGATCACATGGCTCTGGTACCAGGGTTCGGCAGACGATCAGCTAATTGGACTGGTGGCGTGCGTCCTGCTTCTGCTTGCGCACATGATAGGGTTGTTGGCGCGCATCGTTTGCGGGCGTCGTCGGATCGCAGCGTCTGGCTCACCGGCTTCTGGCTCATGAAAAGTAATGCTTTCGGCTTGCTACCTAGCCGTGGTTGCTATTAGCGGTCGGCGCACTCGTCGAGTTGCAGTTCGCTTGCCCACCTGGCAGCTTTAACGCAGAGCGAATAGGTCTGCGCCGTGCGGTTGGCGAGCTTGAAAATAGGGGCTCGCCAGTTTTTTGACAGCACGACTGCGCGCGCCGCTGCAGTCAAAACATCATCCCGTTGCTCCGAGGAGAGCAGCGTCCAAGTGGAGAAACCGACCTCTGCCAGCCTACCGTTTACCTCTGGGCGCCACGGCGCGTGGTGTTGTGCCTGGGTCAGAGCGCTGGCGAACTCTGGGTCGAATTCGAGCAAATCTAGCTTTGTGCGCGCCAGTGATACCCAGAGGTAAGGCCAGGTTGGCCGGTACTTGATAGCGTCACGGTAAGCCTCTTTTGCGCTTTGTCGGCTAAGCTGTGCGTGAGCATCACCACGAGGGTGGCGAAAGTGCTGCCAAGCGTTCACGTGACCCAGGCGCTCCAAATAGGCCCCGTTGGGTGCAGGAAAATAGGCGACTGCACGCACGGCTGCCTGGTGTGCGACTTGCCAGGCCTTTGAACTGGGTTCAGTGCGCTTCGCTTCCCAATCGACGAGGAAGGCACGTACCTGAAGGTCTGCAAATCCAGCGCCAACCATACGCAAGCCGTTAGCGATCAGCACGATCGCAGACAGCGCGAGCGCCGCGAGAGCCATTTTGCCCACCGGCCGCGGTTGCACAAGCGTTTGCGCGCCGATCGCCTTGCGCGGAGTTCCCAGTGCGCTCGTCTTCGTTAAGTAGCAGCGCATGATCTCGATTGCGCGGGAGCGCAGAAGTGGAACTGGGCAATCTCCCAAGGGTTTTCCTCGACGAGACGTCGTGCCATTGCGTCGCCCACTACAGCTGCAGCGCAAGCCATCCCCTCGTACAAGTCAGGTGGCCTGTGGTCGAGGTTGTGGGTGTCGGTCGCCAGCACAGTGACGACCTCGGCAGTGAGCAACTGGTTTGACAGATCCTGACACGGGCGGCCGAAACGGCCCGCAACCGATCCCGCGGTTACTTGGAGCATGCAGCCTTGCTGCAGGAACGGCTTGAGCCGCGCAGGGTTGCGAAGCACGGCCTTGTTGCGTTCCGGGTGCGCAATCATCGGAACGATGCCGCGTGAGACTAGCCATTCGGTGAGCCTTTCTGCGCCGTAAGGTATTTCGCCCGGGGGGAACTCGAGTAGCAACACTGGCTTCTCGTGCCACTGGCCGAGAAAAGGCAACGTGCCCTGCTGCGCAGCGTCGATGAGTTCTATCCCGAATCGCACTTCGGCGGCCGCTGCAATCTCGAGCGCCAACTGCTCATCGGCGATCGCATGCAGGAGTTTGCGGTGTGCGGAATTGATGATCTCGGGCGAGTTGTCGTAGCGCCCGGGGTGGATATGCGGTGTGCAGACGATATGTGTGATCCCGTTCGCAATCGCAGCTCGGGCGAGTTCGAGTGCAACGTTGAGGTCCGGGGCCCCATCGTCGATTCCCGGTAAAACGTGGCTATGCAGGTCGACCATTTTATTTTTCGGAGCAGCGTGGTTTCAGCGTGCTGATTGCTGAGTGCTGTAGCCGTAGTAGTCGTAGTAGCCGTCGTAGCCGTAACCGTATTTCCGAGCCCGACCGACATCCACTTGGTTGAGCACGACACCAATCACCGGCGCATTGCGTTGGAGCAACTGCCCGACTCCCTTGACCACAAGCGGGACGGCGGTTGACTCAGCCTTAACCACATAGATCAGGGCGTCCGCCATCGATCCCAGCACGAGCGCGTCGCTCACCGCCTGCGTGGGCGGAGAGTCGATGATGATCCGGTCGTAGCCCTTGACCAGTTCAAGCATGAGGGGCTCAAAGCGTGCAGAGCACAGCAACTCGAGTGGATTGGGGGGGACAGTGCCGGCAGTGATGACGCTGACGCCGTCCAGTTCCCTGAGGCACTCCTGGAGTGTCGCGGTCCCAGCAAGGATGTTGGCGAGGCCGGGCGTGCCTACGGGCAGCTCGAAGAGCTTGGCGAGCGTAGGGCGGCGCATGTCTGCATCCACGAGAAGCACTCTGTCACCCATTTGTGCCAAGGCAGAAGCAAGGTTCGCTGAAATCGAACTTTTACCTTCCTCGGGAGTTGATGACGTGATGACAATCCGCTTGTGCGGGCGGTCCATGCCCGCCAGCACCAGGCTGGTGCGCATCGTACGGACTGATTCCGCGAAGGCCCTATCGGTGTTGTTGTGGAACAGGCGGGCCACATGTTTACGCTCGTTCTTAGCTTTGACCAGTGGCAGGACGCCTAGAACTGGTAGGTTAAGCTTGTTCTCAATGTCCTCGGTGCGCTTGAAGGTGTTGTTTAAAGCCTCGAGCAGCAAAGTCAAGCCAACACTAACTACCAGCGCCAACAGGCCCACCATGGCCAGTACAAGCGATACCCTCGGGCTGATGGGTGTATCGGGCTCCGTTGCGGCGTCCACAATGCGCGCGTTCGCTGATTCGAGGTCCGAGGTCGCTGACGTCTCCTTCAAGCGATTCATGAAGGTCTCATAGAGGGCTCGATTCGTTTCCACTTCGCGCTGAAGCTCGCGCAGGCGAAACTCTTTGCGCGAGATATCCTGGATTTGTGCCTTGTTTGCGTCGAAAGATGCCCGCAGAGAGCTCTCGTTGGCGACCGCCAGTTGGTAGTTACGCTCTATCCCGGCGACAATCTGCTCGACTTGGCCGCGTAGGCTCGCGGTTGCTGCCTTGAGTTCGGTTTGTGCTGATTCCATCGAGGGATGGCGAGGGCCGTAACGCTTGGAGAGTTCCTCGACCTTTGCTCGTGCGCGAGCCTCTTCTGCTTTGAATTGCTGGATCAGCGTGTGGCCGAGTACAGCGGGAAGGGTCGCCAGCTTTTCCCAACCACCGCGGCGCATCGATTCGACTTGACGATACTGGCTCTCGGCTTCCGCGCGTTGGCGCCGGGCGTCGATCATGCGGTCGCCGGTAAGCGATAGTTCATTTGCAGTTACGGTCGCTACACCCTGGACGTCCACAAGGTTTTCCTTCTCGCGGTAGGTCTGCAGCCGATATTCAGCTTCCTTGAGCTTTGTGCGCAGATCCCCAAGGCGGCCGTTCATCCAGTTGGTCGCACTCATGGACATTTCCATGCTCGCTTCGAGCTGACTTTCGATAAAACCTTTGGCAAGCGCGTTTGCAGCCCTCGCAGCTAGCGGAGCGTCGGCCATGTCCACCTCGACCTTCACCAGTTGCGTTTTGCCTTGTGGCGTGACCCGGATTCTTGCCATGAAAGCCCGCGTTACTCGATCGAAGATTTGTTCTTCAGTGGGGGCGACCTCCTCTTCAAGGTCTTCAGGCCGGGTGAAGGGGATGAGTTGATTAAGTTTGAGGTTTGAGAGTAATGAACCGAGATCCAGGAGGGGGGCGGGTTGCTGGCGGGGGTCGAATTCCCGATGGGTCGTGAGGTTCAACTCACGCACGACACGTTCTGCAAGCGAGCGAGAGCGCAACAACTCGAACTGGGTCTGAAGGTACTCGTTACCTGACCCGTCCAGTCCGTAGACCTGCTCGATGGACACGACCTTGGCCGCCTTTTGCTCAATGATTAGCGTGGCGGTTGCACGGAACACCGGGGCGATCGATAACAAGACCAGTGCAGCCAGCATGACGCTAACGGCTACGAGGCTGGCAATGCTCCATTTTCGCCGCCAGATGCTGCGCCACAAATCCAGAAGGTCGATGTCTTCGCCGTCCTCATTGTCCGTGACGGCGTGAATCGCCCTACGGTCGATCGTGTGTTCTATGTTTGCCATGTGCAGCTTGGAGGCTGTTCAGAAGAAGCCTTGGTCAATGGTGATCGTATCCCCCGGTTCCAACTCGGTGTCGAGAGTGGCTTTTTGTGGCTTCCGGTTAGGATCCTTGTCGCGGATGATGGAGATACGGTTTTCCGAGGCCCGCTCGGTGAGTCCGCCGGCCAGCGCGACCGCGCGGCGCAAGGTAAGCCCAGGCTGGTACGGATATCCGCCGGGGGACTTTACTTCTCCGCTGATGAAGAACTCGCGGTATTTCAGGATCCGTACGGTGACACGTGGGTCGACGAGATAATCACCCTTGAGCTTGGTGGTGAGGATCTGTTCGAGTTCGCGTGCCGTGCGGCCATTGGCACGCACCTCGCCAATGAACGGATATGAGAGGGTCCCCGCATCGGTGAGACGGATTTCGTCAATGCTGAGCTCGGATTCCCCAAAGACGCTGATGCGGATGACGTCGCCCGACGCGAGACGGTATTGCGCATTGGCCTCGGCGTAAGCCGGGCTGCTGCTAAGCAGGCTGAGTCCCCCAAGCAGGGCAAGGAAGCGAAGGAATTGGTGCATGCAGTCGAGTAGGTCGCAGTTCTTTTCCGAAGGCGTTACAGGCTGGCGTTGAGCGTCACGCCGATCACGTTGCGCTGGTAGCTCTTGCCGGCCTGGGTGGAGTCGTTGTCGGTGTGCTTGTACCCGATGCCCACGTCGAGCCACCTGCGCATCTTGTAGGTGACACCGAAGCCGATGCTGTCGAGGGTGTCGTCGCGCGGGTTGGCGGGGCGGTCGTAGTCCTGCTCGCTGCGGGTGTAGCTGAGCCTGGAGCTGAGGCGGTCGCTCCAGCCGTGGTCCCAGCTCAGGGTCCAGGACTGGGTCTCGATGGCGTCGGCGTCGTCGCTGCCTTCGTCGAAGCCGCGGCGGGTGTTGAGGCTGAAGGTGGAGTAGGTGAGCGGCGCCCACGTGATCCCGACCTCCCACATGCCGGTGGAGGCGTCGTCCCGGTCGGCGCGGTCGAAGTCCTTGCGCTCGCGGCCGACCTTGGCCGAGCCGGTGGTGAAGGCGGTGGCTTCCCACTCGGCGCCGACGAGCAGCGCGGCGTTGTCACTGTCCAGGCGCGGATTGCTGACGTAGTCGTGCTGGATCACGCGCGCTTCGACGAGGGCCTTGGTTCTGGGTGCGACACGGTACAGGAAGGCGCCACTGAGGCCGCTGCTGTCGCGTTCCTTGTCGGCGTTGAGGCGCTTGCCGTTGGACACCGTGGTGTTGTCGTAGCGCAGGCGGTCGTGCGTAAGGCCTACGCGCACCTGGCCGGTGGCGCTGTCGGCGCCGTAGGTGTAGCCGGCGCCGAAGGTGGCGCTGTTGTACTTGTCGTTCTCGATCTTCTGGTCGGCCGACGCGGTCTCTTCCATCTTGCGGTAGTTGGCGTCGAGGCGCAGGCGGTGGCGGGCGTCGAGGCGGAAGTCGGCGTTGGCACCGAGCAGGTGGTCGGTGTTGTCGTCCTTGCGGCTCGAGTGATAGACCTCATGGTTCGCGGTGTAGCGCAGGTCGAGCCGGGTCTTGCCGGTGTCGGTGCCGAGCGCGAACGTGGGGGCCACATTGCTGACCATGGACGACTGCTCGGCCGTTTCCACGGCACGGAAGTTGTCGTCGTGGCTGAGGCCGAGCTTGAGCGTGGGGGTGAAGGCGAGTCCGTCGGACAGAGGGACGTTTGCGGGGTCGAGCGCCCAGGCGGTGGGGCCGAGGCTGGCAGTGGCGAACGCGGTGGCGATCAGGCGGCGGGCGAGGTTCGATGTCATTGGGTCGGGCGATCTCTTGGCGGCGGCAGGCGGGTGAGCGGATCGGGGGTTAACTCGGACTCGCGGAGTTTCCGCCGGCGCCGCCGTTGCTGCTCGGTACGCTGGGAGCGGGGGGCGCGCTGGCGTTCGGCGCGCTGGCCGGACTGCTGGCGGGAGCCACGGCGGCCACGGCCGTCTGAATGGCGCCGGCTTGTTCCGGCGCAGCGCCGACTGCCGCCTGGGTGATCGCCGCGGCCTGCTCCGACGGGGCGGCGGCGACGGCCGCCTGGGTGACCGCCGCGGCTTGCGCGGGTGCTGCGGTTACCGCAGCTGCCGTGATCGCCGTGGCTTGTGCGGGTGCTGCAGTCACTGCGGCGGCGGTGATCGTGGCGGCCTGCGACGGGGCTGCGGTTACCGCGGCGGCGGTGATCGCCGTGGCTTGCGTGGGTGCTGCGGTTACTGCGGCGGCGGTGATCGTGGCGGCGAGTGCAGGAGCCGCAGTGACTGCGGCTGCCGTGATCGCCGCGGCTTGCGCAGGCGCAGCGGAGACGGCTGCTGCTGCGATTGCCGCGGCTTTTGCGGGCGATGCAGTGACCAGTCGTGCCACGGCCTGGGCGATGGCGTCGCCCTTTGCGGCGCCGAGCTCTGCGATCTGTGCGTTGGTGAGTTCGACGCCGGCGAGCTGCAAGGCTGCGACGAGGGCCTCGTCCGCAAGGGCAGTGGTGGTGCCGAACGAGAGTGAGCCGACGAGCGAGAGGGCGATGAGCGTCTTGCGCATGGTAGAGATCCAGTGTCAGGTTCCATGTCGATGGTAAAGTAAAATACCTATAAGGTAAATAAGATATGGGGGCAGGCAGGCCCTGCCGCGGTCCCCGCCCGCGTCAGCGCTCGCCGAGCGCCTCGGACAAGGGCTTGGTGAACGGCTTGGTCAGGTACTGCAGTAAGGTGTTCAGCCCGGTCCTGATCTCGATCGTGGAGGTCATGCCGGGCAGGACGTCGAGGTCGGCGCGGGGGCGGCCGCTGAACTCGCGGCCCTCGGTGCGCAAGGCGCCGGGTGCGAGCAGCTCGCGCGCTCCGGCTCACCCTGGCAGGCTGACCCGCAGCGTCGTTCCCTCGCCCGCGGCCGAGCGCGCGACGGCGTCGCCGCCGTGCAGGCGCATGATCTTGCGCACCAGGTACAAGCCCAGCCCCACCCCGGGGATGTTCTGGCCGTGGCGGGCGCGCCAGAAGCGGTCGAACAGGCGGGCGATGTCTTCGGGCGACAGCGGCGGTCCCTCGTTGTGCACCTCGATGTGCACCGCCCCGTCCTCGGCGCGGGTGCGCACCTGCACCGGGGTGTCGGGGGGCGCGTACTTGAGCGCGTTGTCCACCAGGTTGGCAACCACGATACGCAAGAGGTCGGGGTCGCACTCGGCCTCCAGCCGAGGGTGCAGCCGGATGCATATCCGCTCGGGCTCACGGCACTCGTCCACCGCCTCGCGCACCAGCGTGCCGAGGTCGCAGCGCTGGGGTTGCAGGCGCGAGAAGCCCTCCACGCGGTCGAGCAGCAGACATTTTTCGACCAGGGCGTTCATGGTGGTTGTGGCCGAGTCGATGCGCACGAGGCGCTGCGCCACCGCCGGCGCGGGAGCAGGCAGGAGGGTGCGCAGCGCCTCGCCGGCGAGCCGGGTCACGGCGAGCGGCGTCTTGAGCTCGTGCGCCAGCATGCGCAGCAGGTCGCCCTGCTCGCGCGCGGCCTGCTCGCGGCTGGCAAGTTCGGCCGCGCGGGCGCGCAGCGCGCTGCGCAACTCGGCCTCGCGCTCGGTCTCCTCCCGACGCATCAGGCCGTACAGCCCGGCCAGCGTGCCCACATAGATCAGGCTGCTGACATACAGCACCCCGGCCGTCCAGGTCGGTGGGATCCCTGGCATCATCAATGAGCCCACGGTGGCGGCCGAAACCGCGGTGTACATTCCCATGCCGAGCAGCGCCTGCCTGCTCCGTCGGGGCGACAGGCTGCGGTTGCGCGCCAGCATGAGCAGCAGGGCTGCGCAGAAGCCGACACCGAGCGGCAGGTAGATGCGCACCACCGGGGTGAAGATCCCCGCGATCGCCAGAACTACGCAAGCCAGCGACAACAGTGCAAAGCCGCCCACCAGTCGGCGCATTCGCAGCGACAGCGCGAGCGGCTCGCCCAAGGCATACATGAGCACCGCCAGCGCCCCGGCCGAGAGATAGATCCCCACCTTCACGCCTAGGTCGGCCAGCCAGGCCGACTCCGCGAACAGCGTCGCCGCCAGCAAGCCGTTGATGTTGTCGCGCCAAACGAAGTGCATCGCCACGGCCAGCGTCATGAGCAGCGCCAGGCGGTGGCGCGTGATCCAGCACTGTACCGCCAGCAACAGCAGCACCACCACCTGCAGGCCCAGGTCCATGCCGATCAACAGCGCCTCGTTTTCCGCGGCGTCGAGATAGGCGTGCTCGTCCAGCAGCTCCAGCTGCAGGCTGGCGGAGCTCGTGGTGCGCAGGCGCAGCAGGTAGTGCTGCGCCTCGGGCGAGGCGTCGTCGAGCAGGAAGGCCGGGACGAGTCCGCCGAGCAGGCGCGTCGCCGCAGGCAGGTGGTCGCCGCTGATCTGTACCGGCCACTCTTCCGGCGCAGCATCGGTTACCCGGTAAAGGCGCAGCTCGTCGAGGTAATGCGGGCGCACGCGCAGCACCGCGTGCGGGCGACCGGCACCCGCGTCCGCCACGGTAAACCGCAGCCACCACACCGAATCGCTGTAGCCGGCGCCCAGCCCGGCCGGGCTGGGTTTCCAGCCGGTGTGGGCCGCCGCCTCGCCGGGGGTGAGTGTGCCGGCGGGGTCTTCGAGCACGGCGAGGTCGAGGAGGCGGGGGGCGCGGACCTTGGCTGGCTCGAGCGCTTGGGCCGTGGCGGCGGAGGCAAGGAGCACGGCGGCGAGCAGCAGGCACAGCGCGGTGGCCAGCCAGTGCGAGGTAGGTCCCGAGGACAGTCGCTGGATGCGGAGGGCGATACGGGAAACGGAGGAGCGCATATTGGGTGGGCGCGCGCAGGGGATGCCGGGAGTCGAGCATGGAAGCTTACTCTTGCCTGCGTGGAGGTAACGAGAAAACGTATTGCAGCCCAGTGACCACCACCGCCCTCGCGCCTGCCGGCGCTCCTTCATTCAACGGAAGCGCACCAGCTACCGCCTTCGCGCCTGCCGGCGCTCCTACATTCAACGGAGGCGCGCCGGTTTGTGTAGGAGCGCCGGCAGGCGCGAATCGGGCGGAGCACAAACCACCGTGGGTGACGAAGCCCACCGCCGTCTTCGCGCCTGCCGGCGCTCCTACATTCAACGGAGGCGCGTCGGTTTGTGTAGGAGCGCCGGCAGGC
>NZ_AMXF01000101.1 GCF_000310225.1 Thauera phenylacetica B4P
AGCCCCGAGCGCACGCGAGGGGCCGCGAGTGCAGGCGGCGAGCGCCGCCCCGGCTCCGCGGCCGGATCGTAGCCGCGCCTGAATCGTCGCTGCGCCCGAGCGGACGCCGACACCCCCACCGCCTGCCGCGCCCGCGCCTGGCGGCTGGCGTAAATCACCCGACGCAACCGCCTCAGGTCGCGATGCCGCCGGTGTCGAACACCTCCGCATGGATGCGCGCCGACTCGACCCCCAGCTCGTGCAGCGTCGCGATCTGCGCTTCCAGGAAGCCGACCGGGCCGCACAGGTAGTAATCGGCCCCCTCGGCCAGCACCTCCCCGGCGAGCGCGCGCAGGTCGACCCGCCCCGACTGCAGCGGCGCCGCAACCGGGCCCTCGTCGTGGAACAGGTGCAGCTTCACCTGCGGATGACGCTCCGCGACCTTGGCCAGATGCGCGCCGAAGGCGAACACCTCCGCATTGCGGCAGGCGTGCACGAACTGCACCGGCCGCGACGGCGCCGCCGCCACCAGGCGGTCGAGCATCGCCATCATCGGCGTGATGCCCACCCCGCCGCTGATCAGCACCACCGGCCCGTCGTGCGTCTCGTCGAGGAAGAACTCGCCGAAGGGCGGCGCCAGCTCCAGCATGTCGCCCACCTTGTAGAAGTCGTGCAGCCGGTTCGACACGCGGCCGGCCGGCGTGGTCGTGCTCGCCGGCTCGCGCTTCACCGAGATGCGGAAGTGCATCGCCCCCGGCGCGATCGACAGCGTGTATTGGCGCAGCTGCATCACGCCGAGCTCGGGCACGAACGCGCGTACGGTCGTGTACTGGCCCGCACGGTACGAAGGCAGCGGGCCGCCGTCGCAGGGCACGAGGTGAAAGGACGTGATCTCCGCGCTCTCGCGCACCTTGTCGATGATGCGGAAGCTGCGCCAGCCGCTCCAGCCGCCGTCGCTGTTGCAGGCCTCGTTGTAGAGCTTGCTCTCGGCCTCGATGAAGACATCGGCGAGCGCGCCGTAGGCCACGCCCCAGGCGTGGATCAGCTCGTCGCTCGCGGCGTCGCCCAGCACCTCGCGGATCGAGGCCAGCAGGTGCTTGCCGACGATCGGATAGTGCTCGGCGCGGATGCCCACGCTGGCGTGCTTGTTGGCGATCAGCGTGATCACCGGCGCCAGCACCGAGGGGTCGTCGATGTTCTCGGCGTAGGCCAGCACCGCCATCGCCAGCGCCACCGGCTGCTTGCCGGTCTCGTTGTGCGACTGGTTGAAGATGTTCTTCAGCTCCGGGTTGTGGCGGAACAGGCGCTGGTAGAAATACGTCGTCAGGGCCACGCCGTGCTCCTTGAGCACCGGGATGGTGGCCTTGACCAGTTCGCGAACGCGGGCGTCCATGTCGTCTCCTTGGGGGGTCGGTCCGCGCGCGGCGGACTTCATGTCGGTTTGGCTCGAGCGCGGCGCAAGCGCCACGCAGCCCCGAGATCTTGGACCCCGACGCCCGGCCGCGCTATCCGCTCACAACGTGACATATATCCAGATTGTGCACACCCGCGCTCAGGCGCCCGGCAGCGGCAGCGCCGTCTTGTCGATCACCCGCCGCAGCACGAAGCTCGAATGCACGCCGGTCACGCCGGGGATGCGGGTGATGCGCTCGAGCAGCAGCGCCTGGTAGCCGTCCATGTCGGTCACCACCACCTTCAGCTGGTAGTCGGCGTCCTGTCCGGTGATCAGCAGGCACTCCAGCACCTGCGGGATCTGCTCGACCTCGGCCTCGAAGTGCGAGAAGCGCTCGGGGGTGTGGCGGTCCATCGAGATGTGGATCAGCGCCATCAGTGACAGGCCCAGCTTCCTGGCGTCGAGCAGCGCGCGGTAGCCGCGGATCAGGCCGGACTCCTCCAGCGCGCGCAGCCGGCGCAGGCAGGCCGAGGGCGACAGCGCGATACGGTCGGCGAGCTCCTGGTTGCTGATTCGCCCATCCTGCTGGAGGAGGTCCAGGATCTGGCGGTCGTAGCGGTCGAGTTGCATGATCGGGCGCCTCCTTTGGCCATGAAAGCAGATTCTTTCACTCAATAGAAAATAAGTGAACTTTTATGCACCAAAACACCCGCTTTCCCTGCAACAACGCAATCGTCTGCGGCAGCCGGCCGCGTAAACTTTCGTCCATCGAATCACGCCATGCCCACGAGGACCGCGCCATGATGTTGCCCAACCCCGCCGCCAAGTACCGCCCCTTCGCCCCGATCGCGCTCACCGACCGCCAGTGGCCGAACAAGGTCATTGACCGCGCGCCGATCTGGATGAGCACCGACCTGCGCGACGGTAACCAGGCGCTGTTCGAGCCGATGAACGTCGAGCGCAAGATGCGCATGTTCCGCACCGTGTGCGAGATCGGCTTCAAGGAGATCGAGGTCGGCTTCCCGTCGGCCTCGCAGACCGACTTCGACTTCGTCCGCACCCTCGTCAAGGGCGGCCACATCCCCGCGGACGTCACCATCCAGGTGCTCACCCAGGCGCGCGAGGACCTCATCCGCCGCACCATGGAGTCGGTGCGTGGCGCGCCGCGGGCGATCATCCACGTCTATAACGCCACCTCGCCCACCTTCCGCGAAGTGGTGTTCGGCATGGAGAGGCCGCAGGTGGTGGCGCTCGCGGTGTCGGCGGTGCGGCTCATCAAGCAGATCGGCGAGCAGATGCGTGCCGAGTGCGGCACCGAGATCGCCCTCGAGTACAGCCCAGAGACCTTCTCCGCCACCGAGCTCGACTTCGCCAGGGAGGTCTGCGACGCCGTGACCGCCGAGTGGGGCGCGACGCCGGAGAACAAGGTCATCCTCAACCTCCCGGCCACGGTCGAGGTGTCGACGCCCAACGTCTATGCCGACCAGGTCGAGTGGATGCACCGCAATCTCGCCCGTCGCGACAGCGTGGTGCTCTCGCTCCACCCCCACAACGACCGCGGCAGCGGCGTGGCCGCCGCCGAGCTCGGCCTGATGGCCGGCGCCGACCGCGTCGAGGGCTGCCTGTTCGGCAACGGCGAGCGCACCGGCAACGTCGACATCGTCACCCTCGCCTTGAACATGTACACCCAGGGCGTCTCGCCCGAGCTCGACTTCTCCGACATCAACGCGGTCGCGCGCACCGTCGAGTACTGCAACCAGTTGCCCATCCACCCACGCCACCCCTATGTGGGGGATCTCGTATTCACGGCCTTCTCCGGCTCCCACCAGGACGCCATCAAGAAGGGATTCGCCGCCCAAAAGGCAGGCGCCCCGTGGAACGTACCCTACCTCCCGATCGACCCCGCCGACGTCGGCCGCAGCTACGACTCCGTGATCCGGGTGAATAGCCAGTCGGGCAAGGGCGGGATCGCCTACCTGCTCGAGACCGAGTACGGCGTCGTGATGCCGCGCCGCCTGCAGGTGGAGTTCTCGCGCGAGGTACAGCAGGTCACCGACGCCAGCGGCGGCGAGATGTCTGCGGCGGCGATCTGGGACCTCTTCCGCAGCACCTACCTCGACAGCGTGGCGCCGGTGCGCTACGTCGAGCACCACCTCTTCGAGCACGGCGCGGCGCAGGGCATCCGCCTGATCGTCGAGTTCGGCGGCACCCGCCACCTTTTGGTCGGCGAGGGCAACGGCCCGATCGACGCCGCGGTGCACGCCCTGCGCGGCGCCGGCGTCGACGTACAAGTGCGCAGCTTCGAGGAGCGCTCGGTGGCGCCGAGCGAGGACGGCGGCAACGCCAGCGCCTGCGCCTTCGTGGAGCTGAGCGAGGCCGGCGGGCAGGGCGGCGAGCGCTACGGCGTGGGCATGGACGCCAACATCGTCACCGCCTCGCTGCGCGCCATCGTAAGCGGCATCAATCGCCTGCAGCCGGACTTCGCCCAAGCACCCGCGGCGCGCGCAGCCTGAGCAGCGCCGGCACCCGCCTCCGCTAGGACGCCCGGTTGCCGCAACCTGTCGCAAGCGGCCGCGTCGTGCAGCAGCTCGCGCAGTAGTAGCCGTAGCGCGAGCTGCCGCGCACCACCTGGCGGCGCCCGCTCACCGACTGGCGCTTGCCGCAGCGCCGGCACATGAAGGTAGGGATGGTCACGCCGGCCAGCTTGGCCTGGCGCTCGGTGGCGTCGCGATACAGTTCGATCGCGCATTTTTGCCCGTAGCCGGATCTGAAGCTCATCGCACAACCTCCTGCCTGGAAATCCTCACGACCGCAGCGCCGCGAGCCCGCGCCCGTGCAGCGCATCGAGGCGAACGAGCAGATCCTGCGGGACGAACTCGACGAAGGCCGCGGCACCCGCATGGATCGCCCCCTCGTTGCCGTCCAGCGTCAGCAGATCGCCCTCGCGCAGGATATGGCCGCCGATCGCAAGCGTGCGCTCCGCCTCGTCGAGACGCAAGGCCTCGCAGCCCACCAGGCAGACCTTGCCGAGCTGGCGCGCGACCACCGCGGCGTGCGAGGTGCGCGCACCGCGCCGGGTGAGCAGGCCCTCGGCGAGCTCGAGCGCGGCGAGGTCGCGCGTCTCGGCGTCCTGGCGCACCAGGATCAGCTTCGCCCCCGCGGCGCGGCGAGCGCGAGCGCGCGCCTCGTCGAAGACGATCTCGCCGCAGGCCACCCCGCTCGCCGCGCTCGCAGCGTGCCCGAGCGGCACGAGCGCGACCCCGTCGGCGTTGGCGATGCGGTGCTCGGCGAGCGCGCGCGCATCCAGCGTCGCGGTGCGCGCACGCGCGGTCTCGGCATCGATCACGCCCTCGTCGAGCAGATCCAGCGCGATCCGCGCCGCGGCCCGAGGCGTGCGCTTGCCGGCGCGCGTCTGCAGCAGGTGGAGCACGCCCTGCTGCACGGTGAACTCGAAATCCTGCATGTCGCCGAAGGCGCGCTCCAGGCGGGCGGTGGCGTCGAGCAGGGCCTGCCACACCGCGGGCCCGACCGCGGCGAGCTCGTCGTGGCCGTAGGCGCTGCGCCGGCCGCTGACCACGTCCTCGCCCTGCGCGTTGAAGAGGAAGTCCACCCAGGGCTGCGGCTCGCCGCTGCTCGGGTCGCGGGTGAAGCCCACGCCCGCGCCCGACAGCCCGCCGGCGTTGCCGAACACCATGCGCTGCACGGTCACCGCGGTGCCCATGTCTTCGGCCAGGCCGTGCATCGTGCGGTAGGTGCGGGCCTTATCCGCGTGCCAGGACGCGAACACCGCGGCGATGGCCTGGCGCAGCTGCTCGTGCGCATCCTGCGGGAAGGCCTCGCCGGCCTCGCGCCGGTAGGTGTCGAGGTGACGGGCGGCGAGCGCGCGCAGGGCGGCGAAGTCGAGCATGCGCTCGTCACACGCGTCGCACGCGTCGCACTCCGCCTCGAGGTCGGCGTCGAAGTGGCGCGCGTCGATCCCGGCGACCACCTCGCCATAGCCGGCGATCAGGCGCCGGTAGGCGTCCCAGGCCAGGCGCGGATGGCCGCTGACGCGCAGCAGGCCGGACAGCGTGGTCTCGGTGAGGCCGATGTCGAGCAGGGTCTCCATCATCCCCGGCATCGACACCGGCGCCCCCGAGCGCACCGACAGCAGCAGCGGATGGCGCGCGTCGCCCAGGCGCAGCCCGCTCAGCCGCTCCAGCTCGACGAGCGCCGGTCGCCACGCGGCCTCGTCGAGCGCGCCCGGCTCGGCACACCAGCCGGTGCCGATCACGAAGGCAGGCGGCACCGGCAAGCCGAGCGCGGCCATGCGAGCGAGGTTCCAGGCCTTGGAGCCGAGCGCCGCGGCGCCACAGTCGGCGGGCAGCGGCGCATCGGCGTGGACCAGGCGGACGACGCGGCGCGCGTCGGCCGGCGTGGCGCCGGCGGCCGTATCCGCACACGCGCTCATCGCCCCACCCCCGCGCGGCTGAAGACGAGCCGGCGCAGGCCGTAGCCCGTCGCCAGCAGCCAGTCGGTGGCCGACTCCAGTGCCTGCGCGAAGTCGGTGCTCAGGTTCAGCGTCGCCGCGTCGCTGACGTGCTCGGCGAGCGCGCGGCGCACGTCGCGCAGCAGCACGTCGCACTGGCGCTCGGCGTTGAGCACCCGCCACAGCGCGGCGACGAAGGCCTCGTGGTCCTCGGCGCTGCTGTCCTCGCCGAAGGCGCGCGCGATCTCGAGCGCGCGCACGTGGTCCTGCGCCGCGCCGAGCACCGCGTCGGCGAGCAGCTGCATGGTCTGGTGCACCTCGCCGCGCCAGCCCTGGTGGTGGTCGGCGGCGATCAGCGAGAGCAGGAAGGCGGCCTCCTCGAGCGCGTCGGCGACGTCGTCGGCGGTCTCCACCAGCTCGGCGAAGGCCCCCCAGCGCGGGCGGGCCTCGGCGCGCGCACGCGCGTCCATCACCAGCTGGTCGGCGCGGCGCTCCCAGTCCTTGGCGCGCTCGGAGAATTCGCGCGCCGCCTTGCGGTCGCGCTCGTGGCCGTGGGCGAGGCCGTCGCGCAGGCCCTCGGCGAGCGCATGGCAGTAGGCCGCGTGCTCGGCGAGCAGATCGAACTCGTCGTGCCGGCGCAGGTAGCGCGCGAGCAGCAGGCGGGTGTCGTCGGCCACCAGCGCGAGCGGCTGGCGCTGCTGCATCGCAGCGCTCGCCAGCCCCATGCTCTCGAGCACGAAGGCGCGCGCCTTCTCGGTGCCGAGCACGCCGTCGAGGCGGTCGCCGATGCGGAAGTATTCCGGCCCGAGCGCCTGCATGGCACCGAACACCAGCTGCTCGCCGCCTGCGGCCAGCCAGGCCATGTGGCCGACGCGCCGGCGCGCGGCCTCGGCGAGGATGGCCACCGCGTCGGTCTTGCCGACGAACTGCTCGAGCCGCTTGCGCGCGCGGTTCCAGTCGATCAGGAACACGATGCGCGCGCCGATGCCCTCCAGCACCTGGTGCAGCGCCTCCTCGTCGGCGCAGTCGAACCCGGCGGTGCCGACGTAATAGGTGGCGCCGAAGTTGAGCCCGGCGCTGGTGCGCGCCTGCGGCTCGCTCCAGCTCGCGCCGACCTCGCACAGCAGCGACTGGAAGAAGGCGAAGCGGCGGCGGTGGAGGTCGGAGTAGGTGAGCCCGACGCGCAGGCCCTCGACCTGGATCACCAGCACGTGGGCGTCGTTGGTGCCGATGTCGTTCTGCAGCAGCAGGCGGGCGCCGTCGCGGGTGGCGGCGGTGTCGAGCCCGGGGTGGTCGAGCTTGAGCGCGCGGGTGGCGTTGAGCCCGCGCATGAAGGCGGCGATGCGCGGGCGGTCGGCCGCATCGACCTGCCACACGTGGGCGCCGTCGATGGTCTCGCTGGAGAGCTCGGCAGCGAGCCGGTTGAGCGCCTTGTGCAGATCCATGACCAGCAGGTGCAGGCTGTCGTCCTTGCCGCGCTTGCCGCTGGTGAGGGCGTGGAGTTGGGCCGACGACAGCGTGTCGGGCGCGAGCTCGGCCAGCCAGCCGCACCAGTGCGCGCAGCGGGTGTCGAAGCCCTCGTCGCCTTCGAGCGGTCGCGCCATGGTGCGCAGGTCCTCGGCGAGCAGGCCGACCAGGCGGTCGAGGCCGGCCACGTGCAGCGCCTTGCCCTCGCGGTAGGCGGTGGCCGGCAGCTGCGCCAGCCAGGGCGCATCGACCCCGGCGGCGGCGAACTCGCGCGCCAGGTCGAGCGCCGGCGCGTCGCCGCGCTGCGCACGGTCGCGCGCCGCCTGCAGCACGCTCAGATAGAGCTTCAGTCGATCGTTGGCGGCCAGCGCCGCACGCACCCGCGCCGGCCTGAGCAGTTCCGCCTGTCCCAGGCTGGCGACGGCCTCGAGCTTCTCCATGACATCCTCCCGGTAATCGTGAAGGATTCTGTGGGTGAAATGTGACAGTCATGTCACGATGACCGTGCACCCTGCTGCACTGCGCAAGACCACCTTCACGAAACCGCAACAAGGCTGTCAAGCGGCGGGCGCAGACTCTGTTCAACGACCAGCGCGCGATCGGCGGGGCGGGGCAGCGACCCCGTCCGTACGGGATGCGCACGGAGGCGATTCCTCATGCCAGCTTCACGACGGGGCGGCAAACGGCCGGCGACGGCTCCCGCTGCCAGGCAGCAACCCGACCGGGGCGCGAACCCGGCACCACCCGACTCGAACGGCCACCGCAACGACGGCGGTCGCACGTCCTCCAACGGCCGCAACGGCGGCCTGCACCGCCACAACGGCGTGCCCGACGGACGCGCGCTCTACCGCCACATCGCCGCGATCGGCGACGGCCTCTCCGCCCGCGCCGACCCCTTCGGCATCGCCGCACCCATCCTGCACGCACAGATGGCCTGGCTGATGCACCCGCAGGAGCTCGGCGAGCGCCTGGCCGGCCTCGGCACCGACCTGTGGCAGCTGCAGTGGCACACTTGGCGGCGCGCGCTCGGCCTGCCCAGCATGGACCCGGTCAAGCCGCACGCCGACGACCCCCGCTTCGCCGACCCGGTGTGGACCGACTCGGCCACCTGGGACCTGGTGAAGGAGTGGTATCTCGCCTTCACCCACCACGTGCAGGACATGCTCTACGAGACCCCCGGGCTGTCCGGCAAGGAGCGCCGGCGCGCGGCGTTCTGGTGGCGGAAGTGGCTCAACGCGGTGGCGCCGACCAACTACCTGTGGTCCAACCCGATCGCGCTGCGCAAGTTCATCGACACCCGCGGCCACAGCCTTTGGCAAGGCTGGCAGAACATGCTCGCCGACCTGCAGGCGGGCAACGTGCGCATGACCGATCCCGACGGCTTCCACGTCGGCGAGGACCTCGCCACCACGCCGGGCGCGGTGATCTTCCGCAACCGCCTGCTCGAGGTCATCCACTACGCGCCCACCCGCCCGCAGGTGCATGCCGAGCCGGTAGTGATCGTCACGCCCTGGATCAACAAGTTCTACATCCTCGACCTCAATCCGAGGAAGAGCATGGTGCGCTACCTGCTGGACCAGGGCCTGGACGTCTACATCACGAGCTGGAAGAACCCCGACGCGTCGATGCGCGAGGTCCGCTTCGACGACTACCTGCTCGAGGGCATCTCCGAGCTCGTGCGCGTGGCGCGCGAGGCCAGCGGCGCCGAGCGGGTGCACGCCGTCGGCTACTGCATCGGCGGCACCGCGCTCGCCACCTGGATGGCGTGGGCGGCGCGCCACTACGGCGAGGACGCCGTGCCGGTGCGCGACTGGACGCTGTTCACCACCCTGGTGGATTTCCACAAGCCGGGCGACATCGAGGTCTTCATCGACGAGGAGAGCGTCGCCCACCTCAGCGCGCAGATGGCAGAGAAAGGCTACCTGGACGGCAAGGACATGGCCGCCTCCTTCCGCCTGCTGCGCTCGAACAGCCTGGTCTGGCACTACGTGGTGCATGGCTGGCTGTACGGCGAGTCGCCCGCGGCCTTCGACGTGCTGTACTGGAACATGGACACCACGCGCATGCCCTGCGCCATGCACGCCTGGTACCTGCGCGAGCTTTACCTGAACAACCGCCTCGTCCAGCCCGACGCCCTCGTCGTGGCCGGCGAGCCGATCGACCTGCGCCGCATCCGCCAGCCGCTCTATGCGGTGGCCGCGGAAGACGACCACATCGCGCCCTGGGCGCAGACCTTCCACACCCTGCACCACGTCGCCGCCGACAAGCGCTTCGTGCTGTCGAGCTCCGGCCACATCCTCGGCATCGTGAACCCGCCGGTGACGCCGCCCAGGCGCCACTACCGCGTCGCCACCGCCCACCGTGCCGACCGCGCGCCGCTCTGGCGCGACCGCGCCGAGCTGCGCGACGGCAGTTGGTGGGAGGACTGGATGGCCTGGCTGAAGCCGCGCGCCGGCGAGCTGGTGCCCGCGCGTCCCGCGGCCGACGAGCGTCATCCCGCGCTGGGGGATGCGCCGGGGGCGTATGTGCTGGAGACGTGAGGCGTCAGGCGTGAGGGGTGAGGAGCAGGCGTGACGCGGATTTCTTGCTTGGTTTCGATTCGACAGGAGGAAGCATCATGCACACACGAGGCCATCTCGCCACCCCCGCTACGCCGAATGCAATGCACCCTGGGCCGCAGCTCGGCCATGGGGGCCTTGACCCGCATACCGCCGCTGCCTGGCAAGCGCGGCCGAAGAAGCACGTCGCCGACCTGCTCGACGACGCCGGCGCGCTCGCCGACTGGCACCGCAACCTCGACCGCCTGCGCCATCCCGAGCGCGCCTGAAGCCGTAACACGCGATCCCGGGGACAAAAGCCACGGGAAGGGACCACGTCGCTGAACCGGGCATGGAGCGCTGCGTCGCAGCGTCTCCGAACCCGGGTTTCTACGCTATATTGCGTCGCAACAGATCCAGCACGAGGACCTCTCCCATGGCCAGTCGCAACCCCTCCTTCTTCCGCCGCATCGGCCTCGCCTTCTCCGTCCTCTTCGGCGCCGAGCTCGCCGGCCGCCTCGTCCGCCTGCGCGACGAAGCCGCCACGGCAGACGCCGAGGCCGAGGCAAGTGCCGAGGCAGGCGCCGAGGAAGCCGCCGCGCCCGCACGGCCCGCCATCGTCCACGAGACCACCCCCGAGGCCGCGCTGCAGCTGCTCGGCCTGCTCCAGCGCGACGCGCGCTTCATCGACTTCGTCCAGGAAGACATCGGCGCGTACTCGGATGCCGACATCGGCGCCGCCGCGCGCGTGGTGCACGAGGGCTGCCGCAAGGTGCTCGACGAGCACTTCGCCATCGCGCCGGTGCGCAGCGAGGCCGAAGGCAGCCGCCTCACCCTGGCCGAGGGCTTCGACGCCGCGGCCGTGCGCCTCACCGGCAAGGTGGTGGGCAAGCCGCCCTTCACCGGCACCCTCGGCCATCGCGGCTGGCGCGTGACCGACACCCGCCTGCCGGCGCTGGCCGAAGGCCACGACGCCAGCGTGATCGCCCAGGCGGAGGTGGAGCTGTGAGCGCGGCCCGCTACACCCTCGGCATCGACCTCGGCACCACCCACTGCGCGCTGTCCTATGTCGACCTCGAGGCCAGCGACGGCGACCAGGCCGCGCAGCAGGTGCTGGAGATCCCCCAGCTCACCGGGCCCGGCAGCATCGAGGCACGCCCGCTGCTGCCGTCCTTCCTCTACCTGCCGCACGCCGACGAACTCGCCCCCGGCGACCTGAGCCTGCCCTGGGGGGCGACGCAGGGTCACGCGGTGGGCGAGTTCGCGCGCAGCCGCGGCGCGGCGACGCCGATCCGCCTGGTGGCGAGCGCCAAGAGCTGGCTGTGCCACCCCGGCGTGGACCGGCGCGCCGACATCCTGCCCGCCGAGGCGCCGCCCGAGGTGGCGCGCATCTCGCCGCTGACCGCCTCGGTGCGCTACCTGTCGCACCTGCGCGAGGCCTGGAACGCCGCCCATCCCGAGTCGCCCTTCGACGCCCAGGACATCACCGTCACCATCCCGGCCTCCTTCGACCCCGCGGCGCGCGAGCTCACCGCCGAGGCCGCGCAGGCCGCCGGCTACCCGCCGGTCACCCTGCTCGAGGAGCCCCAGGCCGCGCTCTACAGCTGGATCCAGCGCAGCGCCGGGCAGTGGCGCAAGGAGGTGAAGACCGGCGACCTGATCCTGGTGGTCGACGTCGGCGGCGGCACCACCGACCTGTCGCTGATCGCGGTGCTCGAGCGCGAGGGCAACCTCGAGCTGCACCGCGTGGCGGTCGGCGAGCACATCCTGCTCGGCGGCGACAACATGGACCTGGCGCTGGCCTACACGGTCACGCGCAAGCTGGGCGCGCAGGGCACCCGGCTCGACCCCTGGCAGACGCGCGCGCTCGCCCACGCCTGCCGCGCCGCCAAGGAGGCCCTGCTGAGCGACCCCGGGCTGGACAGCGTGCCGGTGGTGGTGCCGAGCCGCGGCTCCAAGCTGATCGGCGGCTCGATCCGCACCGAGGTGCTGCGCGAGGAGCTGACCGCCACCCTGGTCGAGGGCTTCTTCCCCCGCGTCGCGGTCACCGAGATGCCCATCGTGCGGGCGCGTGCCGCGCTCACCCAGCTCGGCCTGCCCTATGCGCAGGACGCGGCGGTCACCCGCCACCTCGCCGCCTTCCTCACCCGCCAGCTCGGCGCCACTTCCGAGCTCGAGGGCTTCGCCACCCAGCCCGAGGACGCGCACTTCCTTCACCCCACCGCGGTGCTGCTCAACGGCGGCGTGCTCAAGTCGGGTGTGATCGCCGAGCGCGTGCTCGACACGCTCAACGACTGGCTCGCCGCCGACGCCGCCGCGCCCGCGCGCCTGCTCGGCGGTGCCGACCTCGACCTCGCGGTGGCGCGCGGCGCGGCCTACTACGGCTACGTGCGCCGCGGCCGCGGGGTGCGCATCCGCGGCGGCACCGCGCGCGCCTACTACCTCGGCATCGAGTCCTCGATGCCCGCCATCCCCGGCATGGAGCCGCCGCTCGAGGCGCTGTGCGTCGCGCCCTTCGGCATGGAGGAGGGCAGCGAGGCCGCCCTGCCCGAGCAGGAGTTCGGCCTGGTGGTCGGCGAGCCGGTGCGCTTCCGCTTCTTCGGCTCCTCGGTGCGCCGCCAGGACGAGGTCGGCACCCTGCTCGACTGGTGGACCGATGACGAGCTGCAGGAGCTCGAGGAGATCGAGGCCACCCTGCCCGCCGAAGGCCGCCGCCCCGGCGAGGTCGTGCGCGTGAAGCTGCACGCCCGCGTCACCGAGGCCGGCACGCTCGAGCTCGAGGCCCTGCCGGTGGACGGCAGCGCGCGCTGGAAGGTGCAGTTCGACGTGCGCGGCAACGCCGAGGCCTGAGGCCCCTCGCGTGACGACGCGCTACACCGTCGGCATCGACCTCGGCACCAGCAACACCGTGGTCGCCTTCGCCGCTGCCGGCGAGGACCGCATCCAGGTACTCGAGATCGAGCAGCTCGTCGGCCGCGGCGAGCTCGCCTCGCGCGCGCTGCTGCCCTCGGTGCGCTACCACCCCGCCGCGGGCGAACTCGACCCCGCCACGCTGCGCCTGGCAGCAAGCCTGGCCGGGCTCGATGCGGCGGACAAGGCACCGGTGATGGGCGCGGCGGTGGTCGGGCAGTACGCCCGCGAGCTCGGCGCCCAGGTGCCCGGGCGCGCGGTGGCCAGCGCCAAGAGCTGGCTGTCGCACGCCGGCGTCGACCGCAGCGCCGCCATCCTGCCCTGGGGCGCGGCCGAGGACGTGCCCAAGGTCTCGCCGGTGGTCGCGAGCGCGAGCTACCTCGCCCACGTGCGCGCGGCGTGGCGACGGCGCCACCCCGAGGCCCCGCTCGAAGACCAGGACATCGTGCTCACGGTGCCCGCCTCCTTCGACGAGGGCGCGCGCGCGCTCACCCTGGAGGCGGCCCGCCTCGCCGGTCTGCCGCGCCTGCGCCTGCTGGAGGAGCCGCAGGCCGCCTTCCACGACTGGCTGTTCCGCCACCGCGAACAGCTCGCCACCGAGCTCGCGCAGTCCCGCCTGCTGCTGGTGTGCGACGTCGGCGGCGGCACCACCGACCTCACCCTGATCCAGGTCGAGCCCGCCGCGGACGGGGTCTCGCCGCCGCGCCTGACCCGCATCGGCGTCGGCGACCACCTGATGCTGGGCGGAGACAACATGGACCTGGCGCTCGCCCACCTGGTGGAGAAGCGCCTGCTCGCGAGCGGCGAACGCCTGTCCGCCGCCCAGCTCTCGCAGCTGGTGCAGCGCTGCCGGGCGGCAAAGGAGCAGCTGCTCGCCGCGGACGCGCCGGAACAGGTCAAGGTCACCCTGCTCGGCGCCGGATCACGCCTGATCGGCGCGGCGCGCTCGACCGAGCTGGGCCGCGACGAGGCCCTCAGCCTGGTCGTGGACGGCTTCCTGCCCCTGGTCGCGGCCGACGAGGCGCCCCGGCGCCGGCGCGCCGCGATCGTCGAGTTCGGCCTGCCCTATCCCGCCGACCCGGCGATCAGCCGCCACCTCGCCGCCTTCCTGCAGCGCCACGCCAAGGTCGCGCGTGCGGCGCTCGGCCTGCCTGCGGAGGCAGACGGCGACGGCGACGCAGGCGCGAGCGCCAGCACCCGTGCAGACACCACCGCCACCGATCGCACCGCCCCCTCGCACGCCATCCCCGACACCCTGCTGCTCAACGGCGGCGTGTTCCGCGCCGACGCGATCTCCGCCCGCCTGGAAGACTTGCTCGCGCACTGGCGCGGCGCCGCGCCGCGCGTGCTGCACAACGACGCCCCCGACCTCGCGGTCG
>NZ_AMXF01000102.1 GCF_000310225.1 Thauera phenylacetica B4P
CGGGCGAACGCTGCCGCGCGGTGCTGGCCTTCGGCGGCGAGCGCATCCGCAGCGGCCCCGAGCGCCAGCTGCGCACCACCGCCGCCGAACGCGCCGATCCCGCCGCCTGGTTCGAGGGCCGCAACGTCGCCGCGCTGCGCGTGGGCGTACCGGAGTTCGAGGGAGCCGAGCACTTCCGCGTGGCCGCCCCCGAGCGCCCCGCCACCGAGGACGTCATCCGATGCCTGCCCTGACCCCGGCTCCCGACCCCCTGCGCCGACCCGCACAGGCAAGGGCCCGTCCCCGCGTCGGACGGCCCGGCGTGCCGGCGAGCGGCGGCCGTGCGCCGCAAGGGTCCGCACCACGTCGCGACGCCACGCACGGCTTCACCCTGGTCGAGCTCGCCATGGTGCTGGTGATCCTCGCCCTGCTCGGCGGCAGCCTGCTGGTCCCGGTGACGAGCCGGCTCGAGGCGCGCGACCGCAACGCCACCCTGGAGCGCCTGCGCGACATCCAGCATGCGCTCACCGGCTTCGCCATCATCCACGGCCGCCTGCCCTGCCCGAGCACCGAGCCCGACCCCGCCAGCCCGGCCTACGGGCTCGAGGACGGCCCGCCCTGCAACCTCGCGCGCGAGGGGGTGCTGCCCTGGCGCAGCCTGGCCATGCCGGCGACCGACGCCTGGGGCCGCGACCGCCAATCCGCCGCCGACGAGTGGGCGGGGCACTGGCGCTACCGCGTCGACCCCGCCTTCAGCGTCGCACCGATCGGCGCCGCGACCGCTCCCAGCGCCCGCCTGCAGATCCGCGACCACGACGGACGCCGCATCACCACGACCGACTCGCAGGCGGTCGCGATCGTGTGGTCGAGCGGCGCCAACCTGCGCGCCGACGGCGACAACACCAGCCACGCCAGCGCCACCCCGAGCTACCAGGCGGGCGAGCCGGGCGCCGACTTCGACGACCTGCTCGCCTGGATCGGCCGCCCGCTGCTGATCGCCCGCCTCGCCCAGGCGGGGCGGCTCTGAACCCCGCCCATGCCGACTGCACCATCCAGCCCTTTCACCACCGCCCCATCCACCGGGAGAACGACCATGCACAGAAAACCGCAAGCCGGATTCACCCTCGTCGAGATCGCGATCGTGCTGCTCGTGGTCGGCCTGCTGCTCGGCGGCGTCATGAAGGGCCAGGCGCTGATCGACAGCGCCCGCGTCAAGAACCTCGCCCAGGACCTGCGCAGCGTGCCGGCGATGATCCACGCCTACCAGGACCGCTTCCGCGCCCTGCCCGGCGACGACCCCGCCGCCGTCCGCCACCTCTGCTCCGGCGGCGGCGCCTGCACCGTCGCCGGCAACGGCAACGGCGTGATCAACGGCAGCTGGGACGCGGGCGCCGACACCGAGTCCGTCCACCTGTGGCAGCACCTGCGCCTTGCAGGCCTCGCCACCGGCAGCACGGACACCGCGGACTCAGGCTTCCTGCCGCGCAACGCGCTCGGCGGCCGCCTCGGCGTGCAGCGTGGCGGCAGCGTGCTCGGCCTGCCGGGCAGCGTCGTGGTGTGCTCGGACAACGTACCGGGCAAGCTGGTGACGCCGCTCGACATCGCACTCGACGACGGTGACCCCGCCGCCGGCTCGCTGCGCGCCGGCACGCCCGGCGACACCGGGGTGGTGGCGATCTCCGCCGCCAATCCGCTGCTCGAGGCGAACGCGCACACGGTGTGTGCGAGCCTGTGAGGGGTGAGGCGTGAGGGGTGAGGCGTGAGGGGTGAGGCGCCCAGGGCGGGTCAGCCGCCGAGCAGGCGCTCCTCGGCGGCTTCCAGGCTGCCGGGGACGCCGAGCAGCACGATCACGTCGCCGCTCTGGATGCGCGTCTCGGCCCCCGGCGAGAGCGCGCGGATGCCGCGCCGGCGCACCGCCGACACCGCCACGCCGAACTCCTCCAGCCCGAGCTCGCCGATGCTGCGCCCGACCCCCGCCGCCCCCTCCGGGACGATCACCGAGCGCAGGCGCGCCTCCGCGCCGTCGCCCGCGTCGCCGGCATCGCTGCTGCCCTGGAAGAAGCCGCGCATCAGCGCGTAGCGCTGGCTGCGGATCTCGCGAATGCGCCGCACCACGCGGCTGAGCGGCACCCCGGTGAGCGCCAACGCGTGCGAGGCGAGCATGATGCTGGCCTCGAAGGCCTCGGGCACCACCTCGGCCGCCCCCGCCTGGGCGAGCTTCTCCAGGTCGGCCTCGTCGCCGGCGCGCACCACCACCGGCAGGCCGGGACGCAGCGCGTGGGCGTGGTGGATCACCCGCAGCGCCGCCTCCAGCGCATCGAAGGACACCACCAGCGCGCTCGCGCGCTGGATGCCCGCCGCCACCAGGGTCTCGCGCCGCGCCGCGTCGCCATACACCACGGTGTCCCCGGCGGCGCCCGCCTCGCGCACGCGCTCGGGGTCGAGGTCGAGCGCGACGTAGGCGACGTTCTCCTGCTCGAGGAAGCGCGCCAGGTACTGGCCGCTGCGCCCGTAGCCGCACACGATGATGTGGCGCTCGGTGTTGAGCGACTGCGCCGCCACCCGGGTGAGCTCCATCGAGCGCAGCAGCCACTCCGAGGCGACGAAGCGCATCACCAGGCGGTCGCTCACCTGCACGATCAGCGGCGCGACCAGCATCGACAGCACCAGCGCGGCCACCGTCGCCTGGGCGAGACCGTAGGGCATGAGGCCGAGCTCGAGGATCTGCGACAACAGCACGAAGCCGAACTCGCCGCCGGCGCACAGCCACAGCCCGGAGCGCATCGCCGTGCCCGCCGGCGAGCCGAAGACGCGCGAGGCCGCGAAGACCACGCCGAACTTCAGCACCAGCAGCGCGGCGAGCAGGCCGAGCACCGCCGGCAGGTTGCGCGCGATCTCGGCGACATCGAGCAGCATCCCCACGGTGACGAAGAAGAGCCCGAGCAGCACGTCGCGGAAGGGCTTGATGTCCTCCTCCACCTGGTAGCGGTATTCGGTCTCCGAGATCAGCATGCCGGCGAGAAAGGCGCCGAGCGCGAGCGACAGGCCCACCAGCTCGGACAGCCACGCCAGCCCGAGCGTGATCAGCAGCACGTTGAGCATGAAGAGCTCGCCCGAGCGCCGCCGCGCCATCACCGTGAACCACCAGCGCATCAGGCGCTGGCCGAAGACCAGCACCAGCGAGAGCAGGAAGACCACCTTGAAGGCCGCCAGGCCGAGGGTGAACATCATCTCCTCGGCCGGGCGCGACAGCGCCGGCAGCAGGATCAGCAAGGGCACCACCGCGATGTCCTGGAACAGCAGCACGCCGATGACCTCGCGGCCGTGGCGGCTGTCGAGCTCCATGCGGTCGGCGAGCAGCTTGGAGAGGATCGCGGTGGACGACATCGCCAGCGTGCCGCCGAGCGCGAAGGCGGTGATCCAGCCCAGGCCGCCGAGACGCCCGAGCAGAGTGACGCACACGATCGTCGCCAGCACCTGGGCGAGCCCGAGCCCGAACACGATGCGCTTCATCGCCATCAGGCGCCCGAGCGAGAACTCCAGGCCGATCGAGAACATCAGGAACACCACGCCGAACTCGGCGAGGTGGCGTGCGCCAGCCGACTCCTGCATCAGGTCGAGCGCGTGCGGCCCGCCGAGCGCGCCGACGAGCAGGTAGGCGAGCACCGGCGGCAGGTTCATGCTGCGAAAGAAGGCCACCATCACCACGGCGGCGGCCAGCAGCAGGACCACGAATTCGAGGGTATTCAGCATGGGAGCCCGGCTGCGTGTGGCGCCAGCGCTGCCGGGCGGCGGCGCGGGTGTTTGGTATACAATCCGCTCGTTCGGGAGCTTGCCGGCAACGGCGCGCCCTCATCCCGCCGAGCCACCGCGTTTCCTTCCGCGCCAGTTTAAAGCATCGAATCCATGGACCCAATTTCCGCCTCGAGCGAAAGCCGAGCCGTCGCCCTCGCCCGCCGCGTGCTGCGCATCGAAGCCGACGCCGTGCTCGCGCTCGGCGCCCGCATCGGCGAGGAATTCGAGCGCGCGGTCGAGATCATCCTCGCCCGCCATGGCCGCGTGATCGTCACCGGCGTGGGCAAGTCGGGCCATATCGGCCGCAAGCTCGCCGCCACGCTGGCCAGCACCGGAACCCCGGCCTATTTCGTGCATGCCGCCGAGGCCGCGCACGGCGACCTCGGCATGATCACGCCGGCGGACGTCGTCATCGCCCTGTCCAACTCCGGCTCGAGCGAGGAGCTGCTCACCATCGTGCCGCTGGTCAAGCGCCAGGGCGCGCGCCTGATCGCGATGACCGGCAAGCCGGACTCGCCGCTCGCGCGCGAGGCCGACGCGCATCTGGACGCCGGCGTGGCCGAGGAGGCCTGTCCGCTCAACCTCGCCCCCACCGCGAGCACCACCGCGGCGCTCGCGCTCGGCGACGCGCTCGCGGTCGCGCTGCTCGACGCGCGCGGCTTCGCCGCCGAGGATTTCGCCCGCTCCCACCCCGGCGGTGCACTCGGCCGCCGCCTGCTGACCCACGTCGGCGACGTGATGCGCCCGGCCACGGCGGTCCCGCGCGTGCAGGGCGACGCCCCGCTCACCCAGGCCCTGCTGGCGATGACCTCCGGCGGCATGGGCATGACCGCGGTGGTCGACAACGACGAGGTGCCGGTGGGCATCTTCACCGACGGCGACCTGCGGCGCGCGCTCGAGAAGGGCTGCGACGTGCGCAGCGCCCGGGTCAGCGAGGTCATGACGCGCAATCCGCGCAGCATCGCCCCCGGCGCGCTCGCCGCCGAGGCCGCCGCGACGATGGAGAACCTGCGCATCAGCCAGCTGCTGGTGCTCGATCAGGCGGGCCGGCTGGCCGGCGCGCTCACGACCCACGACCTGATGCTCGCCAAGGTCATCTGAATGCGGGTCGACACCTGGCGCCTGTATCCGGTCTTCGCGCTCGCGTTGCTCGCGGGCGGGTCGGTGTGGCTCGAGCGCATCACCCGGATCGACGATCCGGTGACGAGCTTGGAACAGACCGGGCCTGACTTCATCGCCCACGACACCCGCGTGGTCGGATTCAGCGCGGTGGGCATGCAACGCTACGAACTGGTCGCCGAACGCCTGGAGCACTTTCCTGCGGGCGACATCACGCGCCTGCACGAACCTCGCCTGCAACTGCACGGCGAGGAAGGCACGACCACGATCACCGCGCGCATGGCCGACGTCGCCCCCGGCGGGGAGCAGGTCGACCTCGCCGGCGAGGTCCGCGTGCGCCGTCCGGGCCAGGCGGGGGCCCTGCCGCTCGCGCTCGACTCCGAGACGCTCTCGGTATGGCCTGACGCGCAGCGCGCGAGCACCGACTCGCCGGTCCTGATGACCCGCGGCACCGCACGCGCGTCGGCACAGGGCATGCGTGCGGACAACCTGTTCGGCACGCTCGAACTCATCGGCGAGGTCAGCACGACGATGCCACCCCGCCGCCAAGGATCCCCCTCATGAAGCAAATCCTCATCGCCACCGCGGCTGCGCTGCTGGTCGCCGCCTCGCCCGCGCTCGCCGAGAAGGCCGATCGCGACCAGCCGGTCAATATCGAGGCCGACCGCCTGACGGTGGACGACCGCAACAAGGTGCATGTCTTCGAGGGCAACGTGATCCTCACCCAGGGCACGCTGACCATCCGCGGCGACAAGCTGGTCGTCACCCAGGACGCTGCCGGGTTCCAGAACGGCGTCGCTACCGCGGCAGGCAAGGGCCTCGCGACCTTCCGTCAGCGCCGCGACGGCAGCACCGAGTACGTCGAGGGCGAGGCCGAACGCATCGAGTACGACAGCCGCACCGAGAAGGCCAGGCTATTCAACCGCGCCAAGGTCACCAGCGGCGGCGACCAGGTCGCCGGCCACTACATCGAGTACGACGCGATCACCGAGAACTATCTCGCCACCAACGCCCCGGGCAGCCGCCAGGGTGCGCCGGCCGGACGGGTGCGCGCGGTGATCCAGCCCAAGTCCGACGGCCAGCCCGCCGGCACGCAATGACCCCCCACGAGCACGACCACAGGAAGGAGACAGCATGAGCTTCGAGATGATCATCGCCGAGAAACGCGGCCGCGTCGGCCTCATCACCCTGAATCGCCCCAAGGCGATGAACGCACTCAACGACCAGGTGGTGAACGAGATCACCGCCGCACTCAACGATTTCGAGTCCGACGAGGGCATCGGTGCCATCGTCATCACCGGCTCGGAGAAGGCCTTCGCCGCCGGTGCCGACATCGGCGCGATGGCGAGCTTCTCCTACATGGACGCCTACAAGAGCGAATACATCACCCGCAACTGGGAACGCGTGAAGACCTGCCGCAAGCCGGTGATCGCCGCGGTGGCGGGCTTCGCGCTCGGCGGCGGCAGCGAGCTGGCGATGATGTGCGACATCATCATCGCCGCCGACACCGCGAAGTTCGGCCAGCCCGAGGTCAAGCTCGGCACCCTGCCCGGCGCCGGCGGCACCCAGCGCCTGCCGCGTGCGGTGGGGAAGGCGAAGGCCATGGAGTTGTGCCTGACCGGCCGCTTGATGGACGCGGTCGAAGCCGAACGTGCCGGCCTGGTCGCGCGCGTGGTGCCGGCCGACAAGCTGCTCGAGGACGCGCTCGCCACCGCGGAAACCATCGCCGGCTACTCGCTGCCGGCCGTCATGATGATCAAGGAGTCGATCAACCGCGCCTTCGAGAGCAGCCTCAACGAAGGCCTGCTGTTCGAGCGCCGCGTCTTCCACGCCGCGTTCGCGCTCAACGACCAGAAGGAAGGCATGGCGGCCTTCGTCGAGAAGCGCAAGGCGAACTTCCGCCACGACTGATCGTTCCCCGCCCGATCCGCACCGCGGCCGGCGCCCAGCCGGCCGCTTGCGTTTACACCTCGGCCCGCGTCATGCGGCTGCAACCCGGCCCCGGCACACTGGCGCCGCGTCCTCACCCGCCGTGCAGCGCAACACCCGGGAGATCTGGCAGCAAGAAATGGCGCACGGGCGCAAGTGATTGATTCCTTCAATCAATCCAGGATGTTGCGATGCACAAAAATATGCTTGACAGCCCGAACCGGGTCCGTATAATTCGAAGCATGCTGCAACGCAACATCGCAGCTACCGAAGCGATGTTGATGCACCCACACTTTCCAAGGAGATCCAAATGAGCAACTTCGTCACCCCCGAGCAGTTCGCCGCCGCCAACAAGACCAACGTCGAGACCCTGCTGACCCTGGCCAACACCGCCTTCGCCAGCGCCGAGCGCCTCGCTGCCCTGAACCTGAACACCGCCCGTTCGCTGCTGGAAGACGGCGTGGCCAACACCAAGGCCCTGCTGGCTGCCAAGGACGTGCAGGAGCTGGTGAACCTGCAGGTCTCGCTGGCCCAGCCGATCGTCGAGAAGGCCGTCGCCTACGCCCGCAGCGTCTACGAGATCTCGTCGCAGAGCCAGGAAGAGATGTCGAAGGTCTTCGAAGGCCAGGTCGCCGAGATGAACAAGGGCGTCGCCACCGCGCTCGACAAGGCTGCCAAGTCGGCTCCCGCCGGTTCGGACGTTGCCGTCGCCGCCGTCAAGTCGGCCATCGCCGCCGCCAACAGCGCCTACGACAGCATGAGCAAGGCTGCCAAGCAAGTCGCCGAGATCGCCGAAGCCAACGTGGCCGCCGCGACCAACGCCACCGTCAAGGCCGTGAGCACCACCGCCAAGACCGCCGCCAAGAAGGCTGCCTAAGCTTCATCCGGCACCGTCTGACGAAAAGGCCCCGCGCTGCGGGGCCTTTTTGCGTCTACCGGCTGCGCGCGCACCAGCGCGCGTACGGCCGGGGAACTGCAAGCGTGGCGGCTCAATCGTAGCGGATGTAGCGGAAGCGCTCGTCCGCGTTCGGCGTGCCTTCCAGCGCCCCGCCCTCGCGCGCGGGCTGCCAGTGCACGACCTCCTCGATCTTGCGCGCGAGCGCGAGATCGCGTGCGGTGATGCCGCGCGGCGAGTGCGTGGACAGGCGCACCCGCACGCGGTCCCAGCTCAGCTCGAGCTCGGGGTGGTGCCAGGCCGCCTCGGCCAGGTGCCCGACCACGCCGGCCACCATCAGCGTCGCCTTCCAGCCGCCGCTGCGGTAGTCGCGCACCAGGCAGCCCCCCTCCAGCCGCCAGTGCGGCAGCGCCAAAAGGCCGGCGAGGATCTCGTCCTCGTCGAGCGCACGGATCTCTTCGCTCATCGCACTTCTCCCGATGTCCTGAACCGCCCCGGCGGCCTGTGCGGGAGAGACCGGGCGGGCGCGCGCTCAGTTCCCTTCGACCTCGACCACCGCCTCGCCCGCGGCCGGCGGCGTGCCCGCCTCGTCGCGGTAATGGTGCGGGAACAGCCGGCGCATCTCGGCTTCGATCCAGGCTTCCGCCTGCTCGCTCACATCGTTGGCCTTGACGCCCTTGACGTCGATCACCGGGCCGATGCTGACGACGATCTCGCCCGCGCGCTTGATGAAGGCGTTACGGCGCCAGAGCTCGCCCGCGTTGTGTGCCACCGGCACCACCGGCACGCCGGCGCGCTTGGCGAGGATGGCCCCGCCCGGCTTGTAGCGCCGCGTCGCGCCCGGCGGCACGCGCGTGCCTTCCGGGAAGACCACCACCCACAGGCCCTCCTTGAGGCGCTCGCGGCCCTGCTCCACCACCTGGGTGAGCGCGTCCTTGCCGGCGGAGCGGTCGATCGCGATGCCGGGGATCATGCCCAGCGCCCAGCCGAAGAAGGGCACGCGCAGCAGCTCGCGCTTGAGCACATAGCACAGCGGCGGAAAGATCACCTGCAGCGCGATCGTCTCCCACGCCGACTGGTGCTTGGAGAGCACCACCGCGGGGCCGGCCGGGATGTTCTCGGCGCCGATCACGCGGTAGCGGATGCCGAGCACGTGGCGGATCACCCACATCATGATCGGCACCCAGCTCGTGATCAGGCGATGCCGGGTCATCGGCGGCAGCCAGAAGATGAAGGTGGCGAGGAACGCGTAGGGCACCGTGATCACGGTGAGCAGGATCGCGAACAGGATGGAGCGGATCAGATGCACGATTCTCGTCCGGTGATGAAGGCGTGAAGGTTGCGCGGGCGGTTGTGCGCCGCTCAGGCGGTCAGCGCGGTGACCACGGCGTCGAGGTCGGGGAAGACCAGCGTGCCGGGCGGCAGCTCGCCGCTCGCCTGCGTGGCCTCGCCCTTGCCGGTGAGCACCAGATAAGGCTGCGCACCGGCCGCGGCGGCGGCCTGGAGGTCGCGCAGGCCGTCGCCGACGCAGGGCACGTCGGCGAGCTCGACGTTGTAGCGCTCGGCGATCTGCAACAACATGCCCGGCTTGGGCTTGCGGCAGTCGCAGGTGGAGTCGGCCGCGTGCGGGCAGAAGAAGATGCCGTCGAGCCGGCCGCCCGCCTGGGCGAGGCTCTTGACCATGCGGTCGTTGATCGCGTTGAGCGTGTCCATGCCGAAGAGGCCGCGGCCGATGCCGGACTGGTTGGTCGCCACCACCACCCGCCAGCCCCACTGGTTGAGCCGCGCGATCGCCTCGAGCGCGCCGGGGATCGGCTTCCACTCCTCGGGCGACTTGATGTACTGCCCCGAGTCGACGTTGATCACGCCGTCGCGGTCGAGAACGATGAGCTTCATCACGGGCTCCTTGCGGGGACGAGGCCCGCGGCGCCGGGCGCCGCGAGGCGACGAGGATCAGGCCGACAGGCGCGAGAGGTCGGCCACCTGGTTCATCAGGCCGGCGAGCTGCGCCAGCAGCGCGATGCGGTTGGCGCGGGTCAGCGGCTCCTCGGCCATCACCATGACGTCCTCGAAGAACCGGTCCACCGCCGCGCGCAGGCCGGCGAGCGCGCACAGCGCGTCGGTGTAGTCCTCGTTGGCGACGTGCGAGCGCACCAGCGGCGCGACCTCGACCACCTGGTGGAAGAGCGCCTTCTCGGCGTCCTCCTGCAGCAGCGCGAGGTCGGGCTCGCCCGGCGTGCCCTCGGCCTTCTTCAGGATGTTGACGATGCGCTTGTTGGCGGCGGCCAGGGCCTCGGCCTCGGGCAGGGCGCGGAAGGCCTCGACCGCGGCGAGCTTGGCCGGCACCAGGTCGATACGCGCGGGCTTCAGCGCCAGCACGGCGTCGATCACGGCGCCGTCGCGGCCCGTCTCGCGGAGCAGGTTCTTCAGGCGCTCGAACATGAAGTCCTGCAGCTGCGCGGCGAAGCCCTCGGCGCCGAGCAGGCCGGGCTTGAAGCCGGCGGCGGCGGTGTCGATGAGCCTGGGCAGCTCGAGCGGCAGCGGCGCCTCGATCAGGATGCGCAGCACGCCGAGCGCGGCGCGGCGCAGCGCGAAGGGGTCCTTGTCGCCGGTGGGCACCATGCCGATGCCGAAGAAGCCGACCAGGGCGTCGAGCTTGTCGGCCAGCGCCACCGCGGCGGCGACATTGCCCGCGGGCAGCGCGTCGCCGGCGAAACGCGGCTGGTAGTGGGCCTGGATGGCGTCCGCAACCACCTCGCCTTCGCCGTCGGCGAGCGCGTAGTAGCGGCCCATGATGCCCTGCAGCTCGGGGAACTCGCCCACCATGTCGGTGACGAGGTCGGCCTTGGCCAGGCGCGCGGCGCGCTTCGCGGCGGTGACGTCGCCGTGCAGCTGCGCCGCGATCGCGCCGGCCAGCGCCTCGAGGCGCTCGACGCGCTCGAGCTGGCTGCCGAGCTTGTTGTGATAGACCACCGGCGCCAGGCGCGGCAGGCGGGCCTCGAGCTTCTGCTTCTTGTCCTGCTCGAAGAAGAAGCGCGCGTCCGACAGGCGCGGGCGCACCACGCGGGCGTTGCCGGCGATGATGTTGGACGGGTCGGCCACCCGCATGTTGGAGACGATGAGGAAGCGGTTGAGCAGCTTGCCGGCGCCGTCGAAGAGCGGGAAATACTTCTGGTTGGCGCGCATGGTCAGGATCAGGCACTCCTGCGGCACGGCGAGGAATTCGGCCTCGAACTCGCCCACGTACACCGTCGGGTGCTCGACCAGCGCGGCGACCTCGTCGAGCAGGTCGGCGTATTCGTCAAGCAGCGCGCCCTGCCTGGCGGCCTCGGCGAGCAGCTGGCGCTCGATGTCGGCGCGGCGCTCGGCGAAGCTGGGGATGACCTTGCCCTCGGCGAGCAGCGTGGGCTCGTAGGCGTCGGCGCTGGCGATGTCGATCTCGCCGCGGCTCATGAAGCGGTGGCCGCGCGTCGTGCGCCCGGAATCCAGGTCGAGCACGCGGCCCGGCACCACGTCGGCGCCGTGCAGCAGGGTGAGCTTGTGCACCGGGCGCACGAAGGTGGCGTCGCCGTCGCCCCAGCGCATGACCTTGGGGATGGGCAGCGCCTTGACCGCGTCCTGCACGATGCCCGCCAGCACGTCGGCGAGCCTGGCGCCCGCCACGGTCGCGGTGTGGAACAGCGCCTCGGCCTTGCCGTCCATGCGGCGCTCGAAGCTCGCCAGAGTGGTGTCAACTGAGTCCGCCGGGATGCCCTTGGCCGCCATCTTCTTCAGCAGCGCCGGGGTCGGCTTGCCCTCGGCGTCGAGCGCCACGGACACCGGCATCAGCTTCTCGGTGACCTCCTTCGCGGCGGCCTCGGAAGCCACCTGCGCCACCGTCACCGCCAGCCGCCGCGGGCTGGCGAAGGTGCGGAAAGGCGCGTCGGCCGGCGCCAGGCCCCGGGCCTTGAGGCCCTCGGCAATCTTGGTGGCGAAGGTCTCGCCCAGGCGCGGCAGGGCCTTCGGCGGCAGTTCTTCGGTGAGCAGTTCGACGAGCAGGGTCGCGGCGGTCATCACGCGGCCTCCTTGGTGGCGTTCAGCATCGGGAAGCCGAGGGCTTCGCGGGATTCGAAATAGGCCTGGGCGACGGCGCGCGACAGGTTGCGGATGCGGCCGATGTAGGCGGCGCGCTCGGTCACCGAGATGGCGCCGCGGGCGTCGAGCAGGTTGAAGGTGTGCGCGGCCTTCAGCACCATCTCGTAGGCCGGCAGCGGCAGGCCGACCTCCATCACGCGCTTGGCTTCGGATTCGTAGTTGGCGAACAGCGAGAACAGGAAGTCGACGTTGCTGTGCTCGAAGTTGTAGGTCGATTGCTCGACCTCGTTCTGGTGATAGACGTCGCCGTAGGTGACCGCGCGCCCGTCGGGGCCGACCGACCACACCAGGTCATAGACGTTTTCCACGCCCTGCAGGTACATCGCCAGGCGCTCGATGCCGTAGGTGATCTCGCCCAGCACCGGCTTGCAGTCGAGGCCGCCGACCTGCTGGAAGTAGGTGAACTGGGTGACTTCCATGCCGTCCAGCCACACCTCCCAGCCCAGGCCCCAGGCACCGAGGGTGGGGTTCTCCCAGTCGTCCTCGACGAAGCGGATGTCGTGCACCATCGGGTCGATGCCGAGCGCGCGCAGGCTGTCCAGGTAGAGTTCCTGGATGTTGAGCGGCGAGGGCTTCAGCACCACCTGGAACTGGTAGTAGTGCTGCAGGCGGTTGGGGTTCTCGCCGTAGCGGCCGTCCTTGGGGCGGCGCGAGGGCTGCACGTAGGCGGCGTTCCAGGGCTCGGGGCCGATCGCGCGCAGGAAGGTGTGGGTGTGGCTGGTGCCGGCGCCGACCTCGAGGTCGTAGGGCTGCAGCAGCACGCAGCCGCGCTCGCCCCAGAAGTGCTGGAGCGTGAGGATGACTTGCTGGAAGGTCGGTTTCACGAGTCGGGATTCGGTGGTCATGGTCTCGGGCAGCCTCCGGGCTGCGCAGCGCACGCAAAAGCTGCGATTTTACCGGGCTTCGGCCCGGCGCGGGCGTGCTGCGGCGGCGGCGAGGGCCGCGAGAAGGATCGCGATCGCGGCGGCGAGGAGCGCGGGGCGGTCGCCCCAGCGCGCGTAAGGGGTCATGCCCTGGTGGCCCTGCACCTCGGCGCGCAGCACGCCACGCTCGAACGCGGGCAGCACGGCGGCGACGCTGCCGTCGGGCTGCACCACCGCGGTCATGCCGGTGTTGGTCGAGCGCAGCATCGGGCGGCCGGTCTCGAGCGCGCGCACGCGGGCGATCTGCAGGTGCTGCGGCTGGGCGAGCGAGTCGCCGTACCAGGCCAGGTTGGAGAGGTTGAGCAGCAGCGTGGCCGCGGGCAGCGCGCGGATCAGCTCGGCGCCGAAGAGGTCCTCGTAGCAGATGTTGAGCGCGACCTGCTGATCGCCGAAGCGCATCGGCGCCTGGTCGGGCGCGCCGCGGGTCTGGTCCGACATCGGGATCTGCGCCAGCTGGTAGAACCAGCCGAACAGCGGCGGCGAGTATTCACCGAAGGGCACCAGGTGCTGCTTGGCGTAGCGCTGCACCGGCGCGCTGCCTAGGCTGATCGCGGCGTTGTAGATGCGCTCCTCGGCGTCGCGGCGGAAGGCGCCCATCACCAGGTCGCCCCCGGCCTGGCCGGCGAGGCCGGCGAAGGCCTCGAGGTAGCCCTCGGGGAGGCGGTCGAGCAGGGTCGGCACGGTGGTCTCGGGCAGCACCACCAGCGCGGGGGGCTGCGGCTGCGCGAAGGCCTCGCGCGCGAGCTCGAGGTTGACCCGCAGCACCTCCTCGAAGCGCGCCGGATCCCACTTGAGGCTCTGCGCGAAGTCGGTCTGCACCAGCGCCACCTTCAGCGGCGCACCGGCCGGCTGGGTCCAGGCGTGACCGAGCAGCGCGAAGCCGGCGACGAAGGGCGCGAGCAGCGCCAGCGCCGTGCGCCACCCGAGCAAGGCGCGCGCGCCGCCCGCCCGCAGCGCGATGGCGCACAGCGCGGCGACGAAGGCGCTCAGCCCGCCGACGCCATACACGCCGAGCACCGGCAGCAGGCCCGCGAGCGGGCTGGGCGGGGTCTGCGCATAGCCGATGGCGAGCCAGGGGAAGCCGGTGAAGAGCACGCCGCGCAGCCATTCGGAACCCAGCCAGAGCGCAGCGAAGAGCGCCGCCGCGCGCACCGGCGCGCGCGCGACGCCACGCCCGCGCAGCGCGGCGAAGGCCGCCCCGGCGAG
>NZ_AMXF01000103.1 GCF_000310225.1 Thauera phenylacetica B4P
GCCGGTCGTGCCGGCCGCCCCGGTCGCGACGGCGGCGAGCGCCGCGGCGCCGGTGGTGGCCGATGCGCTGGCGAGCCACGGCGCGAAGCGCCTCGACCAGCTCGAGATCGAGCTGATCGAGCGCGTCATGCGCGAGGTCGGCGGCAACCTGTCGGCGGCGGCGCGCACGCTAGGGGTGAGCCGCAACCGCCTCTACCGCAAGCTCGGACGCGCGGGCGGGGCGTCCTGACGCGGGTAATCCCTGCTTGCCCGCCAACTGGTACGACTTATGCTTATATTTGCATAGGTGGGCTGGGGGGCCGTGATGGCGCTCTGGCGACCGAGCGCAAGAATCGATAAACGACAAGGAGACGATCGATGTGGAAAGCACTGCACATTGATCCCGCGAAGTGCACCGGCTGTCTGCAATGCGAGATGGCCTGTTCCTACGAGCACACCGGGGTCATCAATCCGAGCAAGTCGCGCATCAAGGTGTTCAACTTCGAGCACGAGGGCCGCAAGGTGCCCTACACCTGCACGCAGTGCACCGAGGCCTGGTGCCTGAACTCCTGTCCGGTGGACGCGATCCGCATCGACCTGACGACCGGCGCGAAGATGGTGTTCGAGGACACCTGCGTCGGCTGCAAGGTGTGCACGATCGCCTGCCCGTTCGGCACCATCAACTACAACCAGGACAGCGGCAAGGTGCAGAAGTGCGACCTGTGCGAGGGCAATCCCGCCTGCGCCAGCGCCTGTCCGACCGGGGCGATCACCTATGTGGACGCCGACTGGACCGGCATCGACAAGATGCGCGCCTGGGCCGCCAAGGCCAACACCCCGGCTTCGGCCGCTGCCTGAGGAGGATGCGTCATGGGATGGAATCGCAAAGTCCTGCGCGTGAACCTCACCGCGGGAACCTGTACCGAAGAGCCACTGAACATGCAGTGGGCCGACGAATACCTCGGCTCGCGCGGGCTGGCCACCAAGTACCTGGTCTCCGAGACCGACCCCAAGGTCGATCCGCTGTCGCCCGACAACAAGATGATCATGGCCACCGGGCCGCTCACCGGCACCATGGCCTCGACCGGCGGCCGCTACACCGTGATCACCAAGGGGCCGCTCACCGGCGCGATCGCGTGCTCGAACTCGGGCGGCTTCTTCGGCGCCGAGATGAAGTTCGCCGGCTGGGACATGGTGATCTTCGAGGGCAAGTCGGCCAAGCCGGTGTGGCTCTACATCGAGAACGACAAGGCCGAGCTGCGCGACGCGTCGGGCTTGTGGGGCAGGAGCTGCTGGGAGACCGAGGAGAAGATCAAGGAAGAACTCCAGGACCCGCTGGTACGCATTTCCTCGATCGGCGTCGCCGGCGAGAACCAGGTGCTCTATGCCTGCATCGTCAATGACCTGCACCGCGCCGCCGGGCGCTCGGGCGTGGGCGCGGTGATGGGCTCGAAGAACCTCAAGGCGGTGGCGATCCGCGGCACCAAGGGCGTGTCGGGCATCAAGGACTTCGGTGCCTTCCTCAAGGCCACCGTTGATGCCAAGAAGGTGCTCGCCGACAACGCGGTCACCGGCCAGGGCCTGCCCAAGTACGGCACCCAGGTGCTGATGAACGTGATCAACGAGATCGGCGCGCTGCCCACCCGCAACCACCGCGACGTGCAGTTCGAGGACGCCTCGAAGATCTCCGCCGAGGCCATGCACGAGAAGCGCGAGTCCGACGGCAAGACCCACCTGGTGACCAACGCCGCCTGCTTCGGGTGCACGATCGCCTGCGGGCGCATCTCCGAGATCGACAAGACCCACTTCACCGTCAAGAACAGCCCGAAGTACTGGGGCGCCTCCGGCGGCCTGGAATACGAAGCCGCCTGGGCGCTCGGCGCGGCCAACGGCGTGGGCGACCTCGAGGCCCTGCAGTACGCCAACCTGATCTGCAACGAGCAGGGCATGGACCCGATCTCCTTCGGCGCCACCGTGGGCGCGGCGATGGAGCTCTACGAGCTCGGCATCCTGACCGACGAGAAGATCGGCATGGCCGCGCCCTTCGGCTCGGCCGAGGCGCTGGCGAAGATGGTCGAGATGACCGCGCTCGGCGAGGGCTTCGGCAAGGAGCTCGGCCTGGGCAGCAAGCGCCTGTGCGAGCAGTACGGCCGCCCCGAGCTGTCGATGAGCGTGAAGGGGCAGGAATTCCCCGCCTACGACTCGCGCGGCATCCAGGGCATGGGCCTGGCCTACGCCACGTCCAACCGCGGCGCCTGCCACCTGCGCGGCTACACCGTGGCGTCGGAAGTGCTCGGCATCCCGGTCAAGACCGACCCGCTCGCCACCGAGGGCAAGCCCGAGCTGGTGAAGGCCTTCCAGGACGCCACCGCGGTGTTCGACTCGGCCGGTATCTGCGTGTTCACCAGCTTCGCGTGGACGCTCGCCGATGTGCAGCCGCAGGTCGCCGCCGCGTGCGAGGGCGACTGGAGCATGGAGAAGCTGAACGAGGTGGGCGAGCGCATCTGGAACATGGAGCGCATGTTCAACAACGCCGCCGGATTCACCGCCAAGGACGACAACCTGCCGCCGCGCCTGACCCAGGAGGCGGCGAAGACGGGGCCGGCCAAGGGCCTGGTGAACCAGCTCGACAAGATGCTGCCGCACTACTACGAGGTGCGCGGGTGGACGCCCGCGGGCGAACCGACCGCGGAGACGCGGGCGCGGCTGGGCCTGTAGGCTCCGCCCACCCTGTAGGAGCGCCGGCAGGCGCGAATGACGGCTTGGTTCGCGCCTGCCGGCGCTCCTACAAGGGCGGTGTGACGGCTGGTTCGCGCCTGCCGGCGCTCCTACAGGGGCATCGTGACGGGCGGGTTCGCGCCTGCCGGCGCTCCTACAAGGGGGCGTCGTGACGGGCGGGTTCGCGCCTGCCGGCGCTCCTACATGCGTGCTTGATTTCCTCCGAAGTGTTTCACCCGAGGACGCTGCAATGAAACACCTGATTCTCGGCAACGGCCCCGCGGGCGTCGTTGCCGCCGAGACGCTGCGCAAGGTCGCGCCGGGCGACGACATCCTGATGGTCGGCTTTGAAGACGCGCCGCCGTATTCGCGCATGGCGATTCCCTACCTGCTCGAAGGCAACATCGACGAGTCGGGCACCTACCTGCGCAAGGACGCCGGCCACTTCGAGCGCCTGCGCATCCGCCAGCTGCGAGGCCGCGCGGTGGCGCTCGACACCGACAAGCGCAAGGTGCTGTTCGACGACGGTCACTTCGAGCACTACGACCGCCTGCTCATCGCCACCGGCTCGCATCCGGTGCGCCCGCCCATCCCGGGCGTGGACCTGCCCTCGGTGCACACCTGCTGGACGCTCGCCGACGCGCGCGCGATCGCCGCGCACGCCAAGCCCGGCGCGCGCGTGCTGCAGCTCGGCGCCGGCTTCATCGGCTGCATCATCATGGAGGCGCTGGCCAAGTGCGGCGTGCAGCTCACCGTGGTAGAGATGGGCGACCGCATGGTGCCGCGCATGATGACGCCCAAGGCGGGCGGCATGATCAAGCGCTGGGTCGAGGAGAAAGGCATCCGCGTGCTCACCTCGGCCGGCGTGCAGCGCATCGACCGCGGCGACGACGTGGGCAGCGATGCGCCGCTGGTGGTGAGCCTGTCCACCGGCGACCGCCTCGACTGCGACCTCGTGATCGTGGCCGCGGGCGTGGCGCCCAACGTCGGCTTCCTGGACGAGACGCCGGTGCATGTGGCCAAGGGCGTGCTGGTGAATGACCACATGGAGACCAGCGTTCCCGGCATCTTCGCCGCTGGCGACGTCGCCGAGGCGCCGGACCTGTTCACCGGCGCGCATCTGGTGTCGGCGATCCAGCCCAACGCCGCCGACCAGGCGCGCATCGCCGCCACCAACATGGCGCGCGACCTCGTGCACGAGTCGCGCCTCAACGGCGTGCTGGCGATCAACGTGCTCGACACGCTCGGGCTGATCTCGTCCTCCTTCGGCCAGTGGTGGGGCGAGAAGCCCGAGGCCGGCGGCAGCGGGGTGGAGATGGTCGACGAGGCACGCTACCGCTACCTGAGCCTGCAGTTCAAGGACGACGTGCTGGTCGGCGCCACCTCGATCGGGGTCACCCAGCACGTGGGCGCGCTGCGCGGGCTGATCCACGGCCAGGTGAGGCTGGGCGACTGGAAGGAGCGCCTGCTCGCCAACCCGCTCGCCTTCGTCGACGCTTACGTCGCGCGCAGCCAGCAGCCGATGGCGCTGGCGCGCTGAGGGGGCCGACTTGGAGACTCGTGTGACGATCCGCATCGCCTTCAAGCTCTTCGCCTCGCTGTCGGACTACCTGCCGAGCGGTCACCGCGGCAACCGTCTCGAGCTCGACGTGGACGAGGGCACCACGGTGGCGGAGATGATCCGGCGCTACAACGTGCCCGAGCGCAGTGCACATCTGGTGCTGGTGAACGGCCACTTCGTGCCGCCTTCAGAGCGGCTGCGCAAGCGCCTCGCCGACGGCGACGAGCTCGCGATCTGGCCGCCGATCGCAGGCGGCTGAGGCGGTGGCCTTCATCGCCGGCCCGGTGCCCGAGTCCTTCGAGCGCCGGGTCACCGCCACGCCGCAGGAGTTCGCGCGCGACCTGCGCCAGGCCTGGCCGGGGGTCGTCGCCGACGGCGGAAGCTTGCACTTCAGCCTGCACGAGGGCGCGCAGACCCTCGTCATCGCCATCGAGCCCGCCGGCGTGCGTCGGCTGGGGCTGTTCGAGCTGCCGCAGCTGGACGTGAGCTTTCGCTTCGGCCCCGGCGCGGAGCCGGCGCGGCGCGCGCTGCTCGCGCGGCTGGACCGCGGGATGCAGAAGGGCGGGGGTTGAGCGGCGTGGCGTCCGGCACCATCCTGTGCACGCTTCGAATCTTTTCTGGAAGGACTGCCGATGAGTCAAGGATACGTGGTGGGCCACATCACGGTGAAGGATGCCGACAAGTGGGCGGAGTACCGGGGCAAGGTGCCGGACACCCTGGCGCCCTGGGGCGCGGAGCTCCTGCTGCGCGGTCGCCGGGTGGCGAGCTTTTCGGGTGAATCTCCGCATACGGACATCGTCGTCATCCGCTTTCCGAGCGCCGCGGCGGCGAGCGGCTGGTTCGCCTCGCCGGCCTACCAGGCCCTGATCCCGCTCCGTGAGCAGGCGGCCGAGGTGCTGCTGCTGGCCTACGAGGACTAGCCCGCGGGCCCTTTGCCGCTTGCGGGCGGCCGGGCCGGCCCGTGAAGGGTCCGCCGGCGTTCCGGCTGCGGGGGTGTTTCCGGTATCCTCCCCGCCGATGTCCGCCTTCGCCGCCACCTTCTCCGATGCGCTGTCCCTGCTCGCCCATTTCGACCACAGCGTGCTCGAGATCGTCGCGCTGTCGCTGCAGGTCAGCGGCGCGGCGGTGGTGCTCGGCACGCTGATCGGGCTGCCGCTCGGGGCCTGCATCGCGGTGGGGCGCTTTCCGGGCAAGACCACGCTGTCGGTGCTGATCAACGGGATGATGGGCCTGCCCTCGGTCGTGGTGGGCGTGGTGGTGTACCTGATCCTGTCGCGCTCGGGGCCCTTCGGCGCGCTCGGCATGCTGTATTCGCCGGCGGCGATGGTGGTGGCGCAGACCCTGCTGGTGGTGCCGCTGATGGCGGCGATCACCCGCCAGGTGGTGGAGGACGTGTGGGCGCGCTACGCCGAGGAGCTGCAGGTGATGCGCTTCTCGTGGTGGGACAGCGTCACCACGCTGCTCCACGACTGCCGCCACTCGCTGGTGGTGGCGGTGCTCGCCGGCCTGGGGCGGGCGATGAGCGAGGTGGGCGCGGTGATGATCGTCGGCGGCAACATCGACGGCGCCACCCGGGTCATGACCACCGCGATCGCGCTCGAGACCAGCAAGGGCGACCTGGCGCTGGCGATCGCGCTCGGCGTGGTGCTGATCGTGATCATCCTCGCGCTCAATGCGCTCGCCTACGTGCTGCGGCAGTGGGCGATGCGGCGCTTCGGCTGAAGGCTGCGATGCCGATCTTCCCGCTCTCCATCCACGACCTGCGCTTCGCGCCCGACGGGCGGGAGGTGCTCGCCGGCGTGGACCTGGAGCTGGGCGAGGAGGGCATCACGCTGGTGCTCGGCCCCAACGGCGCCGGCAAGAGCGTGCTGCTGCGGACGATCTGCGGGCTGATCGAGCCGAGCGCGGGGCGCATGGCCTGGGGCGGCGCCGGCGGATCGCGGCCGCAGCAGGGCGTGATGATGGTGTTCCAGCGCCCGATGATGCTGCGCATGTCGGTGCTCGACAACGTCGTCCTCGGGCTCAAGCCGCTCGGCGTGGCGGGGGCGGAGCGGCGCCGGCGCGGCGTGGAGATGCTGGAGCGCGTCGGCCTCGCCGACCGCGCCGGCGACAGCGCGCGCCAGCTCTCCGGTGGCGAGCAGCAGCGCCTCGCGCTCGCGCGCGCCTGGCTGACCAAGCCGCGCCTGCTGCTGCTCGACGAGCCCACCGCGAGCCTCGACCCCTCGGCGAGCGCCGCGGTCGAGCGCATCATCCGCGAGATCCGCACCGACGGGACGCGCATCCTCATGGTCACCCACAACCTCGGCCAGGCCACCCGCCTGGGCGACGACATCGTCTTCATGGCGGGCGGCCGGGTGTGCGAGCACACCCCGGTGCGCGCCTTCTTCGCTCGTCCGCGCTCGGAGGAGGCGCGGCTCTTCATCCAGGGAGAATTGCCATGGCGGATGCGCTTTCAAGGCGCCTGAGGTCCACGCTGTGGGCCGGCGGCGCGGTGCTGCTGATCGGCAGTGTCGGCGCGACCTGCGGGATCGGCGTGCGAAAGGTGGAAGAGGCGCCGCCTGTGGCGGGAGGGCCGCGTGGGGTGGGGGAGGTGGAACGGGCAGGTTCGGCCACCTTGCCGCCCGCGCTCCGCGCTGCGCAGGCGCCCGACGGATTGTCCGCCGCGCCGCGCCATGGTGAGGTGCGCGCGGCGGTCGTCACGACCGGAAGCGCTGCGGAAGCGCCACGATGAACGCCACGCCCGCCCGCCTGCCGCTCGCCGCCCTCGTGCTGTTCGTGCTCGCGGCGCTGTCGCTCGCGGCCGCGCTGCTGTGCTTCGCCGGTTCCGGCACGCTCCTGCACCCGGCCCTGTCCGACCCGATGGCGGGGCTGGCCTTCCTCGTCTCGGCGATCGCGCTCGCCGGCACCGGCGCCTTCCCGCTGGTCTTCGCGCGCCTCGCGCGGCGCGACGCAGCCTCGAAGCCGCCGCCAGGCTCCTGACTCCCGACGCTTTACTCCTGGCGCCTCACACCCGGCGCCTCACTCCCCTCAGGCCTTCCAGTGCCCCGACTTGCCCCCCAGCTTCTCCATGAGCTGGATGCCGTCCATGCGCATGCCGCGGTCCACCGCCTTGCACATGTCGTAGATGGTGAGCAGGCCGACGTTGACCGCGGTCAGCGCCTCCATCTCGACGCCGGTGCGGCCGACGGTCTCGGCGGTGACCGTGCAGCGGATGGCGTGCGCGGCCTCGTCGAGCTCGAACTCGACCGCGACGCGGGTGAGCGGGATGGGGTGGCAGAGCGGGATCAGCTCGCTGGTGCGCTTGGAGGCCTGGATCGCGGCGATGCGGGCGATGCCGAGCACGTCGCCCTTCTTCGCGCTGCCCGACTTCACCATGTCGAAGGTGGCGGGCAGCATGTGGATGCGGCCGGTGGCGACCGCGACGCGGCGGGTCTCGGCCTTGGCGCCGACGTCGACCATGTGGGCCTGGCCGTCGGCGTCGAAGTGGGTCAGCGGGCTGGATTCCGGAGTGCTCATGGTGTGGCGAAGGAGAAGATGCGGAGAGGCCGCGGCGGAAATCGCCACGCGGCGGGAGGCGCCGCTACACGTCGATACATCGGCGGGGGAACGGGCGCGGATCGGCGGGTATCATAGCACCCGATGATGCGCCGACCTCTTGCCCTGCTGCTCAGCCTCGCGCTGGCCCTGCCTGCGCCGGTTCCCGTGCTCGCCGCCGAACTCCCCGATCTCGGCGACGTGGCCGCGTCCGAACTCTCGCCTGCGGCCGAGCGCCGCATCGGCGAGCAGATCATCCGCGAGATCCGCTGGCGCGACGCCGCCTACCTCGACGATGCCGAGGTCGAGGAGTACGTGAACCGCCTCGGCCAGCGCCTCGCCGCGGTGAGCAGCAATCCGGGACTGGACTTCGACTTCTTCGTCGTGCGCGACGCCACGCTCAACGCCTTCGCGCTGCCCGGCGGCTTCATCGGCGTGCATACCGGGCTGATCCTGGCGGCGGAGAGCGAGTCCGAGTTCGCCTCGGTGCTCGGCCACGAGATCGCCCACGTCACCCAGCGCCACATCGCGCAGATCGTCGGCCGGCAGAGCCAGTCGGCGATGCTGATGATCGCCTCGATGCTGGTCGCGGTGCTGGCCGCGCGCAGCAACTCGGACCTCAGCCAGGCCGCGATTGCCGCCGGCCAGGCCGGGGCGATCCAGTCGCAGCTTGGCTACACCCGCGCCTTCGAGCGCGAGGCCGACCGCGCCGGCCTGGAGACCCTGGACAAGGCCGGCCTCGACGTGCGCGGCATGCCCGGCTTCTTCGAGCGCCTGCAGCGAAATACGCGCGTCTACGAGAACAACGCGCCCGCCTACCTGCGCACCCACCCGCTGACCACCGAGCGCATCGCCGACATGGAGAACCGTGTCGCCTCGATGCGCTACCGCCAGGTGCCGGACTCGGCGGATTTCCGCTTCGCGCGCGCCAAGCTGCGCGCCAACGCCGGCCAGCCCGCCGAGGCGGTGCAGGAACTGCAGGACCGCCTCGCGCGCGAGCCGAAGGACGAGGCGCTCGCCTATGGGCTGGCCCGTGCGCTGATGCGGGCCGGTCGCCTCGACGAGGCCGAGGCCCGCCTGCAGCCGCTGCGGGCGCACTCCGCGGGCACGATCTGGGTGGAGGGGCTGGCCGCGGAGATCCGCCTCGCGCGCAAGGACGCCGCGGGCGCCATCCGAATCCTCGAGGCGGCGCAGAAGCAGTCTCCCTCCAGCCGCAGTGTGAGCTATGCGCTCGCCGACGCGCGCATCCTCGGCGGACGTGCTGACGCCGCCGCCGCCGAACTGCGCCAACGCATCGACAACCGCAGCGGCGATCCGCGCCTGTGGCAGCTGCTGTCGCGCGCCTACGCTGCGCTGGGGCAGCGTACCGAGCAGCATCGCACCCAGGCCGAGGTGTACTACCTGCGCGGCAGCCTGCCGGCCGCGATCGAGCAGCTCGAGATCGCGCGCCGAGCCAACGACGGCGACTTCTACACGCTGTCGGCGGTGGATGCGCGCCTGCGCGAGCTCAAGCAGCGCCTGCTCGAGGAAAAGCGCGAGCGCTGAGCGGCGTCACCGGGCGCCGGGGGATGACACGCTGCGCAGGGGCTTGCCATTGGCAGCGTCGCCTTTCGGGGGGCATCGCCATCCTTTAGAATCGTGCGCCTTCAAGATGATCCAACCAGGGAGCGGACATGAGATACGACAAGGAAGTGGATGCGCGCGGGCTCAACTGCCCGCTGCCGATCCTGCGGGCCAAGAAGATGCTGGCCGAGATGCAGAGCGGACAGATCGTCCGCGTGCTGGCGACCGACCCGGGCTCGGTGAAGGATTTCCAGGCCTTCTCCCGCCAGACCGGCAACGAGCTGATCGGCCAGGGCGAGACGTCCGACAAGGCGTACGAGTTCTTCCTGAAGCGGAAGTAGCGCCGCATTCGCGCCTGCCGGCGCTCCTACACAAACCACCGCGCGTCCCGCTCTCTGTAGGAGCGGCGGCCGCCGCGAAGACGGCGGTGGGGCGGTGGTGGGCGTTGTCGGGTGGGGTCGGCCGCATTCGCGCCTGCCGGCGCTCCTGCATGAACCACCGCGCGCCCCGCCTCGTGTAGGAGCGGCGGCCGCCGCGAATTGGCGGTGCGGAGGCTGCGGGCGCTGCGACGCCCGCGTCCCCGTTCCTCAGCCGCCGAGCTTGGCCAGCTGCGGCTCGAGCTTGTCCACGGTGGCCTTGAAGCCGGCGAGGCGGTCGCGCTCCTGCTGCACCACCGCGGCCGGGGCGCGGTCGACGAAGCTGGCGTTGGCGAGCTTGCCTTCGGCCTTGGCGATCTCGCCCTTCAGGCGGGCGATCTCCTTGCCGAGGCGCTCGCGCTCGGCGGCGACGTCGATCTCCACCTTGAGCATCAGGCGGGTCTCGCCCGCGACCGCGACCGGGGCGAGCTCGTCGGCGCCGATCTCGTCCACGACCTGCACCTCGGCGAGCTTGGCCAGGCCGGCGAGGTAGGGTGCGTACAGCGCCAGCGCCGCCTTGTCGCCCGCGGCCACCAGCGGCAGGCGCTGGGCGGGGGAGATGTTCATCTCGCCGCGCAGGTTGCGGCAGGCGTAGATCATCGCCTTCAACTCGACGACCTTCGCCTCGGAGGCCTCGTCGATGCGCTTGGGCTCGGCCTGCGGGTAGCGCGCGCGCATGATGCTGTCGCCGTCCTTGCGTCCGGCGAGCGGGGCGACGGTCTGCCAGAGTTCTTCGGTGATGAAGGGGATCAGCGGGTGCGCGAGGCGCAGCACGGTCTCGAGCACGCGCAAGAGCGTGCGGCGGGTGGCGCGCTGCTGCGCCGGGGTGCCGGACTGGATCTGCACCTTGGCGAGCTCCAGGTACCAGTCGCAGTACTCGTCCCACACGAACTCATACACCGCGCGCGCGACCAGGTCGAAGCGGTAGGCCTCGAAGTGCTCGCCCACCTCGGCCTCGGTGCGCTGCAGGCGCGACACGATCCAGCGGTCGGCGAAGGAGAAGTCGAGCACCTCGGTGGTGCAGGCGACGGTCTCGCCGATGCCGCAGTCCTGGCCCTCGCAGTTCATCAGCACGAAGCGGGTGGCGTTCCACAGCTTGTTGCAGAAATTGCGATAGCCCTCGCAGCGCGCGAGGTCGAACTTGATGTCGCGGCCCGGGCTGGCGAGGCTGGCGAAGGTGAAGCGCAGCGCGTCGGTGCCGAAGGCGGGGATGCCCTCGGGGAATTCCTTGCGCGTCTTCTTCTCGATGCTCTGCGCCTGCCTGGGGTTCATCAGGCCGAAGGTCCGCTTCCTGATCAGCTCGTCGAGCGCGATGCCGTCGATGAGGTCGATCGGGTCGAGCACGTTGCCCTTGGACTTGCTCATCTTCTGGCCTTCCGCGTCGCGGATGAGGCCGTGCACGTACACATGCTTGAACGGGATCTTGCCGGTGATGTGCCTGGTCATCATGACCATGCGCGCCACCCAGAAGAAGATGATGTCGAAGCCGGTGACGAGCACCGTGGACGGCAGGTAGAGATCGAGCGCGTCGTTGCTCTTCTGGGGCCACTCGGCGGTCCAGTCGAGCGTGGAGAACGGCCACAGCGCGGACGAGTACCAGGTGTCGAGCACGTCGTCTTCCTGGCGCAGGTGGCCGGCGTCGTGGCGGGCGTGGAGCAGGGCGAGGCGCTCGGCGATCTCGGGGTACTGCTCGGCGGTCTGGCCTTCGCGCTGGCGCGTCTGCACCTCGGCGGTGAGCGCGTCGATGCCGCGCTGCAGGTCGGCCTTCCAGGCGCGGATCGCCTCTTCCTCGCAGGTGGCGACGTAGATGCGGCCTTCCTCGTCGTACCAGGCGGGGATGCGGTGGCCCCACCACAGCTGGCGCGAGATGCACCAGTCCTGGATGTTGTTGAGCCACTGGTTGTAGGTGTTGATCCAGTTCTCGGGGTAGAACTTGATCTCGCCCGAGGCCACGACCTCGAGCGCCTTCTCGGTGATCGACTTGCCGTCCGCGCCAGGCTTGGACATGGCGACGAACCACTGGTCGGTGAGCATGGGCTCGATGACGACGCCGGTGCGATCGCCGCGCGGCACCTGCATCTTGTGCGCCTTGACCTCGAGCAGCAGGCCGAGCGCCTCGAGCTCCTCGACCACCTTGTCGCGCGCCGGCACGCGGTCGAGCCCGGCGACGCCCGCCGGCATCGGCACGCTCTCCAGGGTGACGCCGTCGGCGGTGTAGCGCTCGGCCACCGCGGGCACGGCGCCTTCGAGGGTGAGCACGACGATGGTGTCGAGCTTGTGGCGCTGGCCGACCGCGTAGTCGTTGAAGTCGTGCGCCGGGGTGACCTTGACGCAGCCGGTGCCGAACTCGCGGTCGACATAGTCGTCGGCGATGATCGGGATGTGGCGGCCGGTGAGCGGCAGCTCGACGGTCTTGCCGATGAGGTGGGCGTAGCGTTCGTCTTCGGGATGCACCATCACCGCGACGTCGCCGAGCAGGGTCTCGGGGCGGGTGGTGGCCACGGTGAGGCCGCGCAGCTCGCCGATGGGGCCGTCGCTGAACGGATACAGGATGTGGTAGAGCTTGCCGTCCTCTTCCTCGGACACCACCTCGAGGTCGGACACCGCGGTGCCGAGCTTGGGGTCCCAGTTCACCAGGCGCTTGCCGCGGTAGATCAGGCCTTCGTTGTAGAGGCGCACGAAGGTCTCGGTGACGGTGCGCGACAGGCCCTCATCCATCGTGAAGCGCTCGCGCTTCCAGTCCGGGCTGGTGCCCAGGCGGCGCATCTGGCGGGTGATGGTGCCACCGGAGTACTCCTTCCACTCCCACACTTTTTCCAGGAAGCGCTCGCGGCCCAGGTCGTGGCGGCTGATGCCCTGTGCGTCGAGCTGGCGTTCGACGACGATCTGGGTGGCGATGCCGGCGTGGTCGGTGCCCGGCTGCCACAACGTGTTGTCGCCGCGCATGCGGTGGTAGCGCGTGAGCGCGTCCATGATCGTCTGGTTGAAGCCGTGCCCCATGTGCAGCGTGCCGGTGACGTTGGGCGGCGGCAGCAGGATGCAGAAGGCGGCGGGGTTCGACTTGTCGAGTCCGGCGGCGAAATAGCCGCGGGATTCCCATTCCGGGTACCAGCGACGTTCGATGTCGGCGGGCTCGAAGCTCTTGGCCAGTTCCATGGTGTTGTACGCGCGTGAAGGCAAAGCGCGGATTATAGCGGATGCGGCGCGGGCGCCCGGGTGCGAGCGCGGCGCGGGGCTTCGCCTGCGTCCGCCTCCGCGCCTTGGGCTGCGGGAGTGCGCGGGTTTCCTGCGGGCGCGCCGGCAGGCGCGAATGCGGCCGCGGGGGTGGCAGGCAGGTGGGTGCCCTGGCCGTCGGTTCGCGGCGGCCGCCGCTGCTACCGGCCGGGCGGGTCGTCGGGGCTGCGTTCTTCGAACAGGCTGCTCACGCGCGCCGAGATCCCGGGGAGCAGGGTGGCGCGCAGGTGGGCGAGGGCTTCGTCCTGGATGCGCTCGCCGAGGCGGTCGAGCTCGCGGGCGATGATCTGCGGCAACTCGCGCGCGGCCCACTCGTCGATCTCGCGCGCGATCGCGGTGTCGAGTTCGACGAGGCGCTCGGCGAGCTGCTGCTCGGCCGCTGCGGCGCTCGGTGGCGGCGGCGGGGACGGCGCGGTGGCGGGCGCCACGGCC
>NZ_AMXF01000104.1 GCF_000310225.1 Thauera phenylacetica B4P
CGCGCAGGGCGGCGAGGTCGGCGCCGACCTCGGCACAAAGTCCGCGCGGCGGGCAGTCGAAGCGCGCTGTCCAGCCGAGCGCGGCGAGCGTCTCGCGCCAGGCCGGCAGCACCGGGCCGGCGAAACGCAGGATGCAGCGCGGCCCCGCCCCGGGCTCGAAGTGTCCGGAGGGCAGAATGCGGGACAGGCCATTGACCCGGATCGGATCGAGGTCCGTCCAGCTCGCCCAGGCCACGGCCGGCACGCGCTCGACTTCGACGAGCACCAGCTCGCCATAGCGTGCCAGCACCACGCCCGCCGCCGCCGCGACCGGCACGAGGGCATAGCACTCGGGCGTGACGCGAGAAGACACGCGCGGAGGGGAAGGCATGCTCGACTCCAGGGAGAAAGGCAGCGCGGACAGGCAGTGCTACGAGCGGCAGTGGAACCAGCGCCGGCGCAAAGTCGACCGGCGCCACAGCCACCACCGATGCCTTCACCATAGCCCCATTGCGGGTCGAATTCAAAAGACAGAAGCGCCTTCGGCCTGCACCGCACCGATCGACTGCAGCAGCTTCCTCGCATGGCGCGGTTAGAATGACCGTCATACCCTGCCCACCGCGGCCGCAGATCGCGCGCCCTTGCCCGGAGCCGGCACCATGTCCAGTCTTGTCCGCCCGTCCGCCCAATCCTTCACCGCCACCCTGCTCGTCTTGCTCGTGGCGGTGCTGCTCGCCGGCTGCGCCAGCCTGATCCAGCGCGAGCCGGTGCGCATCAACGTCGTGGGGCTCGAACCCCTGCCGGGCGCAGGCATGGAGATGCGCTTCGCGGTGAAGCTGCGGGTGCAGAACCCCAACGAGGCGGCGATCGACTTCGACGGCCTCGCCCTCGAGCTCGACCTCAACGGCAAGCCCTTCGCCACCGGCGTCAGCGACCGCAAGGGCAGCGTGCCGCGCTTCGGCGAGGCACTGGTGGAGATCCCGGTGTCGGTCTCGGCAATCGCGGTGGTGCGCCAGGCGCTCGGCGTCATCGAGGGCGAGCCGAAGACCGAGGTCCCCTACACCCTGCGCGGGCGGCTCGCCGGCGGGCTGCTCGGGGGCACCCGCTTCAGCGACGCCGGCACGCTCAAGCTGCCCGAGCCGCTGCGCAACCCGCGCTGAACACCGGGTTCCCGCACCACGCTGCCGCCGCGGCACCGATCCATCCGCCAGCCACCAGGAGAAGCACCCGATGAACCTGCCCACCGTCCGCGACGCCCGCCTGCAACTCGACAACCGCGTCGCCACCCTGACCCTCGCGCGCGACGACGTGCGCAACGCGCTCACCGGCACCGCGCTGATCGACGACATCGTCGGCGTGGCCGAGTGGGCGAACACCTGCGACGAGGTCTCGGTGCTCGTCATCACCGGCGAAGGCTCGGCCTTCTCGGCGGGCGGCAACGTCAAGGACATGGCCGCGCGCGGCGGCGACTTCGCCGGCGACGCGGCCGAGGTCGCCACCCGCTACCGCCGCGGCATCCAGCGCATCCCGCTGGCGCTGCAGGCGGTGGAGGTGCCGATCATCGCCGCGGTCAATGGCCCGGCCATCGGCGCCGGCTTCGACCTCGCCAACATGGCCGACATCCGCATCGCGTCGACCCGGGCCAAGTTCGGCGAGACCTTCCTCAACCTGGGCATCATCCCCGGCGACGGCGGCGCCTGGTTCATGCAGCGCCTGATCGGCTACCAGCAGGCCTTCGAGCTCACGCTATCGGGCCGCATCGTGGGCGCCGAGGAGGCGAAGACGCTGGGCATCGTGCTCGAGGTGGTCGAGCCGGACCAACTTCTGGCGCGCGCGCACGACATGGCCGCGCGCTTCGCCGCCCAGCCGCCGAAGGCGCTGCGCCTGACCAAGCGCCTGATGAAGATGGCGCAGCGCATGGAACTCAAGGACTTCCTCGACCTGTGCGCCGCCTTCCAGGGCATGTGCCACAACGAGGCCGAGCACCTCGAGGCGGTCCAGCGCATGCTCGCGCGCTCCTGAAGCACGGATACCCGATGAACGGCCACGCCCCCCACTTCGAGGTCGAGGACTTCGCTGATCCGGCGGCGGCGCTGGCCCGGGTGCACGAGATCTACGACCTCGCGGTCGACCACCTGCGCCGCGGCCTGCAGCACTACGTCGACGGCGCCGACATCGGCCGCCACGTGCGCGCCTGCTACCCGCTGCTGCGCGTGCGCACCGACACCGTGGCGCGTGCGGATTCGCGCCTGTCCTACGGCTTCGTCGCCGGGCCGGGGGTGTTCGAGACCACGCTGACGCGGCCGGACCTGTTCGCCGACTACTACCTGGAGCAGTTCCGCCTGCTGGTGGAGAACCACGGCGTGGCGCTGCAGGTGGGCAGCAGCACGCAGCCGATCCCGGTGCATTTCGCCCTGCCCGAGCACGACTACCTGGAAGGCCACCTCGGCCCCGAGCGCCGCCGCCTGCTGCGCGACCACTTCGACCTGCCCGACCTCGGCGCCATGGACGACGGCATCGCCAACGGCACCTTCGAGCCTGGCCCGGGCGAGCCGCATCCGCTGTCGCTATTTACCGCGCCGCGGGTGGATTACTCCCTGCATCGCCTGCGCCACTACACCGGCACGCGGCCGGCGCATTTCCAGAACTTCGTGCTGTTCACCAACTACCAGTTCTACATCGACGAGTTCATCCGCCTCGGCCACGAGCTCATGGCCGACACCGCCTCCGGCCACGGCTACGAGGCCTTCGTCGAGCCGGGCAACGTCGTCACCCGCCGCGCCGACCTCGCCCCGCAGGCCGAGGACGCCGAGGGCACGCCGCCGCCCCGCCTGCCACAGATGCCGGCCTACCACCTGGTGCGCGGCGACCACGCCGGCATCACCATGGTCAATATCGGCGTCGGCCCGGCCAACGCCAAGACCATCACCGACCACATCGCGGTGCTGCGCCCGCACGCGTGGATCATGCTCGGGCACTGCGCCGGGCTGCGCAACAGCCAGCACCTGGGCGACTACGTGCTCGCCCACGGCTACGTGCGCGAGGACCACGTGCTCGACGAGGAGCTGCCGCCCTGGGTGCCGATCCCGCCGCTGGCCGAGGTGCAGGTGGCGCTCGAGGCCGCGGTGGCCGAGGTCACGCAGCTGTCGGGCTACGAGCTCAAGCGCCTGATGCGCACCGGCACCGTCGCCAGTACCGACAACCGCAACTGGGAACTGCTGCCCTCGCACGGCATGTCGACCAGCCCCGAGCGCCGCTTCAGCCAGAGCCGCGCGGTGGCGCTCGACATGGAATCCGCCACCATCGCCGCCAACGGCTTCCGCTTCCGCGTGCCCTACGGCACCCTGCTGTGCGTCAGCGACAAGCCACTGCACGGCGAGATCAAGCTGCCCGGCATGGCCGACAAGTTCTACCGCGAGCGCGTCGACCAGCACCTGCGCATCGGCATCCGCGCGCTCGAGCAGCTACGCGCGCAGGGCGTCGATCGCCTGCACAGCCGCAAGCTGCGCAGCTTCGCCGAGGTGGCGTTCCAGTAGCGGCTGCGGCATCCTCGCGCGCCCACCCGAACGCTTCGCCCGCCATGTCCGCCACCGCGCCGCCCACCCCGCCAGAAACCGCCGCGCCGCCCGCCGCCACTGGGCAGGCCGCCGGCGCGCTGCGCGTGCTCTCCGTCATCCCGCCGATGACGCAGCTCAACACGCCCTACCCCTCCACCGCCTACCTCACCGGCTTCCTGCGCGCGCGCGGGGTGGACGCGGTGCAGGAGGACCTGGCGCTGAAGCTGGTGCTGCGCCTGCTCTCGCCCGCCGGCCTGGACGACATCCGCGCCCGCGCCGAGGCGCTGCCAAGGAAGCAGCGCACGCCGCTGGTGCAGGGTTTCATCGAGCACTTCGGGCGCTATCGCTACACCGTCGGCCCCACCATCGCCTTCCTGCAGGGCCGCGACCCGACCATCGCCCACCGCATCGCCAGCCGGGCTTTCCTGCCCGAGGGGCCGCGCTTCGACAGCGTCGACGCCTATGTCGACCCCGACGACCCCGAGGGCGGCGACCCGCTCGCCTGGGCCTTCGGCGCCCTCGGCCTCGCCGACCGCGCGCGCCACCTGGCGACGCTCTACCTCAACGAGCTCGCCGACATCCTGCGCGACGCGGTCGATGCGCGCTTCGAGTTCGTGCGCTACGCCGAGTCGCTGTCGATGAGCCAGCCCACCTTCGAGCCGCTCGCCGCCGCGCTCGCCGCCCCGCCGACGCTGGTCGACGCGTATTTGAAAGACCTGACCCTCGAAGCCCTCTCCCACCACTCGCCGCAGGTGGTGCTGGTCTCCACCCCCTTCCCCGGCTCGGTGTACGGCGCCTTCCGCATCGCGCAGGCGATCAAGGCCGCGCATCCGGAGATCGTCACCGTGCTCGGCGGCGGCTTCGTCAATACCGAGCTGCGCGAGCTCGCCGAGCCGCGGGTGTTCGACCATTTCGATTACGTCACCCTGGACGACGGCGAGCGCCCGCTGCTGGCGCTGCTGGAGCACCTGCAGGGCAGGCGCGGCAGGTCGCGCCTGGTGCGCACCTTCGTGCGCGACGCGGACACGGGCGCGGTGCGCTACATCCACCTCGCCGAACCCGACGTGCCCTTCGCCGAGGTCGGCACCCCCACCTGGGACGGCCTGCCCCTCGACGGCTACCTGTCGGTGCTCGACATGCTCAACCCGATGCACCGGCTGTGGTCGGACGGGCGCTGGAACAAGCTCACCGTGGCCCACGGCTGCTACTGGAAGAAGTGCACCTTCTGCGACGTCAGCCTGGACTACATCGGCCGCTACGACGGCGCCGCCGCCAGCCTGCTGGTGGACCGCATCGAGGCGATCATCGCCGAGACCGGGCAGACCGGCTTTCACTTCGTCGACGAGGCCGCGCCGCCCAAGGCGCTGCGCGCGCTCGCCGAGGAGCTGCTGCGCCGAGGGGTGGCGATCTCGTGGTGGGGCAACATCCGCTTCGAGAAGTCCTTCTCCCCCGAGCTCTGCCAGCTGCTCGCCGACAGCGGCTGCATCGCGGTGTCGGGCGGGCTGGAGGTGGCCTCCGACCGCCTGCTGCAGTTGATGAAGAAGGGCGTGTCGGTGGAGCAGGTGGCGCGCGTCACCCAGGCCTTCACCGAAGCCGGGGTGCTGGTGCACGCCTACCTGATGTACGGCTTCCCCACCCAGACGGTGCACGACACCGTGGACGCGCTCGAGTACGTGCGCCAGCTCTTCGAGGCCGGCTGCATCCAGTCGGGCTTCTTCCACCGCTTCGCATGCACCGTGCATTCACCGGTGGGCATGAACCCGGAGGAGTTCGGCGTCACGCTGGTGCCGCTACCCGAGATCACGTTCGCGAAGAACGACGTCGGCTTCATCGACCCCACCGGGGTGGACCACGACCGCCTGGGCAGGGCGCTCAACAAGGCGCTATACAACTACATGCACGGCATCGGCCTGGATACCGACGTGCGCACCTGGTTCGAGGACAAGGTGCCACGCCCGCGCGTGGCGAAGCACTTCATCGCGCGCGCGTTGCGGGCCTGAACTTCGGCTCGGGTTCATCCCATTGGCACCAATGAGATGCACGCGGCTACAATCCCCCGGCCGCACCCGCGGCCTCTGCTGATCGGATCGCACTGGAAACATGGACAAGCAGCCCACCGAAGGCCCGGAACTGGAGGCGTCGTTCGACGAGCTCACGCGCACATTGAGCGTGAGCATCGCCTATGACCCGCATTTTCCGCGCATCGACGCCTTGTGGCTGCGCCGGCGGCTCGAGGCCGCGGGCTACGCGGAGCTGCAGATCCGCCCGGACCCGATCCGCCGCCTGATCGCCCAGTACAACGCGGCCGAGTCGGTGGCAGCCGTCGAGATCGCGCAGTGCGTGGATGCCTCGATGCAGATCGGCGTCTCGCTGGACGGCCTGGTCGCGCGCCTGAGCATCGTGCCGCCCAAGGGCGGCAGGCCGGCGAGCAAGACCGAGCTGCTCGCGCTGATCGAGTCGCGCGGCATCGTCGAAGGCCTGCTGCTGGAAGAAATCAACCACGCGATCGCCGCCGGCCAGGCCGACGAGCTCGCCATCGCCCGTGGCCGCGAGCCCGAGCCGGGCAAGGACGGCTGGCTGGAGTACCTGCTGCCCGAGACGCGCGAGCGCGTGCCCAGCGTGCGCCCCTGCGGCCGCACCGACTACCGCGACCTCGGCGAGATCCTCGTCGTGCATGCCGGCGATGCCCTGATGCGGCGCCACCCACCGCAGCCCGGGGTGGACGGCGTCAGTGTGTACGGCCGGCCGATCATGGCGCGGCGCGGGCGCGACCTGCGCTTCGCGCCCGGCCTGCGTGGCACCGCGACCTCGCCCGAGGACCCCGAGCTGCTGGTGGCCGCCTGCGACGGCCAGCCGGTACGCGTGCGCAACGGCGCGATGGTGGAGCCGATCTTCACCGTGGATGCGGTCAACCTCGCTACCGGCAACATCGACTTCGACGGCAGCGTGCGCATCCGCAACGACGTGCAGGCCGGCATGACGGTGCGCGCCAGTGGCGACATCGAGGTGGGCGGAGTGGTCGAGCCGGCCACGCTGGAGGCCGGCGGCAGCATCGTGGTCAAGGGCGGCGTGCTCGGCGGGCTGGGCGGCAAGACGGCCGGCAAGGACTACAGCGCGCACGCGATCCGCTGCGAGGGCAGTTTTTGCGCCACCTACGCCCAGCAGACGCGCATCAGCGCGGGTGACTCGATATTCATCGACGACGTCGCCATGCAGTGCCAGCTCGAGGCGCGCAACCACATCCGCGTCGGCAAGCGCCTGCGCGGCCAGATCGTCGGCGGGCATTGTCGTGCCAGCCTGTCCATCCACGCGCGCACGATCGGGGCGAACAGCCGCATCCGCACCGAGCTCGAGATCGGCATGGACACCGGGCTGGAATACGCCATCCAGGAGAAGGCCGAGGCGCGCGACGCGCTGGAGAACCGCCTGCTCGAGATCGGCAAGATGCTCACCTTCGCCGACCGCCATCCAGAGCGCGTGACGCCCGAGATGGTGGGACGCGCCGAGCAGACCGCGAGCGCGCTGTCGGGCGAGATCGAGACCCTGCGCGGCGAGGAGGAGGACCTGCAGCACCGCCTCGCGCTCACCCGCGAGGCGCGGGTGAATGCCGAACGCGAAATGTTCGAGGGCAGCATCGTGCGCATGGGCGAGCAGCTCTTCAAGCTGTCGCAGGACCGCGGGCCGACCACGGTGCGCCTGGCCACCCAGGGGCTGGGCGTGTTCCCGCTCGAGGACGACAGCCGCTTCGACGAGCCGCAGCGTCCGGCCGCGGCCGGGCCGAACGCGTCGAGACGCTGAGCGCCGCCGCGCACGGCGGCGACGCCCGCGCAGCTGCGGATTACTTCAGGGCGGCGAGCGCGGCGGCGTAGTCGGGCTCTTCCTTGATCTCGGGGACGAGCTGCGAATACACCACCTTGTCGTTGCCATCCACGACCACGACCGCACGCGCGGTGACGCCGGCGAGCGGACCGGAGGTGATCGCGACGCCGTAGTCCTGCGCGAACTTGGGGTTGCGGAAGGTCGACAGCGTGTGCACGTTCTGCAGGCCCTCGGTCTCGCAGAAGCGCTTGGCGGCGAAGGGCAGGTCGGCGGACACGACCAGCACCACGGTGTCGGCCAGGCCGGCGGCCTCGGCGTTGAACTTGCGGGTCGAGGTGGCGCACACCGGGGTGTCCAGGCTGGGGACGATGTTCAGCACCTTGCGCTTGCCCGCGAAGGCCTCGAGGCCCACGTCGGCGAGGTCGGCGCCGGTGAGCTTGAAGGCGGGCGCGGCCTCGCCGGCCTGCGGAACACGGCCCGCGACGTCGATCGGGTTGCCGCCAAGGGTAACTTTGCTCATGTCGATCTCCTTCAGGTGAGGGTTGCGCCGGCACGTACGTGCGTCGCCGGCTGCCGGGACCGACAGCCTACACCAAGCCGGCGAATGCTGTCGTTCTGGTCTGCGCGCTCATACGCCGTGCCGCAGCGCACGGTGGCGACGGGAAGGAATCCAGCGGGGCGGGCACTTCGACACCACGCAGACGCAGCCGGCCTGAGCTATGGTGAAAATCAGGCCGCAACCCGATGGAGCGTCGTCATGGAACCGGTGGATCTCTTCTACAGCTACGCGCACGAGGACGAGAAGCTGCGCGACGAGCTGGACGGCCATCTCGCGCTGCTGCGGCGCAAGGGCGTGATCCGTCCCTGGCACGATCGCGGCATCGTCCCCGGACAGAAATGGGACGAGGCGATCGACAGGGAGCTCGGCATGGCAGACCTGATCCTGCTCCTGGTGAGCATGGATTTCCTCAACTCCGACTACATCTGGGGCAAGGAGCTCGCCACTGCGGTCGAACGCGCCCGGCGCGGAGACGCCAGCGTGATCCCGGTGCTGCTGCGCGCGGTCGACATCGAGGACGCTCCCTTCGCCCACCTGCAGGGCTTGCCCACCGACCTTCGCCCGGTGACCTCGTGGCCCAATCGCGACGAGGCATGGACCGACGTCGCCAAGGGCATCCGGCGCGCGGTCGAGGCCATCCGCCAGCGCTGGGCGAGCACGCCGCCGCCTCCCCCGCCGCCGCCGCCGGCGCCCTCAGCTCCGCGCTCGAGCGGCCTCGGTACGGCGGTCGCGAGCGCGCCACGGCCCGAGGAAGCGATGCACTCGCTGGAGATGGCACGCCCCGTCCTGAAGATGGCCACCGCGGAGGACGCTCGCACCGACGCGCTGCTCCAGCGCACCATCGGCGCGTTCGCCGACGAGCTCGCGCTCGCGGCGCGCATCAAGGGCGTGGAGGGCATCGGGAGCGGCGCGGCCGCGGGCCTGGCCGAGGCACTGATCGACAGGCCGGAGCAGAAGCGCGTGCTCTGGGTGGACGACCAGCCGGAGAACAATCGCCACGAGCTGGCTGCGCTGGCGAAGCTGCAGGTCGAGGTGGTGTGCGTGCGCAGCACGGCCGAAGCGCTCGATCGCCTCGATGCGGACGAAGAAGGTTTCGACCTGGTGCTGTCGGACTGGGACCGCCCCGAGCCGCCGGAAGGGGCGGCGAGCGCCGGACTGAAGCTGCTGGGCGCGCTCGCCGCGCGCCCGCGCCGCCCTCCGGTGATCTTCTATCACGCCGAGTTCGACCCCGGGCGTCGGGCGGCGCGACGCGAGGCCCTGCTGCGCGCCGGCGGCTTCGGCGAGGCGGTGCGGCCGGGCGAGCTGCTCGCCCTCATCCGCAGCGCCTTCGCATCGGACTGATGCCTCGCCCAGGGCTCAGCGCATGGCCTGCAGGCGGGCGATGCGCTCCTGGGTGGAGGGGTGGGTCGAGAACAGCCCGCGCAGGCCGCCGCCGGAGAGCGGATTCATGATCATCATCTGCGCGGTCTCGGGGTGGCGCTCGGCGGTGTGCATCGGGATGCCGCGCGCGTAGGCGTCGATCTTGGCGAGCGCGCCGGCGAGCGCGTCGGGATCGCCGGAGATCTCCGCGCCGCCGCGGTCGGCGCCGAACTCGCGGGTGCGGCTGATCGCCATCTGGATGACCATGCCGGCGAGCGGGGCGAGGATCATCAGCGCGATCGACACCACCGGGTTGGGGCGGTCCTCGCCGTCGCGACCGCCGAAGAACATGCCGAAGTTGGCCAGCATCGAGATCGCGCCGGCGACGGTGGCCGAGATGGTGGAGATCAGGATGTCGCGGTTCTTCACGTGCGCCAGCTCGTGCGCCATCACGCCGCGCAGTTCGCGCTCGGAGAGCATGCGCATGATCCCCGAGGTGGCGGCAACGGCGGCATTTTCCGGGTTGCGCCCGGTAGCGAAGGCGTTGGGCTGGGCCTCGTCGATGACATAGACCTTGGGCATCGGCAACTCGGCGCGCTGGGCGAGCTCCTTGACCATGTTGTACAGGTAGGGCGAGGACGCGGCATCGACCTCGCGTGCCTTGTACATCTTCAGCACCATCTTGTCCGAGAACCAGTAGGCCCAGAAATTCATCGCGCCACCTATCACGAGCGCGATCAGCATGCCCTGCTGGCCACCGATGGCCGCGCCCATCGCGCCGAACAGGGCGACGATGCCGGCCATCAGGATGGAGGTCTTGATCCAGTTTCCGAACATTGCGGGATCCTTCCTGCAAGAGATTGATTCGTCAGTGTAGCTCGGGGCACGGGCGACCGCCTTCAAGGCCGCCGCCCACGCGCTGCGTGCTCACGCAGCAGATGCGAAGCGCTCGCCTGCAGAGACCGGGAAACCACGCAGGAATTCCCCCGCGGGCAGGCGCTTGCTGCCCGGGCGCTGTAACACGGTGCAACGCAGCGCGTCGCGTCCGCAGGCCACGACGATGCCGTCCGCATCGACCGCGAGCACCCGGCCGGGCTCGCCCTCGCCCGCGACGACCTGCGCCTTCCAGCACTTGACCGCGGTATCGCGCAGGGTGGACACGGCACCCGGGAAGGGGTCGAAGGCGCGCATGGCGCGCTCGATCTCCGCTGCCGGCCGGCTCCAGTCGATGTCCGCCTCGGCGCGGCCGATCTTGGCCGCGTAGGTCACGCCCTCCGCCGGCTGCGGCGTCGCCGCCAGGCCGCCGCCCGCGAGCGCGCCGAGCGCCTCGACGATGCATTCGCCGCCGAGCGCGGCGAGGCGGTCGTGCAGGCTGGCGGTGGTGTCGTCCGCGGCGATCGGCAGCACGCGCCGCAACAGCATCGGGCCGGTGTCGAGACCCTCGTCCATCTGCATGATGGTGATGCCGGTCTGCGCGTCGCCGGCCTCGATCGCGCGATGGATCGGCGCCGCACCGCGCCAGCGCGGCAGCAGCGAGGCGTGGATGTTGATGCAGCCCAGGCGCGGCAGCGCGAGCACCGCGGGCGGCAGCAGGAGGCCGTAGGCGGCGACCACCAGCACGTCGGGCGCGCGCGCGGCGAGGCGGGCGCGCTGCTCTTCGGTGCGCAGCTTCTCGGGCTGGTCGACCTCGATGCCGTTGGCGAGCGCGAGCTGCTTGACCGCGCTCGGGTTGAGCTTCATGCCGCGCCCGGCAGGGCGGTCGGGCTGGGTGAGCACGAGCGGGACCGCGTAGCCGGCCTTCAGGATGGCGTCGAGCGCCTGCGCAGCGAATTCGGGGGTGCCGGCGAAGGCGACGCGCAGGCCGCCGGCCCCGGATGCGGTGGCGGCCATCACGCGGTGATGCGGGCCTTCTTGGCCAGCTTGGACTTGATGCGGCCGAGCTTGAGCTGCGACAGGTATTCGACGAAGACCTTGCCGTCGAGGTGGTCGATCTCGTGCTGGACGCACACCGCGAGCAGGCCGTCGGCCTCGAACTCGAAGGATTCGCCCTTTTCGTTCAGGGCGCGCACTTTCACACGCTCGGCGCGCGACACCTTCTCGTAGATTCCGGGTACGGACAGGCAGCCTTCCTCGCACACCTGTTCGCCCGAACGCTCGAGGATCTCGGGGTTGATCAGCGCCATCAGGCCCGACTTGTCCTCGGAGACGTCGATGACGACGATGCGCTTGTGCACGTCGACCTGGGTGGCGGCCAGCCCGATGCCGGGCGCCTCGTACATGGTCTCGGCCATGTCGGCGACCAGCTTGCGGATTTCGTCATCGACCCTGGCGACCGGCGCGGCGACCGTGTGCAGGCGGGAATCGGGGTAGCGGAGAATGGGTAGGAGAGCCATGAATACCTTGCTGGGTTAAGCCTTTGAGTGCAGAATTTCGAGCGTTTTCACACGCTTCGGCAAGTATTTAGCCGGAATATCCGCGACCGGTATGCAGTACGCGCAGCACGTGCGCCCGACTGCTTCGACCCCGGCGCGCAGCCCGCGTTCCGGGTCGGACCCGGCACGCAAGCTCCCGATCGGATGCGTCCAATGATGCGAATTATATTCCCTCTGCTCGTCGCCTTCGCCAGCCTCCTCGGCTCCGGCGCGCACGCGCAGTCCAGCGTGCGCCTCGCCGCCGACGCCCCCGACAGCTACACCGTGGTGCGCGGCGACACCCTGTGGGGCATCTCCGGACGCTTCCTGCAGGAGCCCTGGCGCTGGCCCGAGGTGTGGCGCCTGAACCGCGACGAGATCCGCAACCCCCACCTGATCTACCCCGGCCAGGTCATCCTGCTCGACCGCAGCGGCCCCTGGCTCAGCGTCGGTCGCCGCGTCGGCGGGGGCGGGGGCGGCACCCAGGATGGCCGCCTGCAGCCCAGGGTCTATAGCGAGCCGATCGCCGAGGCCCTGCCCAGCATCCCGCTGCAGATCATCGAGCCCTTCCTGAATCGCCCGCTGGTGATCGACCAGCCCCGCCTCGACGGCTCGGCCACCATCGTCGCCACCGAGACCAGCCGCGTGCTGACCGGCACCGGCGACACCGTCTTCGCCAAGAACGTGAGCGACGAGGCCGAGCTCTGGCACATCTACCGCCCCGCCCGTGCGCTCGAGGATCCGCGCACGCGCGCGCCGATCGCCTGGGAAGCCGCCTATCTCGGCACCGCCCGCGTCACCGAGCGCGGCGAGCCGACCACGCTGGAGATCGTCTCCGCGGTCGAGGAGATCGGCACCGGCGACCTGATGATGCCGAGCGAGCCGCCGAGCGTGTTCTCCTACGCCCCGCACGCGCCCGACTTCGACGTCGAGGGCAGCATCATCTCCATCTACCGCGGCGTCAGCGAGACCGGCCGGCTCAACGTGGTCGCGCTCGACACCGGCGAGCAGGACGGCCTCGAGCGCGGCCACGTGCTCGCGCTCTACCGCAACCGTGGCGTCGCCGAGTATCGCGGCGAAGAGGGCAAGGAGAGCTTCCGCCTGCCCGAGAAGCGCTATGGCGTGGCCTTCGTCTTCCGTGTCTTCGAGCGCGTGGCCTACGCGCTGGTGATGGAATCCGACGGCCCGGTCACCATCGGCGACGCGGTCCGCAAGCCCTGATCCGGCACCGGCAAGTCGCAGCCGCCGCATCGTGACCGCGCCTGCCGACGATCTCGCCGACTGGCTGCGCCTCGCCCACGTGCCGGGTGTCGGCACGCAGGGCCAGCGCGCCCTGCTCGCCGCGTTCGGGCTGCCCGGCCACATCTTCGCCGCCGGTCGCGGCGCGCTCGCCGCCGTGGTGGGCGGCGCGGCAGCCGACGCGTTGCTCGCCGCGCCGGCACAGGCAGACATCGAGCGCACGCTCGCGTGGGCGGGCGAGGCCGGCAACCACATCCTGACCCTGGCCGACGCCGCCTACCCGCGCCAGCTCTTCGACATCGCCGATCCCCCGGTGCTGCTCTACGTCAAGGGCGAGCCCGCGCTGCTGTCGCGTCCGGGCATCGCGCTGGTCGGCGCGCGCTCGGCGACCGCGGCGGGCGAAGCCAACGCCGAGGCCTTCGCGCGCGCGCTCGCCCAGCAAGGCCTCGTCGTCGTCAGCGGCCTGGC
>NZ_AMXF01000105.1 GCF_000310225.1 Thauera phenylacetica B4P
GGCGAGCGCGCGCGACGAGGCCGACACCGCGCAGCGCCGCGCCGACCAGCTTCAGACCCAGGCCGGGCAGGCGCACGCGCGCGCGGAGCTCGGCAAGCAGGCGGTCGCCGCGGTGCGCGGCATGGACCGTGCGGCGCAGGCCGTATCCGCCGCGGTCGGTCGCGTGGGCGATGCAGCCGAGGTGCAGCCCTTGCAGGATGCGAAGCCACAGGGTTCCGGCCGGTCGCCTGCGGCCCGCGTTCTCTCGCAAGCGGCCCTCTCCCTGTCCGCGAGCCTTTACACCTCCGCCGCCGGAGACCGCTCCACGCTCTCCATCCAGCCCGGGCAGATCGTAGACCTGAAGGTATGAGCGCCGCCCGGTGTGCGCCGCCGCGTCCCCCTCAGCATCCGCTCCGCGTCGCCCCGAATGGGGCCGCCAGTTCCGGATACTCCTGCCGCAGCGTGTCGCCGTCGCGCCGCCAGGCGGCGCAACCGCCGACGAATGCTACCGCGCGGGTGTCGGTCCATTTGCGCGGGTCCGGCTCGACGGCGAACTGGCGGGTGATCAGCGTGGGCCAGATCGCCTGGGTGTAGGTGTTGCCGATCTGCACGAGCAGGTCGGTAAGGTGCGTGCAGCCCTCCTCGCCGCCCACGCGTTCGCGCGCCTCGCGCATGAAGCCGCTGCCCACCTTCAGTCCGACGAGCCGGCGGTAAGCCGCCTGGCTTTGCGGGCAGTCGGCCCATGGCACGGTCCCCATGCGGGTGGCGACGTCGTGGATCACCGCGTCGTCGTCGATCAGCACCACGATCGCGATGTGATGGAGCGTTTCGCCGGGGCGTACCCGCGGGCGTGAGCGGAAGGGCATGTCTTCGCCCTTCTCGTCGATCACCGTCGCCTCGATCTCCCATAGTCCGTCGCGGCGCCGATAGGCCTCGCACACGATGCGGCGCGTGTGCACCCGTTCCCGTTCGCAGCTTCCCAGCATGTCCCCCACTCCTTCTCGGTGTCGCCTTCGTGACCGGCCCGCGGCCGCGCCTATACTGCCGTGGCTGGCGGTGGACGATAACAAGAGACGGAGGAGGCTAAAAGATGGATATCGAACAATTCATGCAGGGCTACAAGCAGGCTTGGGAGGAGCGCGACGAGCTGCAGTTCTGCGCCCTGTTCGCGGCCGACGGCGAATACCACAACACGCCCTTCGCGGTGCAGCGCGGCCACGCCGAGCTTGCCGCCTACTGGCAGCGCGTGAAGTTGCAGGAGGACGTGCGGGTGCGCTACGAGATCCTCGCCACCACACCCACCGGCGGTATCGCCCACTGGCATGTCACCTACCAGGTGGCCTCGGAGGAACTGTTCCGCATCTGGGCGCAATCGACCGGCACCAACCTGGTCGCGCGCAAGCCGGGCGATCCGCTCCCGCGGATGGTGCTCGACGGGGTGCTGAAGACGGAGTTCGAGGGCGATCTGTGCCGGCGCTGCGAGCTCTGGTGGCACAGCCTGCCGGAACCGGCATGAGCGCTGCGGAGGCGGGATTCACCCCGGGTTGGCGTGGAGGTCGGGGTCGAAGTTGTGCCAGCAGGCGTCCACGGCATGAAGCCGACCGGATTGGAAGATCCGCTTGCAATCCATCCAGGTCGGTGCGCCCGCCAGGTCCGGAGCCGCGATCATTTCCCGTTCATCCTCGCGGAGGTCGCCCATGAGGCCGTCTTCTTCACCGCCCCCATCCAACCCCTCTGCGTCGGCCCCGCTCCCTTCCTCCGCGAGTGCTCCCACGTCGCGGCTTCCCGGCGCATCCAGCAGTCTCCGCCCGGTGCTGCTGCTGATCGGCATCCTGCTGATCGCCGCCAACCTGCGCGCGCCGGTCACCGGGCTCGCGCCGGTGTTGGCGATGATCCAGGATGCGTTCGCGCTGGGCACCGCGCATGCCGGCCTGCTCACCACGCTGCCGCTCCTCGCCTTCGCCCTGGTGTCGCCGCTCGCGCCCGGCTTGGCACGCCACGTCGGGCTGGAGCGCGCGCTGTTCGGCGCGCTGGTGCTGATCGCCGGCGGCGTCGCGTTGCGCTCGGCGGGGCCGGCGTGGAGCCTGTTCGCCGGCACGGCGGTGATCGGTGCCGGCATCGCGGTGGGTAACGTGCTGCTGCCGGCGCTGTTGAAGCGCGACTTCCCGCACCGCATCGCCAGCGTGACCGGTGCCTACGCACTGAGCATGGGTATCGCCGCGGCGCTCGCGTCGGCGACGGTGTTTCCGCTCGCGACCACCGGCGGGCTCGGCTGGTCGGGGGCGCTGCTCGCGATGATCGTGCTGCCGCTGACCGCCCTGCTGCTGTGGTGGCCCCAGCTCGGCGGCCATGCGGCCCTCGCCGCCACGGGCAGCGCGCCCACGTCCGGGCGCCCGATCTGGCGGCATGCCCTGGCCTGGCAGGTGACGCTGTTCATGGGGCTCAACTCCTTTGTCTATTACGTGATGATCGGCTGGCTGCCCGCCATCCTCGCCAGCCGCGGCTATTCGGCCGCCGAGGCGGGGACCTTGCACGGCTGGATGCAGCTTGCCTCTGCGCTACCCGGCTTGCTGCTGGGACCGTTGATCCAACGCCTGCCCGACCAGAAGCGGATCGCGGCGGCAATGGCGCTGCTGGTGGCCGCCGGGCTGTTCGGGCTGCAGGCGCTGCCGGCGCTGGCGGGCCTGTGGGTGTCGCTGTTCGGCTTCGGTGCGGGCGCCTGCATCATCCTGGCGCTGATGTTCATGGGCCTGCGCACCCACGAGCCGCGCCAGGCCGCGGCCCTGTCGGGCATGGCGCAGTGCGTCGGCTACCTCCTCGCCGCGTTCGGCCCGCCGCTGATCGGCGGGCTGCGCGACGCCGCGCAGGACTGGGACCTGGCGCTGATGGTGTGCCTGGCGATGGCGCTGGGAATGGCGGGGCTGGGGATGCTCGCCGGGCGGGACCGCAAGATCCCGGGGGCCGTGAGCACGCCGCAGGCATAGCACGGGTCTCAGCGCTGGACGAGGGTTGCGGTTCCCGCCACGAGCAGGTAACCCGCGGCGGTGAATGCCGCAGCGAACTTGATCGTTGCGCAGAAGGTGAGCCATGACGCCAGGGATTCGCTGGCGCCGTGGTCGATCATGCGCAGCGTGGCCAGGTTTTCGAGTGCGTCGAGCGGCATCGCCGCGAGCGCGAACCAGGCGATGAACACTCCGATCGTCGGCAGAGGGTTGCCTCGTGCTTCGACCAGCATCGCGCAGGCGAGCGAGAGGGCCGTCGGGTAGACCAGCAGAAAGAGGAAGTCCCAGCGGGTTTGCGAACGCAACTCTTCTTCCAAGCCGCGCCAGGCGGCGAGCAAGTCCGTGGCTTTGGCCACCGATCCGGCGAACTGGAGCGCCAGGATGCCCCCCTCGCCCTTGGCCTGGATGAGCTCGTCCAGCCTGGCGATGTGTCCGAAAAACAAGACTGCCGAAAGAACGACGAGTACGGCCAGCAGCAGCCAGCGTTGCGGCCAGGTCAGGAAGGCGACGAAGGGCGGAGTCATCGTGAGGGACTGGGGGCGAGGGCCGATCAGCTCAGCATAGCCGGGGCGCGCTTCGTGCGCGAGCGGCCTGTTTGCCGTGCCCTGATCCCCTCTGGGGCTTGTTTACTCCCCACCGTGCACCGCGGCGAACTTGCGCTCCATTTCGCGCCGCATTGCCCGGCGCACTTCCGCTGCGGCGAAGCGCCTGCGTTCGTCGGGCGTCTGCGGCGAAAGCGCCGGCACCTTGGTCGGTCGGCCTTCGTCGTCCACCGCGATCATCGTGAAGAAGCAGCTATTGACGTGACGCACGACCTTGGTGCGGATTTCCTCTGCGACGACCTTGATGCCGACCTCCATCGACGAGTTGCCGGTGTGGTTGACCGATGCGAGGAAGGTGACCAGTTCACCGACCTGGATGGGCTGGCGGAACATCACCTGGTCGACGCTGAGCGTGACCACGTAGTGCCCGGCGTAGCGGCTGGCGCAGGCATAGGCGACCTGGTCGAGCAGCTTGAGGATGGCGCCCCCGTGAACCTTGCCCGAGAAGTTCGCGGTGTCGGGCGTCATCAGGACGGTCATGGTGAGCTGGTGGGCGGGGAGGTCCATTGCGGTGTCTCGGCGGGATGGAGGAGGGGTACTGCGGGGGCACTGCGGGGGCGCTGCGCCTCGCGCGATCGGGCGCAGGACGAGCGGCTGTGGCAAGCGCCGCTCGAGTGCTCGGCTTGGGCGCTGAAGTGTCACCCTCGGTGAACCGGGAGGCAAGCCTCGCGTGCCTCGCCTCGCGATGCTTGCCCGCGGGCTGCGCCTACAGCCGCGCGCACTGATCCTCCTTGTTCCCCCGCACCCGGTTGCCACTGCCGCTCGGCCAGTTGCGGTTCTGCTTGCACTGCAGGTTGCCGTCGACCCGGTTGCGGCTGACCCGGATCGCGCCGCGGTTCGCGAGCACCTCGATGTTGCCGTCCACCTCGACCGCATCGACCCTCACGGCGCTGCCCTGTTCGAGCTGGATGTTGCCGCCGATCCGCGAATTGGCCACCGCGACCTCGCGCGCGCCCTCGGCCTGGATGTTGCCTTCGACGCGCACGCCGCGTGCCTGCAGCGTGGCGCCGCGGCCGACCTTTATGTTGCCGTCGATGCGAGTGCCGTCGAGCGTGCAGCGCTTGCCCGCGGGTACGCGCAGGTCGCCGTCGATCGCGGCGCGGCCCATGCGGCCGTTGCAGTCGATCTCGTCGGCGAGGGCGGGGGTGGCGAACAGCGCGCCGCACAGCAGCAGGCTGGCGAGGGGAAGCGTCTTGGGCATGGTCCTGTCCTGTCGGGGTGGGCCTCTCTGTCAAGGTCGGCGAAAGACCGCTGGAGTGGGGCTGACGTGGAGCTGGGATGGGGCTGCGATGGGGCTGCGATGGGCCCGATTCTAGCGGGCGGGCCGTGCGGGCTGCGCCCGGCGGTGGTAACAGGATGCGATGCCGGCCGCCCGGCTGGCTCGCCGGGTGGACCGCCCGCCGCCTTGCCGATCACCGGTCCTTGGGTCTAGGCTGCAGAAGCCATCCCGGAGGTCGCTGCCATGCTTCGAACCTTCTTGCCGCTTGCCCTCGGGCTCTGCCTGTCCGCGGTCGCCCTTGCGCAGGCACGCCCGCCCATCCCGAGCGTGCTGCTCGATCACATGAACGATCTCGACCAGCGCTGCGTCGCCGCCGGCGGACGCGCGGGCGAGGGGCGTTTCGTCGTCGCGCAGGATTTCACGGGCGATGGCCGGCTCGACTACCTGCTTTCGGAGGGCGATTACAACTGTGTCGGCCGGCCCGGCCTGTTCCGCCAGGGCGGCGTGGGCCGTGTGGATATCTTCGTGGTCGATGCGCGCAATGCGGCACGCCGCGTCTACTCCGATCAACTGATCGGTTACCGGGTGCTTGCCGGCAAACCGGCCAAGGTGCAGATCGCGCGCCAGGGGACGGCCTGCGGAGCGGGCAGCAACGCCCGTACCCAGTGCGCGGCCCAACTGGGCTGGAACGGGCATGGTTTTGGGGAGGCGGTTGCAGTGAGCGACCCGAGGACGCAGCCGGATGCGGCGCCCGCCGCGAAGGCAGCAACGCCGGTCACGTCAGCGGCCGCAGTCGCGACCGGTTCGACGCCCGCGCCCCTGGCGGTACCGCCCGAGGCGCGTCCGCGTTTTCTGGCCGAATGTCGCCAGACCTACGTGTCGCGCAGTGCCGACGCCGCGCGCTGGGCCGACGATCAGTGTGTTGCGGACTGGGGCAAGGTCACCGAGAGCGCGGCAGCGACCGATGCGCTGCTGGCCGCCCTGCCCGCTTCGGCAGGCGAGGCGGTGCTGCTGGCGAGCCTGCGCCAGCGCCTGGCCAGCGTGCGCTGGGCGGCGAAGCCCCGCTCGCGCGAGCTGTCGGCGAGTGGCCGCCTGGGTAAGCTCGAGGTCTCGGTGACCGGCTCGCCTGCCGCGAAGACGCTGGCCGTGAACTGGATGGAGGTCGGCACCGAGCCACCCTATGACCTCGTCGGCGCGATGCGGGTGCGCGGCGTCGCGCTCACCGAGATCGCCTGCGAGGAATTCGGTGCCGGTGAGTGGCAGCGCGTGTTCTCGGGCAGTGCGCCGGGACGGGCGCCCTTCCGGCTGGAGCTTGCCCAGCGCATCGCGCCCTTTGCGAACTCCAATTCCTACTACGCGGCGACGATCGACCTCACCGGGCGGGCACCTGCGCCGCCGGCGTCGCGGTCGTTGTGCAGCAACCCGAGCAACCTGCTCTAGCCCTTGATGGAAGGCGCGCGAACCACCCGAGACGCCCGGGCCAGTGCTCCGCTACCAGGCGCCGAGGATCAACAACGCGAACTGGCAGGCGTTCGTCAGCATCGACACCAACATCGACCACCCCGAGATGCGGCGGGTGACGTTCTGCACGGATGCGCACAACATCTAAACATCGGACACAGGGAGAGCGCCGTGTCACAGCCTCGGACCGCAGTTGATCGCAGCGCGCGCAGGGCCTGCATCGTCGGCGGCGGCATCGCCGGACTGGCGGTGGGGGTCTATCTGATCCGCAGCGCAGGCTTTGCCGGCAACCAGATCACGATCTTCGACCAGGCCCCGGTCGCGGGCGGGGCGCTCGATGGTGCGGGGACGCCGGGCGCTGGATACCGGATTCGTGGCGGGCGCATGCACGAGGAGCACTTCGCCTGCACCTGGGATCTGCTCTCCGGGATCCCGACGCTGGACGACCCGGGCGTCTCCGTCACCGAGGAGGTCTTTGCCTTCAACGCGCGCGTGGCCAGCCACTCCCACGCCCGGCTGCTGCGGGCGGGCAGGAAGGTCGACGTGGCCTCGTACGGCCTCGCCAAGCGGGACATCCTCGACCTGCTGCGCCTCAACGTCACGCCGGAAGCGGCGCTCGACGGCAAGCAGATCGACGAATGGTTCGAGGCGGCGTTCTTCGATACCGTGTTCTGGCATCTGTGGGCGACCACCTTCGCCTTTCAGCGCTGGAGCAGCCTCGCCGAAATGCGCCGCTATGCGATCCGCTTCATGCACCTGCTGCCCGGTTTCCACCAGCTGAAGGGGATCGTGCGCACGGTGTACAACCAGTACGACTCGGTGGTGCTGCCCATCGAGACCTGGCTGCGGGCGCAAGGCGTGGACTTCCGCCTGGGCACTCCGGTCACCGATATCGACATCGAGGTCTGCGGTGCGGAGAAACGCGCCACGGCCCTTCACTACCTCGCCGATGGGCAGCTGCAGCACTGCGCCCTGGAGGCCGACGACTGCCTTTTCATCACCCTCGGCTCGATGGTCGAGCGTTCGTCGCTTGGCTCCATGACCGCGCCCGCCGCGCTCAGGCCGAAGGAGGACACCGGCTTGTGGGCGCTGTGGGAAAGGCTGGCGTCCCGGTATCCGTTCTGCGGTCGACCCGAGGTCTTCAACGGCCGGATCGATCGCTCACAGTGGATGTCCTTCACCGCCACGCTGAAGACGCCGGCCTTCTTCGATCACATGGAGCGCTTCACCGGCAACGAGGCGGGGACCGGCGGGCTGGTCACGATGACGGACTCGAACTGGCTCATGTCGGTGGTGCTCGCCCACCAGCCGCATTTCCGCAACCAGCCGGCCGATCGGTTCGTGTTCTGGGGAGACGGCCTGCTGCCGGCGCAGTCGGGCAATTTCGTCGGCTAGCCGATGCTGGAGTGCGGTGGTCGGGAGATCCTTCACGAGCTCTTCTCGCACCTTGGCATCGTCGAGCAGATGGCGCCGCTCATGGCAGAGATCCGCTGCACACCCTGCCTGATGCCCTACATCGACAGCCAGTTCATGCCGCGCAGCCAGGGTGACCGCCCCGAGGTCATCCCCGAGGGGGCACGGAACTTCGCCTTCCTCGGCCAGTTCGTCGAGCTGCCGCACGACTGCGTGTTCACCGTCGAATATTCGGTGCGCAGCGCGCAGACCGCGGTGTTCGGGTTGCTCGACTGCGACGCCAGGGTGACGCCGCTCTACCGCGGCGATCACAACGCCCGGGTGCTGATCGACGCGCTGCAGGCGCTGCTGCGCTGAGCGGGGGCGGCGCCCGGTCGTCCGCGCAATCCTGGGACGATGGCCTGGGACGCCTTCGCGGGCGCCCTCGGCGTGCAGCTCAGAGCCCCTCGCCCTTCGTCCTGAATCCGCTCGGCGCCACGCCGGTCCACTCCCGAAACGCGCGCGCAAAACTCTTCTCGCTGTCGAAGCCGACCGCGGCGGCGATCTGCTTGACCGGCTTGCCGGACTGCAGCAGCAGCCGGATCGCGTGTTCGCGCCGTGCCTCGTTCTTGAGCCGCTGCAGCGATACGCCCTCTTCCTTGAGTTGCCGGTGCAGGGTGCGCACCGAGAGGTTGAGGTGGGCGGCGACGTCCTCGGCGGTGTGGGCGGCGCCCGGGTTGGCGGCGAGCAACTGGGTGACGCTGTGCACCAGCAGGCGGTCGCGGCGGTACTGCAGCACGGTGAGCGGCAGCGCGCGCTGCAGCATGGTCTGCAGGGCCTTCTCGTCGCGCCGCACCGGCAGCGCGAGGTAGCGCGCGTCGAAGGCGATGCTGGCGGATTCCGCGGAGAAGCGCGCCGGGCCGGCGAAGAGGTAGGCGTAGGCGTCGGCGTGGGCCGGCGCGGGGAAGGGGAAGGCGGCCTCGATGAGTGCGATGCGCGAATCCACCACCCAGCAGGCGTAGCCGAGCAGGTAGCGCAGGGTGCTGACGAGACAGAACTCGCGCAGCTCGCCGAGCGCGGCGTGCTCCGTCACGTGGATCGTGGCCGTGCCGCCGCGCTGCGCGAGCGCGAAGACGATGTCTTCGGTGAGCAGGCGGTGGTGGCGGCACCAGCGCTTGAGCGCCACCTCCAGCGTCGGCGAGCCGAGCGAGGCGCGGCACAGCATGCCGTAGCTGCCCCAGGGCAGGCGGCGCGAGAACCAGCCCAGGGCCTCGTCGTCGAGCTCCTGCATTGCCACCCCCGACATCAGCTCCATCTGCGCGGCGGTGACGCGAGCGTCGGGGTCGTCCAGCAGCGCCGGCGGGATCTGCGCCTGCGCCAGCGCGCTGGCCGGATCCATGCCCCGCAGCCGATACCCGGCAGCGATCGCGCGGATGAAGGCGATCGGCGTGGCGGCGCGGCCGCGGGTGAGCTCGGCAGGCGAAGGGGCGAGGATCTTCATGTGCCGGAATGCTAGTCCGCGTGGCACGAATTGCAACCTCGATGGCACTCGTCGGGCACGCAGGACGACTAATCTCGCTCCATCCGCGGGCAGGCGACGTCCATAATGGATTTTCCGCGTGGGTCTGCCACGCTCTGCCCGCTGCGCCAGGACAACCTCGAGAAGGAGACACCCCATGAACGTGCCCAGCCTGAACTTCAACCTCGGCGAGACCATCGACGCCCTGCGCGACACCCTGCAGGCGTTCTGCGCCGCGGAGATCGCCCCGCGCGCGGCCGAGATCGACCGCGTGAACGAGTTCCCCGCCGACCTGTGGAAGAAGCTCGGCGACCTCGGCGTGCACGGCATGACGGTGAGCGAGGAGTACGGCGGCACCGACATGGGCTACCTCGCCCACATCGTGGCCATGGAAGAGATCTCGCGCGCCTCGGCCTCTGTGGGCCTGTCGTACGGTGCGCACTCCAACCTGTGCATCAACCAGATCCGCCGCAACGGCACCGAGGCGCAGAAGCAGAAGTACCTGCCCAAGCTGATCTCGGGCGAGCATGTCGGCGCGCTGGCGATGTCCGAGCCCAACGCCGGCTCCGACGTGGTGTCGATGAAGCTGCGTGCCGACCGCAAGGGTGATCATTTCGTCCTCAACGGCAGCAAGATGTGGATCACCAACGGCGGCGACGCCGACACGCTGGTGGTCTATGCCAAGACCGACGTCGCCGCCGGGCCGAAGGGCATCACCGCCTTCATCATCGAGAAGGGGATGAAGGGCTTTTCCCACGGCACCCACCTCGACAAGCTCGGCATGCGCGGCTCCAACACCTTCCCGCTGTTCTTCGACGACGTCGAGGTGCCGGTGGAGAACGTGCTCGGTGGCGAGGCCAACATCGGCCGTGGCGTGCAGGTGCTGATGAGCGGCCTGGACTACGAGCGCGCGGTGCTGTCGGGCGGCCCGCTCGGCATCATGGCGGCGTGCATGGATGCGGTCGTGCCCTACCTGCACGAGCGCAAGCAGTTCGACACCCCGATCGGCGAGTTCCAGCTCATGCAGGGCAAGGTCGCCGACCTGTACTCCACCTGGAGCGCCTGCCGCGCCTACGCCTACGCCGTGGGCCAGGCCTGTGACCGCAGCGACCACGCGCGCAGCCTGCGCAAGGACGCCGCCGGCGTGATCCTGTACACCGCGGAGAAGGCCACCTGGATGGCCGGCGAGGCGATCCAGACCCTGGGCGGCGTGGGCTACACCAACGAATATTCGGTGGGACGCCTCTGGCGCGATGCCAAGCTCTACGAGATCGGCGCCGGCACCAGCGAGATCCGCCGCATGCTGATCGGCCGCGAGCTGTTCTCCGAAACCCGTTGAGCGGAGCCACCCCCATGAGCGTGATCAAATCCGGCATCAATACCCGAAGCGCCGACTTCCAGTCCAACGCCGCCGCCATGCGCGGCTTGGTCGGTGACCTGCGCGCCAAGGCCGCCGAGGTCAGCCTCGGCGGCGGCGAGGCCGCGCGCGCCAAGCACACCGCGCGCGGCAAGCTGCTCCCGCGCGACCGCGTCGGCCACTTGCTCGACCCCGGCACGGCCTTCCTCGAGATCGGCCAGATGGCGGCCTACGGCATGTACGACAACGACGCGCCCAGCGCCGGCGTGATCGCCGGCATCGGCCGCGTGCAGGGCCTCGAGTGCATGATCGTGGCCAACGACGCCACCGTGAAGGGCGGCAGCTACTTCCCGATGACGGTGAAGAAGCACCTGCGCGCGCAGGAGATCGCCCAGGCCAACCGCCTGCCCTGCATCTACCTGGTCGACTCGGGCGGCGCCAACCTGCCGACGCAGGACGAGGTCTTCCCCGACCGCGATCACTTCGGCCGCATCTTCTTCAACCAGGCCAACATGTCGGCCCAGGGCATCCCGCAGATCGCGGTGGTGATGGGCTCGTGCACCGCCGGTGGGGCCTACGTGCCGGCGATGTCGGACGAGGCGGTCATCGTCAAGAATCAGGGCACGATCTTCCTCGGCGGCCCGCCGCTCGTGAAGGCGGCGACCGGCGAGGTGGTGAGCGCCGAGGACCTCGGCGGCGGCGACGTGCATACGCGCATCTCGGGCGTGGCCGACTACCTCGCCGAGAACGACAGCCACGCGCTCCACATCGCGCGCCGCATCGTCTCCAACCTCAACCAGCGCAAGGAGGTCGAGCTGGCGCTCGCCGACAGCGAGGAGCCCGCCTACGACCCCGAGGAGATCTACGGCATCATCCCCGCCGACCCGCGCAAGCCCTACGACGTGCGCGAGGTCATCGCGCGCGTGGTCGACGGCTCCCGATTCGACGAGTTCAAGCCGCGCTACGGCACCACCCTGGTCACCGGCTTCGCCCGCCTCTACGGCTACCCGGTGGGCATCGTCGCCAACAACGGCATCCTGTTCGGCGAGTCGGCGCAGAAGGGCGCGCACTTCGTCGAGCTGTGCGGCCAGCGCGGCATCCCGCTGCTGTTCCTGCAGAACATCACCGGCTTCATGGTCGGGCGCAAGTACGAGAACGGCGGCATCGCCAAGGACGGCGCCAAGATGGTCACTGCGGTGGCCACGGTGCAGGTGCCCAAGATCACCATGATCATGGGCGGCAGCTTCGGCGCCGGCAACTACGGCATGTGCGGCCGCGCCTACTCGCCGCGCTTCCTGTGGATGTGGCCGAACGCGCGCGTCAGCGTGATGGGCGGCGAGCAGGCCGCGAGCGTGCTCTCCACGGTGCGCCGCGACGGCATCGAGGCCAAGGGCGGCACCTGGAGCAAGGAGGACGAGGAGGCCTTCAAGGCCCCGATCCGCGAGCAGTACGAGCTCCAGGGCCACCCCTACTACGCCACCGCTCGCCTGTGGGACGACGGCGTGATCGACCCTGCGCAGTCGCGCCGCGTGCTCGGCCTGTCGCTGTCGGCCACGCTCAACGCGCCGATCCCGCAGACGAAGTTCGGCGTGTTCCGCATGTAAGGGGAGGCGAAGACATGAGCTACGAGACCCTGGAAATCGCCCGCGAAGCCGGCGTGGCGACGATCTGGATGAACCGCCCGGACGTGCATAACGCCTTCAACGCGCAACTGATCGCCGACCTCACCACGGCCTGCATCGAACTCGATGCCGACGACGCGGTGCGCGCGGTGGTGCTCGCGGGGCGGGGAAAAAGCTTCTCGGCCGGCGCCGACCTCAACTGGATGAAGGCCGCCGGCGAGGCGAGCGAGGCGGAGAACTTCGCTGATGCGATGAAGCTCGCCGGCATGCTGCGCACCCTGGCCGAGATGAAGAAGCCCACCATCGCGCGCGTGCACGGCGCGGCGCTGGGCGGCGGCATGGGGCTGGCGAGCGCCTGCGACATCTGCATCGCCGGCGACAAGGCAGTGTTCGCCACCTCCGAGGTCAAGTTCGGGATCATCCCCTCGGCGATCAGCCCCTACGTGATCCGTGCCATCGGCGAGCGCCAGGCCTATCGCTACTTCCAGACCGCGGAGCGCATCAATGCCACGCGCGCGGCGACGCTGGGGCTGGCGCACGAAGCGGTGGCCACCGAGGAGCTGGACGCCAAGGTGAGCGAAGTGGTCGAGGCCTTGCTGCAGGGCGGCCCGAAGTCGCAGGCCGCGGCCAAGGACCTGATCCGCGCAGTGGCCAACCGGCCGGTGAGCGACGCGGTGGTGGAAGACACCGCGCGCCGCATCGCCAGCCTGCGCGTGACGCCCGAGGCGAAGGAGGGCCTGGCCGCCTTCCTCGACAAGCGCCCCGCGGTGTGGATCGCGCAGGGCTGAGGCGCGCACGGTGCGCGACCTGCATCGACCGCGCGCACTGAACGGTTTGCAGGACCGGGGACATCGCCATGGACGCCTACGCCTTCAGTAGCTGGCCGACCGAGTTCACCGCGCTGCTCGACTGGAGCGGCGTGCCGCTCGACATGGCCTCGCTCGCCGCGCTGGCGGCGGGCCTGGGCTGGGCGAGCGGGCTGCGGCTGTATGCGCTGGTGTTCGTGCTCGGTGCCTTGGGGCGCTTCGGCGGCGTGCAGTTGCCGGGCGGGCTGGAGGTGCTGACCCATCCGCTGCTGCTCGGGGTGTCCGGGGTGATGCTGCTGGCCGAGTTCTTCGCCGACAAGCTGCCCTGGTTCGATTCGCTGTGGGACGCGGTGCACACCTTCATCCGCATCCCGGCGGG
>NZ_AMXF01000106.1 GCF_000310225.1 Thauera phenylacetica B4P
ACGGCGCGCGCGCCCGATCGTCAGGTGCCCGAAGTGCCCCCAGTCGACCTGGGCCTGCTCGCCGGGCAGGGTGCGTAGCCGCAGATAGGCCTCGGCGCTCGGGCGCGGGCGGTGGCGGGCGATCAGGTGGCGGAAGTGATCGGGGCGCCCGGGGTAACCGCGTGCGCGCGCCATGTCGTAGAGCCGCGCGGCCGTAAGGCGCGGAAACTGCGCGAGCGTCTCGTGGAGGAAGGGTAGATAGGGGTCGATCGCCGAGGCGCGCTGCACGGGGCCGTGCCGGGGCAGGCCGGCCTGGGCGAGCACGCGCGCGACGGTGTCGCGGTGCAGCCCGAGCTGCACGGCGATGGTGCCGATGCGCCAGCGCTCGGCGTGGTAGTAGCGCAGGATCTGCGCTTCGTGTTCAGGGGACAGGGCCATGGCGGGGCGGACTCCGTTCGGATCGCGGACAGGGGCGCCGAACCGGGGAGTGCAGGAAGTCCTGACGCACGAACGGGGACAGCACACGGTGGCACAGGTGGCACTGCCCGCTCGCGGACGGTACGGACTCGGGCACGGTCGGCGCGGTCCTTACTTCAACAGGCGGGGCCGGCGGCGGGGAACCCTGATGCGTCACTTCCTGGCGTCGCGCGCGGTAGCGGCGCTGGCGTTGCGCGTGCGCCAGGCGCCCCGCAAAGCTCGCCTGGTAGCGCGTGCCGGCTGCCCGCAGCGAGGCCGCGCGGGCACGCTGGGCGCAGCCGGCGGCGCAATAGCGCTGCCCCCGATCACAGTGGCTGCAGATCAGCACTGCCGCGCGGCACGCGGCACAGAGATAGCGTCGTCCGGTCGACTCCATGGGCCTTGAGGCCCGTGGGAGACTCGACGCCAGCGCCCACTTCGTGAAAGACTACGGGCGCAACGACCGCGCAGCCTTGCGCGGGTGTGGGGCGCGACACTGGGGATGACTTGGCGGTTTGAGCCGGTGTCGCGCCTGCGTTGCCACAGGCCGAGCCCGATTGTGCGCGCATCGGCCACTCGGGTGCCAAACGCCCTCCCTCCCGATTGTACGAACACCCCGCCCGCCATCGGCGCGCCGGGGTCAGGGGCGTTTCCAGTTGCCCTACGGGCGCCTTCCAACGCCCCTGACCCCATCAAGCAAACAGCCGCTATCCGCTCACCAGATCAAGGTCATGCTGTGCCGTGCCGGCGGTGGACGCCGGATTTGTGCGGGAATCGACCGCCGTTAACACTTGGCGTAGGGGATTCTCGACGTGTCATCCACGGCGATCAGCCGTGGCCTCATTGAAGCTATCTGGCTTTGTCGGCGACGCGCTCGCCGCTCAGGGTCATCCACGGCGATCAGCCGTGGCCTCATTGAAGCATGGTGTAGAAGCGGGCGCGGGGGCTGCCGACGGTGTCATCCACGGCGATCAGCCGTGGCCTCATTGAAGCGTGATCTGCAGCCAAAGTTGTAGGTCTTTCAGTTCCGTCATCCACGGCGATCAGCCGTGGCCTCATTGAAGCCGGATGGCCTCGGCGATGGCGAAAGCGGCCTCGGCGGTCATCCACGGCGATCAGCCGTGGCCTCATTGAAGCTCAAACGGCGACCCCTTCGACACCCGTGCCGAGGCGTCATCCACGGCGATCAGCCGTGGCCTCATTGAAGCGGCGCGCAGGGCGCGAAGCAGATCAAGTACGCGACGGCGTCATCCACGGCGATCAGCCGTGGCCTCATTGAAGCTACTGGCAGGGCTGGTCCTTGATTGCGATCGCGGAGTCATCCACGGCGATCAGCCGTGGCCTCATTGAAGCGCCGCAGGACAGGTGAGCAAGTACATCCACCGCGGGCGGTCATCCACGGCGATCAGCCGTGGCCTCATTGAAGCACGAGGTCGACGTTGTAGTCGGTGCCCGCGACATAGGTCATCCACGGCGATCAGCCGTGGCCTCATTGAAGCTCGATCGCTACGGTCCCCTGCTCACCGAGGCGCAGCGTCATCCACGGCGATCAGCCGTGGCCTCATTGAAGCGGCGTAGGCGACGAACGCCGCCTGCAGCTCGCGCGGCGTCATCCACGGCGATCAGCCGTGGCCTCATTGAAGCATCGGCGACGCCTCGGTCCGGAATACAGCCTCATGCGGTCATCCACGGCGATCAGCCGTGGCCTCATTGAAGCGCCGAGCTGCGCGACCACTACGAGGCCACGCTGGCCGGTCATCCACGGCGATCAGCCGTGGCCTCATTGAAGCCCAACCTTCCCAACCTTCCCAGCCTCGCCCCTCGCGTCATCCACGGCGATCAGCCGTGGCCTCATTGAAGCGTCCAGGTGTTGCCGATCACCATTTCCGCGAGCTCGTCATCCACGGCGATCAGCCGTGGCCTCATTGAAGCTCCCTCGCGTAGCGCTCATACATCCACGCCATGCCGGCCATCTTCGGCAATCACCCGTCGCCTCGCCGAAACCCCTCGCCCGCAGAGCCATCCCGGAGATTTTTCACCCAAGCCTCTTGAACCGCCCCCGGCCGCCCCCAAGTACCCGTCTGTTTCGCATTACAACACGGAGCCAACCGACATGCAGGACCCGAACCAGGCCAGCCAGAACCCCACCGACCAGCCGGCGGAGCAGGCCGCGCAGGGCGGCGCGCAGCAGCCCGCGCAGAGCGGCCCGGAGCTCGACCTCCAGGCCGCCGCCGCGGCGGCCGACACCGCGCCGGAGAACGGCATCGACAGCATGCCGAGCCTCGAGGAGGTGCTGCGCCAGGCCGAGCTGAAGGCCGCCGAGCACCACGACGCCTGGCTGCGTGCCAAGGCCGAGACCGAGAACCTGCGCCGGCGCGCGCAGGACGACATCGCCAAGGCGTCGAAATTCGCTGCCGAGAAGTTCGCCACCGCGATGCTGCCGGTCAAGGACAGCCTGGAGGCCGCGCTCGCGACCGAGAACCAGACCGTGGACAAGCTGCGCGAGGGCGTCGAGCTCACGCTCAAGCAGCTGATCTCCGCCTTCGAGGGCGCAAAGCTTGCCGAGGAGAACCCGCTCGGGCAGAAGTTCGACCCGAACAAGCACCAGGCGATCAGCATGGTCGAGGCCGACGCCGAGCCCAACACTGTCGTCACCGTGCTGCAGAAGGGCTACCTGCTCAGCGAGCGCGTCATCCGCCCGGCGATGGTGATGGTCTCCAAGGGCAAGGCCCAGTAAGACCCGCAGGCAAATTCCCGCGGCGCGCTTGAAAGCGCGTCCGCCCGCCCCATATTCGAACCAGACCGGCGCGCCACAGGCCGCGCCTCCCGAATCCAGACTGAAAAGGAACTCTCATGGGCAAGATCATCGGCATCGACCTCGGCACCACCAACAGCTGCGTCTCCGTGATGGAAGGCGGCAAGCCGAAGGTCATCGAGAACTCCGAAGGCGCGCGCACCACCCCGTCGGTGGTCGCCTACGCCGAAGACGGCGAGATCCTGGTCGGCGCGCCGGCCAAGCGCCAGGCCGTCACCAACGCGCGGAACACCCTGTTCGCGATCAAGCGCCTGATCGGCCGCCGCTTCGAAGAGAAGGAAGTGCAGAAGGACATCGCCATGATGCCCTTCACCATCGCCAAGGCCGACAACGGCGACGCCTGGGTGGAGGTGCGCGGCAAGAAGATCGCGCCGCCGCAGGTGTCCGCCGAGATCCTGCGCAAGATGAAGAAGACCGCCGAGGACTACCTGGGCGAGGAAGTGACCGAGGCCGTCATCACGGTGCCGGCCTACTTCAACGACAGCCAGCGCCAGGCCACCAAGGACGCCGGCCGCATCGCCGGGCTGGAAGTCAAGCGCATCATCAACGAGCCCACCGCGGCCGCGCTCGCCTTCGGCATGGACAAGAAGCCGGGCGACTCCAAGATCGCCGTGTATGACCTCGGCGGCGGCACCTTCGACATCTCGATCATCGAGATCGCCGACCTCGACGGCGAGCACCAGTTCGAAGTGCTGGCCACCAACGGCGACACCTTCCTGGGCGGCGAGGACTTCGACCAGCGCATCATCGACTACATCGTCACCGAGTTCAAAAAGGAGCAGGGCGTCGACCTCAAGAACGACGTGCTCGCGCTGCAGCGCCTGAAGGAAGCCGCCGAGAAGGCCAAGATCGAGCTGTCCTCCGGCCAGCAGACCGAGATCAACCTGCCCTACATCACCGCCGACGCCAACGGTCCGAAGCACCTGGCGATCAAGATCACCCGCGCCAAGTTCGAGTCGCTGGTCGAGGACCTGATCGAGCGCTCGATCGAGCCCTGCCGCATCGCCCTGAAAGACGCCGGCCTCAAGGTCACCGACATCGACGACGTGATCCTGGTCGGCGGCCAGACCCGCATGCCCAAGGTCATCGACCGCGTGAAGGAGTTCTTCGCCAAGGAGCCGCGCCGTGACGTCAACCCGGACGAGGCCGTCGCCGTCGGCGCCTCCATCCAGGGCGGCGTGCTGCAGGGCGAGGTCAAGGACGTGCTGCTGCTCGACGTCACCCCGCTGTCGCTGGGCATCGAGACCCTGGGCGGCGTGATGACCAAGCTGATCCAGAAGAACACCACGATCCCGACCAAGGCCTCGCAGGTGTTCTCGACCGCCGACGACAACCAGTCGGCCGTGACCATCCACGTGCTGCAGGGCGAGCGCGAGATGGCCTCCGGCAACAAGAGCCTGGGCCAGTTCAACCTGTCGGACATCCCGCCGGCGCCGCGCGGCATGCCGCAGATCGAGGTCACCTTCGACATCGACGCCAACGGCATCCTGCACGTGTCGGCCAAGGACAAGGCCACCGGCAAGGAGAACAAGATCAAGATCCAGGCCAACTCCGGCCTGTCGGACGACGAGGTCCAGCGCATGGTGCGCGACGCCGAGGCGCACGCCGAGGAAGACAAGAAGGCCCACGAGCTCGTCGACGCGCGCAACCAGTGCGACGCCCTGGTGCACTCGACCCGCAAGGCGCTGACCGAGTACGGCAACAAGCTGGCGGATGACGAGAAGTCCAAGATCGAGGCCGCGATGAAGGAGGCCGAAGAGGCCATCAAGAGCGGCGACAAGGACAGCATCGAGGCCAAGAGCCAGGCCCTGGCGATGGCCGCGCAGAAGCTCGGCGAGCAGATGTACGCCCAGGCCCAGACCGAAGGCGGCGGCCAGCCGGGTGCCGGCGCGGGCGGCCAGCAGGCCGGCGGCAAGGCCGACGACGCCGACGTGGTGGATGCCGAATTCACCGAAGTGAAGGACAAGAAGTAATCGTCACTCTGGCGAACCCTTCGCGGCCGAGCCCCGCCGGAGCCCCGCTCCGGTGCCGGCTCGGCCTTTGCTTGAGACCAGACTGAGCGAAGCACCATGTCCAAAAGGGATTACTACGAAGTCCTCGGCGTCAACCGCGACGCCGGCGACGACGAGATCAAGAAGGCCTACCGCAAGCTGGCCATGAAGTTCCACCCGGACCGCAATCCGGACAACAAGGAAGCGGAAGAGAGTTTCAAGGAGGCCAAGGAGGCCTACGAGATGCTCTCCGACCCGCAGAAGAAGGCCGCCTACGACCGCTACGGCCACGCCGGCGTCGACCCGTCGATGGGCGCCGGCCCCGGCGCGCAGGGCTTCGACGGCTTCTCCGACGCCTTCGGCGACATCTTCGGCGACCTCTTCGGCGGCGGCGGACGCGGCGGGCGCTCGAACGTCTATCGCGGCGCCGACCTGCGCTACAACCTCGAGATCACGCTGGAAGAGGCCGCGCGCGGCGCCGAGAAGACGATCCGCATCCCCACCGTCGAGGAGTGCGGCACCTGCCACGGCAGCGGCGCCAAGCCCGGCACCCACCCCAAGCCCTGCCCCACCTGCCAGGGCCACGGCCAGGTGCGCGTGCAGCAGGGTTTCTTCTCGATCCAGCAGACCTGCCCGAAGTGCCACGGTAGCGGCAAGATCATCCCCGACCCCTGCCGCGACTGCGGCGGCGCCGGCCGCACCAAGAAGCAGAAGACGCTCGAGGTCAAGATCCCCGCCGGCATCGACGACGGCATGCGCCTGCGCCACGCTGGCCACGGCGAGCCCGGCCTCAACGGCGGCCCGCCGGGCGACCTCTACGTCGAGATCCACATCCGCAAGCACGCGGTGTTCGAGCGCGACCACGACGACCTGCACTGCGAGATGCCGATCAGCATCACCACCGCGGCGCTCGGCGGCGAGATCGAGATCCCCACGCTCGAAGGCATGGCACGGCTCAAGATCCCCGCCGAGACACAGAGCGGCAAGGTCTTCCGCCTGCGCGGCAAGGGCATCAAGAACGTGCGCAGCCATGTGCACGGCGACCTGATGTGCCACGTGGTGGTCGAGACCCCGGTGAACCTCACCGAGCGTCAGCGCGAGCTGTTGCGCGAGTTCGAGGAGATCTCCAGCGGCAACGCCACCCGCCACAACCCCAAGGCGCAGGGCTGGATGGACAAGGTGCGGGACTTCTTCGGCGGCTGAGACGGGTAGCGCGGCGGGCAAGGCTTCGCGGCTGCCGCCGCTCCTACAAGAACCGTCGCGGCTCTCCTGTAGGAGCGGCGGCAGCCGCGAATGGGGCTATCCGGAAACGACGTGCGTCTCGACCCCAACCGCCGGGTTCGCGCCTTCCGGCGCTCCTACAGAAACCGTCGCGGCCTCCCTGTAGGAGCGGCGGCAGCCGCGAATGGGGCGGTCCGGCGCTCGGCGAGCAGCCCGATCCCTCAGGCCAGGCCTTCGGCCTGGTCGGGCAGCCAGACCTGCTCGCCGTTGGGGCGGTAGGCCAGCAGGTGGGCGACGATGCCGCCCTGGATCGACATGATCATGGTCTCGAGCGCCTTCTGCACCGTGTCGTCGTCCGGCTCGCGCCCACCCTGCCCGCTCAGGCAGCCGACGAACATCATGTCCCAGCTCTGCCCGGTGTGGCGCGACTCCTCGACCAGCTCGTCGAAGCTCTGCAGCTCGTCGGGCTTCTTGTCGACGTACATCACCGGCACCAGCGCGCCGCCCTCGCCCTGCTCGAACTTGGCGCGCTGCTCGGCGGTGGCCTTCTCGGGGAGCTCGGCGCGGGTGAAGACGAGCAGCAGGCGCTGCGGTTCGGGCTGCTGGCGGGCGGCGTCGAGCAGGCTCTGGAAGCCGGTGATGATCATGTGCGGGGTTCCTTGTGCAGGTTCGGGTCGGTTGGGTTCGGTTCGGCCGGGCGGGGCACCGCGAGGCGAGACGGCGGCGCGGCCGTGATGCGCGATCGCTGCGTTCCGCACGCCGTCGACAGAGCGCTCAGGCGCGGCGCCAGGTGGTGCCGCCGGCGCCGTCCTCGAGGATCACGCCGGCGGCGGTGAGCTCGGCGCGAATGCGGTCGGCCTCGGCGAAGTTCTTCGCCTTCTTGGCGGCGGCGCGTTCGGCGATGCGGGCCTCGATCGCGTCGGCATCCAGCCCGCCCGCGTCCGGCGCGCCGGCCTGCAGGAAGGCCTGCGGCTCGCGCCCGAGCAGGCCGAGCACGCCGCCGAGCGCCTTCAACTGCGCCGCGAGCACCGGCGCGGCACTGCGGTTGACCTCGTTGGCGAGCTCGAACAACACGGCCACCGCCTCGGCGGTGTTGAAGTCGTCGTCCATCGCCGCGCGCAGGCGCTGCGCGAAGGGCTCGCTCCAGTCGACCACCGGCGCCCCGGCCACCGGCACGTTCTTCAGCGCGGTGTACAGCCGGGTGAGCGCGTTGCGGGCGTCCTCGAGGTGGGCGTCGGAGTAGTTGAGCGCGCTGCGGTACTGCGCGCGCAGGATGAAGAAGCGCACCACCTCGGGGTCGTACTTCTGCAGCACCTCGCGGATGGTGAAGAAGTTGCCGAGCGACTTCGACATCTTCTCGTCGTCGACGCGCACGAAGCCGTTGTGCATCCAGTAATTGACGAAGGCGTGGCCGTGCGCGCCTTCCGACTGGGCGATCTCGTTCTCGTGGTGGGGGAACTGCAGGTCCATGCCGCCGCCGTGGATGTCGAAGTGGTCGCCGAGCAGGTCGGAGCTCATCGCCGAGCACTCGATGTGCCAGCCCGGCCGGCCCTCGCCCCAGGGCGACGCCCACTTCACCTCGCCCGGCTCCTCGACCTTGGCGTGCTTCCACAGCACGAAGTCGAGCGGGTCGTTCTTGTCCTGCGCCACATCGACGCGCTCGCCGGCGCGCAGTTCGTCGAGCGACTTGCCCGACAGCTTGCCGTAGCCCTTGAACTTGCGCACCGCGTAGCACACGTCGCGGTTGGCGGCGACGTAGGCCAGGCCCTTTTGCTCCAGGCGCGAGATCAGCGACTGCATCTGCGCGACGTAGTCGGTGGCGCGCGGCTCGTGGTCGGGGCGCAGCACGCCGAGCGCGTCGGCGTCCTCGTGCATCGCGGCGATGAAGCGGTCGGTGAGCTGGCGGATGCTCTCGCCGTTGTCCTGCGCGCGACGGATGATCTTGTCGTCGATGTCGGTGATGTTGCGCACGTAGGTCACGTCCAGCCCGCTCGCGCGCAGCCAGCGCGCGACCATGTCGAACACCACCATCACGCGCGCGTGGCCGAGGTGGCAGAAGTCGTACACCGTCATGCCGCACACGTACATGCGGACCTTGCCGGGTTCGATGGGCGTGAAGGCTTCCTTGCTGCGCGACAGGGTGTTGTAGATGGAGAGCATCGGTGCGGGCGGATCGGTACGGGAGGCCGGCCGTCGGATCGACGCGGGCGGCGGCTCGATTGTGAGGGGGGGGCCTTGTTGCTAGAATTCGGCGCTTGAAAAGCGCTTCGATTCCGCGTTTCGGGCAGGCCCACGCAAGCGCGCGAGTATAGCACGCAGCCCCCGGCACCCTCCTCGCCCACGCCCCGGCCCCATCGCCCGGCGTGCATCGGAATCGCAGGCGACGCCCGCAGCGGACATCGCCGCGGCCACCCTTCCGCCCCATCCCAGGAGCCTCCATGAAACGACACCTGCTTGCCTTCGCCACCGCAGCCAGCCTGGCCTTCCCGGCGCTCGCCGCCAACCCGACGGTCGAACTCAAGACCAGCCAGGGCGACATCGTCGTCGAGGTCTTCGCCGACAAGGCGCCCAAGTCCGCCGAGAACTTCGTGCAGTACGTGAAGGACGGCTTCTACGACGGCACCGTGTTCCACCGCGTGATCGACGGCTTCATGGTGCAGGGCGGCGGCTTCGACGCGAACATGAACCAGAAGGCCACCCGCGCCCCGATCGAGAACGAGGCAAAGAACGGCCTCAAGAACGAGCGCGGCACGCTGGCGATGGCGCGCACCTCCGACCCGCATTCAGCGAGCGCGCAGTTCTTCATCAACCTGGCGCCCAACACCTTCCTCGACTACCCCTCGCGCGACGGCTGGGGCTACGCGGTGTTCGGCAAGGTCGTGAAGGGCATGGAGGTGGTCGACAAGATCGCCAAGCTGCCCACCGCCAACCGCGGCTTCCACCAGAACGTGCCGGTCGAGGCCATCGTCGTCGAGAGCGCCAGCGTGGTCGGTACCGCCGCGCCGGCGAAAAAGCCCGCGAAGTAAGCCTTCAGAGCAAGACCCAACCCCACCGCCCGGCGGCCACCCCGCCGGGCCCACGCCAGATCCACCCCAGGAGAATCCGCATGGCAGTCAAGCTGCACACCAACCACGGCGTCATCACCCTCGAACTCGACGCCGAGAAGGCCCCGGTCACCGTCGCCAACTTCCTCGCCTACGTCGAGGCCGGCCACTACGACAACACCGTCTTCCACCGCGTCATCGACGGCTTCATGATCCAGGGCGGCGGCTTCGAGCCCGGCATGAAGCAGAAGGCCACCGGCGAGCAGATCAAGAACGAAGCCGACAACGGCCTCAAGAACGACCGCGGCACCATCGCCATGGCGCGCACCCAGGCTCCGCACTCGGCCACCGCGCAGTTCTTCATCAACGTCGCCGACAACGCCTTCCTCAACCACACCTCGCCCGACCTGCAGGGCTGGGGCTACTGTGTGTTCGGCAAGGTCAGCGAGGGCATGGACGTGGTCGATGCCATCCGCAAGATCAAGACCGGCTCCAGCGGCTTCCACCAGGACGTGCCGAAGGAAGACGTGATCATCGAGCGCGCCGAAGTCGTCTGATCGTGCCCGCGCGCGACCCTTCGCAAGCGGCTTCCGCCCCGGCTCGGCCGGGCGGGGTCGCCACCACGATGCCGGAAGCCGCCCGCGCGGCGCTTCCGGCATTGTTCATTTCCGACCTCCACCTGACCGAGGACGAGCCCGCCAACGTCGCAGCCTTCCTCGCCTTCCTGCAAGGCCCGGCGCGCGAGGCGGCCAGCCTCTTCATCCTCGGCGACCTGTTCGAATACTGGGCCGGCGACGACGACCTCGAGACCCCCTTCAACGCGCGCATGGCCGCCGCGATCCGCGCGCTCGCCGACGCCGGCACCGCGGTCTTCTTCATGACCGGCAACCGCGACCTGCTCGCCGGCGCGGACTTCGCCCGCGCGATCGGCGCCACCCTGCTGGAGGATCCAGCGCGCGTGCGCTTCGGCGATCACGACGACCAAGACGGCACCGACGCCGCCCCGGTGCTGCTGCTCGCCCACGGCGACGCGCTGTGCACCGACGACCTCGCCTACCAGGCCTTCCGCCGCCAGGTGCGCGCCCCCGCCTGGCAGGCCGGCTTCCTCGCCCAGCCGCTTGCCGCGCGCAAGGCCTTCATCGCCGGCCTGCGCCAGAAGAGCGAGGCCGCCAAGGCCGAGAAAGCCATGGAGATCATGGACGTCAACGCCGACGCGGTCGCCACGCTGCTGCGCGAACACGGCTACCCCACCCTGGTGCACGGCCACACCCACCGCCCCGCCAGCCACCGCCTCACGGTGGACGGTCGCGACTGCGTGCGCCGCGTGCTGCCCGACTGGCGCGGCCACGCCTGCTGGCTGCACTGGGACGGCCGCGACTTCACGCCCGAATCGGGCGATGCCGTCAGGATTTAACGCACCGCTGCCGCCCTCCGGGCTTAAGATCGAAGTGCCAGGACCGGCGCCGGGCGTCTCCATGGAGCACCCCGGCGCCGGGACCGGGCCACTCGTTCAACGCCCACAGGAGGCTGCAGGATGGCGAATTACAAGATCGAAGACATCGAAGGCATCGGCGAAGTCACCGGCAAGAAGTTCCGCGAAGCCGGCGTCAAGGACACCGACGCCCTGCTCGCCGCGAGCACCACGCCCTCGGCGCGCGCCAAGCTCGCCGAGGCCACCGGCCTCTCCACCGCCCAGGTGCTGAAGTTCGCCAACATGGCCGACCTCTACCGCATCCACGGCGTCGGCTCCGACTACGCCCAGCTCCTCGAGGCCGCCGGCGTGGACACCGTCCCCGCCCTCGCCCGCCGTGCCCCGGCCAACCTGGCCGCGACGCTGGCCCAGGTGAACGCGGAGAAGAAGCTCACCCGCCGCGTCCCGCCCGAGGCCGACGTCGCCAAGTGGGTCGAGCAGGCGAAGGAGCTGCCGAGGGTGCTGGAGTACTGATCGGGGTTTCACGAGGGGCGGCGTGGGGGACGGCCGCCCCGCAAGGGCAAACCAGCAGTGAAGACCGAGGGGGCCAAACCCGCACAACGGACGGTAGCAGTTGGCCGGGCGCACGCAGGGGACATCTACCCCTTCCCGAGCGCAATCTCCACCGCTGCCCCGGCATGGATCGCCGTGGTGTCGAACAGCGGCACACTCGCATCCTGCGCCGCCACCAGCAGCGAGATCTCGGTGCAGCCGAGGACGATGCCTTGCGCGCCGCGCTCGACCAGGCGGCGCATCACCTCGCGGTAGGCGGCGCGCGAGGCGTCTTCGACGCGGCCGAGGCAGAGCTCCTCGTAGATCACGCGATGCACGCGTTCGCGGTCGTCCGGCTCGGGGACGAGCACCTCGATGCCGTGGCGCTCCGCCAGGCGGCCGCGGTAGAAGGCCTGCTCCATGGTGAAGCGCGTGCCGAGCAGGCCGACGCGGGACAGGCCGGCGCGGCGGATGGCGGCTGCGGTGGGGTCGGCGATGTGGAGCAGCGGGATGTTCGTCGCGGCCTCGATGGCCGGGGCCACCTTGTGCATGGTGTTGGTGCACAGCACGATGAAGTCGGCTCCGGCGCGCGCCAGCGCCTGCGCGGCCCCGGCGAGCACGGCGCCGGCGGCATCCCAGTCGCCGTCGTGCTGCAGGCGCTCGATCTCGGCGAAGTCGACGCTGTACAGCACGATCCTGGCCGAGTGCAGGCCGCCGAGGCGGGCCTTCACCGCTTCGTTGATCTGGCGGTAGTAAGGCACGGTGGATTCCCAGCTCATGCCGCCGAGGAGGCCGATGGTCTTCATGGGGTGCGACTCCTGGAGGATGGGGAGTGCACAGGATGCCACCGGGGGGCGAGCGCGACGTAGCCGCGCCGAGCTGGCGATCGAACATCCGCGCCTGGTGGTGGAGGTGTTATCGGGCTCCACCGCCGCCTGCGACCGCAGCATCGAGTTCGTCGCTTATCGCAAGCTGGCCGATCTGCGCGAATGCCTGCTGGTCGACGTCGATCAGCGCCGCCTGGAGCTGCACCGGCGCGAGGCCGGGCACTGGATCCTGCTCGAGAGCGAGGGGGACGGGCCGGCGCTGCGCCTGGAGAGCGTGGACATGACGCTTTCGCCGGCGGAGGCGTTCGAGGACCTGAACGAGGAGGCTCGACCGGAGCGGTGACCTGGTGTTGGCGGAGCCACTGCGCTCCATGCAGGAGCGCCGGCAGGCGCGAAAGCGGCGTCCGCGCTCCCTCCGGCGCCGCGGTCGACGAACCGCTCCATTCGCAGCTGCCGCAGCTCCTACAAGAGGTCCGGGGCGCGTGGCGGTTGCTGTAGGAGCGCCGGCAGGCGCGAAAGCGGCGTCCGGGCTCCCTCCGGCGCCGCGGTCGACGAACCGCTCCATTCGCAGCTGCCGCAGCTCCTACAGGAGGTCCGGGACGCGTGGCGGTTTCTGTAGGAGCGCCGGCAGGCGCGAAAGCGGCGTCCGCGCTCCCTCCGGCGCCGCGGTCGACGAACCGCTCCATTCGCAGCTGCCGCAGCGCCTACAAGAGGTCCGCGACGCGTGGCGGTTTCCGTAGCGCGAACGCCGCTCCGCCCCCGCCGTCCCCTGTAGGAGCGCCGGCAGGCGCGAAAGCGGCATCCGGGGTCCTTCGGGCGCCGCGGTCGCCGAAGCGCTCCATTCGCAGCTGCCGCAGCTCCTACAGGAGGTCCGGGACGCGTGGCGGTTTCTGTAGCGCGAAAGCCGCTTCGCCCCCGCCGCCCCTGTAGGAGCGCCGGCAGGCGCGAACAGGGACGCGTGGGTGGCGGCGGAGTCGCAGGTTTTCGGCGCCCTGTTCGCGCCTGCCGGCGCTCCTA